>DATNED010000191.1:0-7767 GCA_035553115.1 Terriglobales bacterium | reverse complement strand
CTACGCTTTGCTGTATGGAGCGCACCACCGTCCGCCTCGATCCCGCGCTGCTGCGCGATGCCAAGCGCCTTGCGCTCGAAACCGACCGCACCTTGACGGCGGTGATATCCGACGCGCTGCGCGAAGCCGTGGCCCGCGGCCGCCGTTCCCGAACCGTTTCGCAAGAAAAGCCGCTGCCGGTTTCGAAATGCCGCGGCGGCCTGCTGCCCGGCGTCAGCCTCGATAGCTACGCGCAGTTGCTGGACCGTTTGGACGGCTTCGATGCTGATGCCTGATGTCAACCTGCTCGTGAACGCCTTTCGGTCCGATGCGACGCGCCATGCCGAATACCGCGAGTGGCTGCACGAATTGCGAGCTGGCCCCGAACCTTTTGGGCTCTCGGATACGGTGTTGGCCGGGTTCGTGCGGGTGGTGACCCACCCGCGCGCATTCGCTCGCCCTGATCCCATCCGCGCCGCGCTCGATTTTGCGGCCGCGCTTCGCCGCAGCGAGAATTGCGTGCCGATCGTGCCTGGCCCGCGCCATTGGCCGATCTTCGCCAGCCTCTGCCAGCAGGCCCAGGCCCGCGGCAATCTCGTCGCAGATGCCTATCTGGCCGCTCTGGCCATCGAATCCGGCTGCACTTGGATTACCGACGACGGCGACTTCGCCCGCTTTCCAGGGCTCAGTTGGCGACGCCCGCTGGCCGGCTCGTGAAGAGCGCTCTCGGCAGCAGCACGTGCACCCCCATGCTCTGGTCCACGAGCTCCGAATCGTGCACGTTGCCCGCCACGCTGATCAGCATGTAGGCGTCGGCCGCCGTCATACCTTTCGTCGCCACCAGGAAATCAATCATTTCCTGAATGGCTTGCGTCGTCGCTGCCTTCAGATCGGGGTTGAAGCCCATGCTGATGTACTGGGTCGGTGTCTCCGCCCGCGGCCACTTCTGCCCGGTATGTTTGATCAGCTCGAACCGGAACGTCCCTTCCAACGAGGTCTCGATGGCGGTGATGTCCACCTCGCCGTCGCCTTGCCCGGCGTGCCCGTCGCCTGCGTAGAACAGCGCGCCCGGCGCGAACACCGGAAAGTACACCGTGGTTCCCGCGACTAGATCTTTGTTATCCATGTTGCCGCCCATCAGGTCCGGGTTGGTCGAGCTGTGCTTGCCGACTTCCGCCGGCGGCGCAACGCCCATGCTGCCGAAGAACGGATGCATCGGGATGTCAATCCCGGGCGCGAAATGCGCAATCATCGTCTTCCAATCGAGGGGAATGATCCGGCTCTTGCGCTGGTTCGGCATCTCCAGGAAGCCGCTCTTGGGGCCGAAGGAGTTGTAGGCATAATTTATCCGGCCAGTGATCTTTTCGATGTGCACCGCCAGCGTGTCGCCCGGCTCCGCGCCCTCGATTGCGATCGGCCCGGTCAGGATGTGCCCGCCCGGCCCGCGCGCCTCGCGCGGCACATTGGCGTAGACCTCTTTCAGCGCCGGTTCGATCTGGTCGTCGGCCACGGCATTGCGGGCCAGCCCAGTCGGGCTGTTGGTCAGCAGCGTGTCCACCACCACCGTCGCGCCTGGCTTCACGGTCAGCACCGGCGCGTCGCAGGCGCAATAGTGCCCCCAGGTTACGGTCTTCGAGCTCGCCGTCAAATGCGCGGTCTGCGCGCTCAGCGCCGCCACGCCCGCCGCCATCAGCATCAGGAGGGTTCGCATGCCCATCAGCTTACCGGACGCACGCTATTCTAAGAACAGGTTTTTCCTGACCCTGTGCTGACTGCTTGCCGCATCCGCGAACATTTGGGACCGCATCGCCGTACCTCCTATTACTGACCCCTAGCCACTGCCATGTCCCTCTGGAATGACTTCAAATTCGGCCTCCGCCTGGTTCTCAAGTCTCCCGGCCCCAGCCTCATTGCCATGCTGGCGCTCGGCCTTGGCATAGGCGCGAATACGGCAATTTTCAGCGTCGCCAACGGCATCCTGCTCCACCCTCTGCCCTACAGCGGCCTTGACCGCCTGGTGGACATGGGCGAAGTCGCCCCGCAGCGCGCCCCCACCCAGGCGCAGAACGTGTCGGCCTTCAATGTCGTTGCCTGGCAGCAGCAATCGCGCAGCTTCGACCGCTTTGCCTATTACCGCTATAACCAAATGAATCTCAGCGGCATCGGCACCCCCGCCATGGTGCAGGGCGCCAACGTTTCAACCAATTTCTTTGATGTGCTTCCCGCCAAGCCGCTTCGCGGCCGCACCTTCCTGCCGGAAGAGGGCCAACCCGGGCACGACCACGAGGTTATCGTGAGCAAGGCTCTGTGGGAACACCAATTCGGAGCTGATCCCAATCTTGTCGGCAAGACCATCCAGCTCGACCAGGAGCCCTATACCGTTGTCGGCATCGTCGGTGCGGATGCCGCCATGCCCCAAGCGGTCGAGCTCTGGATGTCGCTGGCCCTCACCCCAGCCCAACGCAACGACCGCAGCAGCCATTTTCTCCACGTCACCGGCGAACTTGCCCCGGGCGTCACCCTGGATCAAGCCCGCGCCGAGATGCGGACCATCACCGCGCGCACCGATGCCGCCTATCCCGACACCAATCGCGGCTGGGGCATCTACCTTCAACCCCTGGCCACGCGCGTGGTCGGCAGCGATACCTACAGCTACATGTACCTCCTCATCGGCGCGGTGGCCTTCCTGCTCCTGCTCGCCTGCGCCAACGTCGCCAACCTGCAGTTTGCCCGCGTCCTCGGTCGCAGCCATGAGCTCGCCATCCGGACCGCCCTCGGCGCCGGCCGCGCCCGGCTGATGAGCCAGCTTCTCAACGAAAACATCCTCCTCGGCCTCGGTGGCGCGATCGTCGGCACCGCCTTCGCCGCCGTCTCCATCCGGCTCATCCTGGCCTACATGCCCGCCGACGTCGCGGTTTTTATCGGCGGGTGGGACCGCATCCGCCTGGACGTGCCCGTTCTCTTCTACAATCTTCTCCTCGCCATCCTCGCCGGCATCATTGCCGGCATCGCGCCCGCCTGGCACGCCTCCACTCCCGATCTCAACTCCACCCTCAAGGAAGGCGGCCGCGGCACGATCGGCGGCTCCCGCCGCCGCTTGCGCGCGACCTTGGTGGCATTCCAAGTGGCGCTGGCCTTGGTTCTGCTGGTAGGCGCCGGCCTCATGGTGCGCAGCTTCAACTCCATGCTCAACCTCGGCAGCGGCTACCGCCCCGAGTCCACCCTCACGGCCGATTTGAACCTTCCCGGCAACCCGCAGTACCAGAAGCCTGACGCCCAAGCCGCATTTTTCTCCAAGGCCCTTGAGCGCATGGCCGCGCTGCCGGGCGTGCAGGCCGCCGCCACCGGCAGTTTTCTTCCCCTTGGCAATAACTACAACCTCAGCAGCTTCAGCATCGCCGGCGAGCCCGTGCGCGACGCCAGCCATGCCCGCTACGCCGTGCAGCAATCGGTCAGCCCGGCGTACATCCCCATGCTGCACATCCCCGTTCTGCAGGGACGCACCATCGCCGTGGCCGACGGCGCCAGCGCTCCGCCCGTCGTCCTCATCAGCCAGAACCTCGCCCGCCGCTATTTCTCGGGCCGCAACCCGCTGGGCCAGCATCTCAAGATCGGCCGCGACGACTCCGCCTCGCCTTGGCTCACGGTCGTCGGCGTCGTCGGCGATGTCCAATGGTCCTGGGGCGATCCCGACGTCGAGTACACGATGTACCGCCCTGCCGCCCAGAGCCCAAGCGCCTCGGCCTACTTCCTCTTGCGCCGTTCGGGCGGCGGCGACGTCACTGCCCTGGGCGCTGCCATGCGGCAGGCGGTCGCCTCCGTCGATCCCAATCAGCCCCTCTTCGATCTCCGGTCGCTGGCCCAAACCATTCACGAATCCACCATCGGCATCGCCTACGTTTCGGTAATGATGAGCATCGCAGCCGTCCTCGCGCTGATTCTCGCGGCGGTCGGCGTCTACGGCGTGATGGCCCTGCTGGTCAGCGAGCGGGTGCACGAGTTCGGCATACGCCGCGCCTTGGGCGCTTCGCCCGGCGCCATCACCGGCCTGGTTCTGCGCCGCGGCGCGACCATGCTGGCCTGGGGCCTTGCCGTCGGATTGCCGCTCGCCTATTTCCTTGCGCGCGGCGTGCAGAGCCTGATCGTCGGCGTCAGCGCCAGCGATGTGCCCACCTATCTTGCCATCTCGCTCCTGCTGGCCGTGATGTCCGCGATCGCCTGCATCCTTCCCGCCCGCGCGGCCAACCGCGTGGATCCTCTGGTTGCGCTCCGGGAATAGGCCGCTATCATCGGCCATGCCCCGCTTCCGCTCCGCCGAGCAGGCCGACATTACCGCCATGGCCAACCTCCGCGTCCGCGAGGGCGGCACCGAGGCCTATTGGGGCGACCGCATCGCCCACTATCTTGCCGGTGCGCATCATCCCCAGCTCGCGCTTGCCCCTCGCATCGCCTACGTCGCCGAACTCGATGGCCAGGTGGTGGCCTTCATCGCCGGCCATCTTTCCTGCCGTTTCGACTGCCAGGGCGAGCTCCAGTGGCTCAACACCGCTCCCGAGCACCGTCGCCGCGGCCTCGCCACCGCGCTCCTCAAGCTTCTGGCGCAGTGGTTCGCCAACCACGACGCGCGCCGCATCTGTGTCAACGTCGCCGAAGACAACGCCGCGGCCCGCGCCTTTTACCTCCGCTTCGGTGCGACCCTACTAGCTCCGCACTGGCTGGTCTGGAACGAGCTGCGCCCGTAGTTGGAGGAACAGCCCGGCTGCCGCGGCCTGCGCCAGCATTCCGATGGCGACCATCGCGACGAGGTTGCGGTCCAGCAGCCAGCCCAGCAGCGCGGTCCCCGCGAACCAGCTCATCCCCCAAATCGCGTGGAACGTCCCGAAGGCCCGCCCACGATTGTTCATTGAGACCACCCCGGCAATCCCCGCCCGCAGGCACGCCGATTGCGCGCCCGTTCCAACCGCCCAGCAGGCGATTGCACCCGCCGCCGCCGCTGCCGTCCCCAGGAACCCCAGCGGCAGCGCCAGCAGCGAAACGAGGGTCGCCCAGGACAGCATCCTCACCCCCCAGCGGTCGAACATCCGCCCCATCGCCAGCCCCACCAGCCCTTCGCCCCCCATCGCCGCGGCGTACAGCAGCGGAATCACGGCGTTGGCAAACAGCCCGTGCCGCACCCAGTAGTAAGCGAAGAACGGAAAATCCAAGTATCCAAACGCAAGCAATCCCGCCGCTATTGAGTACTTCCAATAAACTTTGGGGAATTCCACTGCGCGGTTGTCGCTTGCAGGTTGGGGCCGCGCGTGTCCCGCCCGCATCTTCTTCGCCCCTAGCAGCGCCGCCAACGCCGCCACCGCCGGCAGTGCCAGCGGCAGGAACGCTTGCCGAAACCCATGTGCGCGCGCCACCGCCAGCGCCACCCACAGCGGCCCCAGCACCGCCCCGGTTTGATCCATGGCGGTGTGCAGCCCGAATCCCCAGCCGTGCCCCACCTCCGCCGTCGCCTCGCTCAGCAGCACATCTCTCGACGGCCCGCGCAGCGCTTTCCCGGTGCGCTCGGCCACCACCAGCGCCCCCGCCCAAAGCCAATTCCCCGCGAACGCCAACATGGGCACCGCGAGGAGATTCACGGTGTAGCCGCAAATGGCGATGGCCCAATACGCGCGCGTACGGTCGGCCATCCGCCCCGACCAGTAGCGCAGGCTCGCCGCGCACATCTCCCCGAGCCCCACGACGAGCCCCATCTCGAAGCCACTTGCTCCCAGGGTCTGCAGGTAGGGGCCGATGATCGCCCGCGCCCCCTCATAGGTCATGTCGGCGAACAGGCTCACCAGGCCCAGCGCCACGATGAACCGCAGCGCCTGCACGCGCCGGTTTGCGCCTTCGCCGCTCACGGTTTCCGCGCGGCGAAACGCACCACCAGCGCCTTCACCCCCCATGCCGTCGCTTCTTCGCTCACGCTGTCGTGCAGAACACTGAAGCCGGCAAACGGCCCCGCCAGATCGCGCCGGTCCATGAAGGTGTAATGCAGCAGGTGATCAGGCGACTCGAGGCCGGGCTGACCCACGCTCACGGCCTGGATCACCACCATCCCGCCGGGCTTCAGCCCCGCGGCGATCTTCGGCAGCAGCGGCTTGTACGCAAAGGGAAAATCAATCAGCGCGATCAGGTCCCACTTCGCCGTTCCCATAGCGTATTGGTTGAGGTCGGCCGCCACCGTTGTCACCGCGAGGTGTTCGCCCTCCGCTTGCTGCCGGGCCAGGTCGAGCCCCACCCGCGACAAATCCACGTCCGTGACCTGATATCCCTGCTTGGCTAACCACAGCGAATTCCGCCCCGCTCCCCCTCCCAGGTCGAGCGCCAAGCCGCCGCGGCGCTGCAATCCCGCCACCGTCGCCGCGAGGAACGGGCTCGGCCGGTTGTTCATCATCCCCCGGCTGAGCGCATAGATGAGGTCGTACTCGGTGGCGACTTCTTGCTGCGGCACGCCCACCGCCGCCTTGTGTCGGCACCCAGCGAACGCCAGGCAAACCAAGGCCAACCCGACCGTCCCGCACGCACGGATGTCCATTCCTTGCCTACTCGAACCTCAGGGCTTCGATCGGATCCAGCCGCGCCGCCTTTTTCGCCGGATAAAATCCGAAGAACACCCCGATCGCGGCCGAGAACGCCGCCGCCAGCGCGATCGAGAATATGGACACATCCACCGGCCACCGAGCCAAGGCCGAAATCAACTGCGTCGCGGCCACCCCCATCAGGATCCCCACCGCCCCTCCCATCAGCGCCAGCAGCGTGGCCTCGATCAGGAACTGCCGCTGCACATCCGCTTCCGTCGCTCCCACCGCCATGCGGATTCCGATCTCGCGCGTACGCTCGGTCACCGACACCAGCATGATGTTCATGATCCCGATTCCGCCCACCAGCAACGAAACCGCGGCGATCGCCGCCAGCAGCATGGTCATGGTCGAGCTCGCCGCATCGGCGGTGTCGGCCACCGCGGTCAGGTTCTGCACCTGGAAGTCATCCGGCTGCCCGGCGCGGATGCGATGCCGGCTGCGCAGCAGCGACGTCACCTGGATCTGCGCCGCAGCCACCGAGTCTTTCGACACGCACCCCACGAAGATCATCTGCAGCCAGCTCTGCCCGCTCAGCTTCTTCATGTAGGTGGTGTACGGCACGTAGAGGTTGTCGTCCTCGTCGTGCCCATTCACATCCTGCCCTTTGGGCGCGAGCGTGCCCACCACGGTGAAGGGCAGGTTCTTAATCCGAATGGTCTTGCCGATCGGGTCGGTGCCGTCCGGGAACAAATTTCCCAGCACCGTCTGTCCCAGGATGGTGACGTTGTTGGCATCCGTAACGTCCTCATCGCTGAACGTCGTGCCCAGATCGAAGTGCCAGTTGCGGATCTCGAATTCCGCCGGCTCGGTGCCGACCACGTTGGTGCCCCAGTTGTTGTCGCCTGCGATCACGTGCTGGCTCCCCATCGCCGCCGCTGCCGCCAGCGACACCTCGGGCACCTGCGCCAGTATCGCCTGCTCGTCGCCGTACTGCAGCGTCTTGGTCGCCCCCCAGCCGACGTGAACGACCCCGGCCTGGTGGCTCCCCGCCTGGATGACGATCTCGTTCGAGCCCTTCATCGTCATCAGCCGTTGCACCTCGTCATTGGCGCCACGCCCCACCGCCACCATTGCGATCACCGCACCCACGCCGATGATGATTCCCAGCATGGTCAGCGCCGACCGCAGCTTGTTCCGGGTGAGTGCGCGCAGCGCGACGCGCAGAATCGAAGCC
>DATNED010000190.1:0-8259 GCA_035553115.1 Terriglobales bacterium | reverse complement strand
CAAATGCGTGAAGCGTGCCAAGGCCGTGCCCCACTCGCGCACCAGCGCCGCCTGCCGCCCCTCATCGCCGCTCATGAGCCGCGGCAAGCCCAGCAGCCACATCGAGGCATGGTGCTCCAGCGCAAGCGCTTGCAGCGCGACCAGGTCCGCGTGGCGCTTGCGCCGTTCCAGCGTGACCAGCGGCTGGGCGGTGAGTCCGAGCGGATCGCTCAGGGCGATGCCGATGCGGCGCGCGCCCATATCGAGAGCGAGAATGCGATGCGGTTCCAATTCCGCTTTCAATTATCGCGCCTGCTCCGCAAGCTTCATACATCCAACGCCGGCGTCGCCCGCCCCATCCAAAGACAGGAACATTAGACAGGAACATTATGGGAGACATCGTCAGTTTCCGAGCCAAGAAGTCGAGCAGGGGCGAAAAGCGGCAGTTGCGGCGCGATGACTTCGTGCGCGGCCAGCAGGTACTGGCCAACGCGATCTTCCATTGGAAGAACGACCCGGAAATTGATGCGCGCGAAGCGGTTCGCTTCCTCTTGCACCACCTGGCGACGGCCTTTCGGGCTGACGATGCCCCGCTGCAGCCGCGGCCGGTCGGCGTCCAGCGCGATGCAGAGCCCACCTAAGCGCCCGCGGAATCGGCGCTCTTGTATACTTCCCAAGTGGCGGATCTGCTCTTCATCCGCATCGCGTTATTGGCCACGCTCGCGGCTGCGGCAGCCTATTTGCGGCCCTTCGAGTTGAAGCCCTGGCTGGCGGCTCTATGCGGGGCCGCGACGGCGGCGGTCATCATTCTTTTCGAAATTCGGCTCAACCGCGCCAGCCTCAAGCGCCTGATCGGGGCAGCCGTGGGTTCCCTGCTCGGGATTCTGGGCGCGTTCCTGATCTCCTGGGTGGTGGGCAACGCTGGCTTCGAGCACAATACCGCCTCGTATGCCAATGTCGTGATTCTGCTGGTGATGGGCTACATCGGCCTGATTGTTGGCGCGGAGAAGGGTGAGCTGCTGAATCTGGCGGCGCTGGGGGGCCTGTTCGGCGGTGAGCGGCTGCGCCGCGCGGCCAAGCTGCTCGACACCAGCGTGATCATTGACGGACGCATCGCCGATGTCGTCGCCACCGGCATTCTCGATGGAACCCTGCTGGTGCCGCAGTTCGTGCTGCGCGAGCTCCAACTGGTTGCAGACTCGAGCGACCCCGGCAAACGGCAGCGCGGCCGCCGCGGCCTGGAAGTCCTGCAGCGAATGCAGAAAATGACCAGCGTCGAGGTGCGGATCATTGATGACGATGCGGCGCAATTAAAAGACGTGGACCACAAGCTGATCGAGGTCGCGCAGCGCTTGCAATGCAAGCTCGTCACCAACGACGGGAATCTGGGCAAGCTGGCCCAACTCCAGCGCGTGACCGTGCTGAACTTGAATGAGCTGGCCAACGCGCTCAAGCCGGTTGTGCTCGCCGGCGAGGCCCTGCGGGTGGTGATTGTGAAAGAGGGCAAGGAGCCGGATCAAGGGATCGCCTACCTCGATGACGGCACCATGGTGGTGGTGGACCATGCCCGGCGCATGATCTCGCGCAATGTGGAAATCACCGTGACCTCGGTCCTGCAAACCACTGCGGGGAAGATGATCTTTGGCCGCATGGCGAATGCCTTCGGCGGCGAAGTCGGACAGGTCTCCTGACATGATGCGAGGGTTCGCCATTATTCCCGCTGCGGGTTTGAGCACGCGCATGGGCTCGACCACGAGCGGACAGGCGCGGAAGCAGTTGGCCGAGATCGCAGGCGCGCCGATTCTGGTGCATACGCTGCGAACCTTCGACCGCTGCCCGGGGCTGGAGCGGATTCTTGTGCCTGTGCGTCCGGAGGACAAGGATCTGGTGGCCGCGCGGGTGGCAAACGAGAAGCTGCGCATCGAGGTTGAGGTGCTGGAAGGAGGCGCCGCGCGGCAGGACTCGGTTTGGAACGCTCTGCAGCGGCTTTCCTCGGTCCAAGCCGATGCCTGGGTGATGATCCACGACGCGGTGCGCCCGTTTGTTGAATTGGAGACGCTGATGCGCGCGCTGAGCGCGGCCGAGAAGCACGCAGCCGTGATCACCGGCGTGCCTGCGGTGGACACGATCAAACAAGTGGAACGGGTGGGCGCGGACTCGAACCGGGTGACCACAACCCTCCAGCGCGAGCGCATCGTGCTCGCCCAGACGCCGCAAGTCTTCCACCTCGACCTTCTGCGGCGCGCCTTCGAAAAGGCGCGGCAGGACGGATTCTACGGCACCGATGAAGCCGCTCTGGTCGAGCACCTGGGGGAAGACGTGTTCGTGGTGCCGGGCTCGGCGCGCAACTGGAAAATTACCACCCCGGCGGATCTGCCGCTGGCGGAGTTGCTGCTCGGAGCCGCGGCGGCAAGCTCGTCATGAACCCGGGGCTGCGCGCCGCAGTTTTGTCCGCCGCCCTGGCCTCCGCTCCTCTCTGCGCCCAGCGCTTGACCTTCTCCCGGCAAGCCACCACCGCCCGGGCCAGCTTGCGGGGACTCAGCGTGGTCAGCGACCAGGTGGCCTGGGCAAGCGGCAGCGGCGGTACCGTCCTGAGGACGGTGGATGGCGGCGCGACCTGGTCCGCACTCCCGATACCGGGGGCGGAGCGGCAGGATTTCCGCGACGTCAAGGCATTCAGCGACAAGGTGGCCTACGCCCTCGCCATCGCCGGCAACGGCGGCCTTTATAAGACCTCGGACGGCGGAGCGAGCTGGACCCGGCAGTATGCCAGCACCGAGCCCGGATTCTTCTTGGACTCGATGGCATTTCGCGATGCGCGGCATGGAACCGCGGTCGGCGATCCGATGGGCGGGATCTTCCTGGTGCTGGACACGGTAGACGGCATCGCCTGGAAACCGGATGGAACCGTGCCGCCGGCACTCGCGGGCGAGGGCGCATTCGCGGCCAGCGGATCGGCGATTGCCGTTCGTGGCGTGCAGGTTTGGATCGCTACCGGCGGGGCGGCAACCGCGCGCGTCTACCACCGCAGCTGCCCGACATGCGCGTGGAGCGTGGCCGACGCACCCATGGGGGGCCGCGGAAGTGGCTCGGGCATTTTTTCCATTGCAATGTGCGATGGCCGCCATGCGGCGGCGGTGGGCGGCGATTACACCCATCCAGAATCGACCGCGCGCAGCGCTGCCTGGAGCAACGACGGTGGCGCAACCTGGAATGCGGCGGCAGCTATGCCCGCGGGGTACCGATCCTCCGTGGCGTGCAACCCGTCGAACCGGAAATTGCTGCTGGCGGCAGGGCCCACCGGTACGGACTTGAGCAGCGACGGCGGCGCGCATTGGCTTGCCGACGCCAAGGAAAACCTCAACAGCATCGCCTGGTCCGGAAAGAACGGCGGCTGGGCAGTCGGCCCGCGCGGCGCGATCTATCGCTTCACGCTGCGCTGAGCGGGGATTCGCTCATTAGCGCGAGGAGGTTGGCTTCGCTGTCGTGGAAAAAGGCCATCCACAGTTCGGTGCGTTCAAGCCGTGCGACCAAATGCGGCGACCCGGCGAAGCGAACCCCGCGCTCGACCAGCGCCTGGTAGGCCGTGCGGATCTCGGGAACGGTGAAATAGAGGACCGAGCTGGGGTGCTCGAACTCCGGCCGCTCGGCCTTGGTAAGCATGAGCCGCTGGCCGCCGGCGCTGAAAAACGCCATGCCCGAATTGCAGAATAGCAACGGGAGGCGGAGTCGTTCGGAGTAGAAAGCCACGGCGCGGTCCAGATCGTGGACGTTGACGCTGATTTGGCCGATCGGGCCAAGCGCAAAGTCGCCACCGAGGGGAAGGCTGATCGTCTCCGGCATTCGGCGCAAAGTGTAGCACGTTTACGTGGCGGCAGGGCCCGAGTTGCCCCGCAGGTCGGGGCAAGATCGCAGGAAGGGGCGAGACGGGGTGGATGGCCGCCCGCCAGCTTGCTGGCGGGCTCTAGGAAGCTTTACTCGGGGCCCCCAGCGCGCTCGCGCGCTGGGGTCGAGGGAGGGCGCGAACCGCAGCGTGGCTCAATGCCTGTGCGCGGCACGGATGAGGATTCGCGCCCGACCGAGGACAACGCCAGACGCCCCGTATCGCCCCGCCCCGCTCCGCGCGCGTTCGGTTGCCGCCGGCGCTTCGCATCGCGGCGGCTGCGGAATTGTCCTCGAACGCAAAAGCGCATTGACGCTCCGGCCGGGATTTGCTAGTTTTTGAACTCCCGGTAGAATCTGAGCTCTCCATGATCGCCAAGAAGATCTTCCTTACCAAAGGTGTGGGCAAGCACCGTGAACGGCTTACCAGCTTCGAGCTTGCCTTGCGCGACGCTGGCATTGCCGCTTTTAATCTGGTCCGCGTTTCGAGTATTTTCCCGCCGCACTGCAAGCTGACGCCAAGGACGACGGGGCTGAAGGAACTGAGCGCGGGAGAGGTCGTGTTCGCCGTGCTGAGCGAGAACTCGACGCGCGAGCCGCACCGGCTCATCGCGGCATCCATCGGCTTGGCGCTTCCGGCGGATCGGAATACCTACGGCTACCTTTCCGAGCACCACTCCTTCGGCGAAACCGAGCAGCAAGCAGGGGAATACGCCGAAGAGCTGGCCGCGGAAATGCTGGCGACAACCCTCAATCTGGACTTTGACCCTGACCGCTCGTGGGATGAAAAGAAAGAGATTTACCGGATCAGCAACAAGATTGTGCGCACCATCAACATTAGCCAGTCGGCGGTGGGCGACAAGCGCGGATTGTGGACGACGGTGTTGTCTGCCGCGATCTTGATCGGCGAATAGCCCCAATGGCCGATGCCGCTGCCGAAATCGAGGCGCTGCTGGCTTCGCATGCAGGCCAGCCGATGGACTATGTGGCCGTTTTCATCTTCTTGAACACGGTTGCCGGCGGGCACTACCAGGAGCGCTTCACCGAGAGCGAGGTGAAGGCGGCCCTTCAAGCGCTGCTGAGCGCGGGTACGGTCGAGATTATTCCTGGCGCAAGCGGATCGGTGTACGCGTTGCGAAGAAACTAGATCGGCTCGGAACGGACAGCAACGCAATGTCTGATCATCCAATGGCCTGAGACCGGAGCAGCAAAGCCAGCCGTGGTGCCAGACCGATTTATTCCACCGCGTCGTGAGTTTGAAGTGCTTGTAGTGGACGACGACGAGGTGAGCCGCCTGCTGACCCAGGAAATGCTGGGCCTGAAACAGTACCGCGTTGTGGCGGCTCAGGATGCTGAAGCGGCGATGCGGTTGATTCAGCATCATCCGCCCGACCTTATTCTCCTGGACGTTGTCATGCCGGGGCGGAGCGGCATTGAATTGTGCCGCGAATTGAAAGAGGACAGCGCCACACGACTGATTCCGGTCATCATGATCACCGGCCTTGCCGAAAAGGAAGCGCGGATCGAGGGCATCGAAGCCGGCGCGGATGACTTCCTGAACAAGCCGGTGGATTCGCAAGAACTCTTTGCGCGGGTGAAGAGCCTGCTCAAACTGAAGCAATTCACCGACGAGCTTGAAAATGCCGAGACGGTGCTGTTTTCGCTGGCCTTGGGGGTCGAAGCGCGTGATCCGTACACCGAGGGGCACTGCTCGCGACTGTCGAACTATGCGGCCCATCTGGGTGAAGCCATGGGACTGCAAGGGGACGACGTGGTGGCTCTGCGCCGCGGCGGGGTGTTGCATGACATCGGCAAGATTGCGGTGCCGGACGCGATTCTGCGCAAGCCCGGGCCGCTCGATCCAAATGAAATCAAGGTCCTCCGCCGGCACCCTGTCACTGGCGAGCAGATCTGCCAGCCGCTGCGGACGCTGCAACGGGTGCTCCCGATCATACGGCACCATCACGAACACTGGAATGGCGGAGGGTATCCGGATGGTCTGGCTGGAGAAGGCATTCCGCTGCTCGCGCGCGTGCTGCAAGTGGCGGATGCCTATGATGCCTTGACGAGTTCAAGGCCCTACAAACCCGCGTGGACGCATGCCGAGGCCAAGGCGATCCTGGTGAAAGAGACCGAGGCGGAATGGTGGGATCAAGCGGTGATGCGAGTGTTTCTGCATCAAATGGACGATGCCGTGCATCATCACGGAACCGGCTAAACTGAACCGTGTCCCACCATGAATCGAACCGCGCTCAGCATCGTAATCCCCGCCTATAACGAGGCCGAGCGGCTCCCGCGCAGCTTGGCGGCGCTGGCCGCATACTTCAACGCGCCCGACCGCGCGGTCGAAGTGCTTGTGGTTGATGACGGTTCGAACGACGGCACGGCGACCCTGCCGCTGCGTCCGTCGGGTGCGCCCAAGCACATCACTTGGCGAATGCTGAAAAATGACCGGAACCGGGGCAAAGGATTCAGCGTGCGGCATGGGATGATGGCGGCGTCGGGTGCTCGGCTCCTGTTCACCGATGCGGATCTTTCCGCCCCGATCAGCGAATTGCCGCGGCTCGAGGCGGCGCTGGACCGGGGAGCGGAGATTGCGATCGGCAGCCGCAGCCAGCGGGAATTGATCCAGAACCACCAGTCCTGGTTCCGCGAAAACGCGGGCCGGATCTTCAACCGGGTGGTGCGCATGAGCCTGGGGTTGCCGTATCGCGACACCCAGTGCGGCTTCAAGCTTTTCACCCGCGCAGCCGCCTTGGCGGTGTTCCCGCTGCAGTGCATCGAAGGATGGGGATTCGACCCGGAAGTGCTTTGGCTGGCACGGCGGATGGGGTACGAGATTGCGGAAGTGCCGGTGGTGTGGTCGCATGCCGACGGAGCAAAAATTCGGATGATGCGCGACAGCCTGCATATGTTTCAAGAGGTCATCGCCATTCGGCGGCTGCATCCAAAGGGAGAGCTGAAGGCTCGAATTCAGGCGAATGCGAATTAGAGGCACCGGCGCCCACCGAAATTAGCCGGGCGCCCGCAGGCAGCGCCGGGACGGCCAAACGCGCGAGCGGGAGGCGGGCATCCACGCACGCGAGATATTCGAGAACGGATTTGCGCTGCTCGATGCCGGGGCGCAGCGGCAAGTAGAGGCCGGAGCCGCCCGCAACGGCATTCTCGCCGATGAATTCCAGCAGCAGATCGGGGCGCGAGAATTCCACCATCCAGCCAGCACAGCGCGAGAGCGCGGCTTCTACCGCGGCGGCGCTGACGTCGCTCGGCAGGGCGAGGCAGAGACGCACGTGCGGCAGGGTTTCTTCTCGAAACTCGCGCACTTGCAGTTGCCGGGCGCGGGCGCTCGCCTTCCAATGCACCTGCCTGGCGCTGTCCCCGGACTGGTGATCGCGGATTCGATACAGCTCATGACCCTCGCCGCGGCGCAAGCTGGCGGCATGGGCGCCGGCTTGGCGTTGATCCTGCGTCCGCAATCCCGGCAATGGTGCCGGGAATACATACAAGTCGGGAGCACGGGTGCCTTCGAACCGGCGCCGCTTGTTCATCAAGCCGAATGGGAAGCGGGTCGCGACCACAAACGCTGTGCCGCTGTACCGACCGCGCCGGGGAAACGCGATTTCGCTTTCGGCACCCGCGCTGGCCCGGCGAGCCAGGTAGGGAAAATAAACCGGCCGCATGGCGGCGTCGGCCGGCTGCACGGATCCTCCGCGACTGTTCGCGGAAACCGTGAGCGAATAGGCAGGCCAAAAACTCTTGGCGTTCGTAAGCCGGAAATGAACCGGGACAGCTTCGCTCGCAAACACTTCCTCCGGGAGCCGAAAGCTCAGCTCCATGCCGCTCAGGTTCAATGCCGCCGTGGCGCCGCTTACGACCAGAGCGGCAAGCAATCCGCTCGCCACCAGGTAGAGCAAGTTGTTGCCGGTGGCGATCGCGGCCAGGGCGAGGATCACGATCCCGGAAATGAACGGCAGCCCGGCGGCCGCCCATTGGAAACCGATGCGGCGATGAAGCGCGGCAACCCATCCGCGGCCTTCGGCCAGCGTGGCCAAGGCCGCGAGACCGAAAAGCGCCAGCAAGCCCGCTACGCAGACCAGCAGAAGGCGGGGGTACAGGCGAGGCGTCCAGCGAACCAGCCAGGCGCAACCGAGCGCCAAACCCAAAAGCAGGCCGGCGCCAAGCGATTGGCGCCAGGCGATCGGTCTGGGGGACTCCATGGAATGATTTTAGGCAGCTACCGCAACCACGGCAATTGGGTGTACTCGTCCAGTAGATGCGTTACAGTCCGGGTCCTTTCGTTGGGAGACTCCGCTGGAGTTCCGCAAGGAACTCGAGCGGGGTGCGGTAGCCGAGGGCCTGATGAGGGCGGACGGTGTTGTAGATGCGCTCCCAAACGCG
>DATNED010000189.1:0-14237 GCA_035553115.1 Terriglobales bacterium | reverse complement strand
AGAAAATATCCGCCGAGGCGCCGCGCCGGCCCCAGCTCGCCGCCAATCCCCGCCAGCGCGGCGCTGCACGCCGCCCGGGTCTTCTGATATTTGGGCTCGAATCCCGGCAGCACCCGCTCCCACGGTCGCTCCCAGCCTGCGACCGGGCGCGCCGCTCGCAGCGGGTCCATCAATTCGCGCTTGTAGAACGCCACGATGCTTTCCGGTTTGGGGTCGCCGGCCTCATAGAACTGCACGTTGAGCCACGACAGGCTCCCCGCGGTGGCCTCGATCAGCGAACCCCGCACCCCGGCCAGTTTGCCGTCGCGGGCATACAACGATGCCGCCACCCCCGCAATCGGCGCATGCGTCACCGCATGCCCTGGATGCCTGCGGGCGTACGCTTTGGTGAGCGCCACCAACAACCCGCCGTATTCTTCATGCACCGCGCGCCACCCCGCGGGCGTGTTCTCGGCGACGGTGCCGGGCTCGAGATCGAGGTCAATGCCCCGGAGCCCGAGCGGCTCGGCCAGCTCGCGGTCAAATTGGTCGAGGAACCGCTCGACGCCGGCGCTCCGAATCGCGGCAAACGTCGCGGCGTTGCCCCATCCCCCGAGCGAGGCCAGCACACGCCGGCCCCGCAACCGCCTCAACTCCGCCGCCGCTTCGCCCAAGCGCGCCCCCGGAGTGCCATTCCAGGTCAGCGCCAGCCTGCCGGCGTGCCAGCGCGCGTAGACAAATGCGAGGATCAGCGTGTTGAACCGGGTTGGCGCGAGCCGCTCCGCCACCTGCGCACGGATGCTTCCGGAGACATAAAGCACCCGGCGGGGCTCCGGCGCGGCGGGAAGCCACCGTGCCGCCGCCGCCCCGGCCCCGAACCACAAGAAATCCCGCCGCAGCACGCTTCCAATATACGCGCTAAGCTGTAACAAAACGCTGGGTTGGCAATCCAACCCAGTGGAGATAAACCGATGCTTTTGTTCGTTTTGGCGTTCTTGGGCGGGGTGCTGACCATATTCAGCCCGTGCATTCTGCCGGTGATCCCGTTCGTGTTCGCCCGCGCCGACCAGCCCTTCCGACGGAGCACGCTGCCCATGCTGCTCGGGATGGCGGTGACGTTCTCGGTCTTTGCGGTGCTGGCCACCGCGGGCGGCAATTGGATCATCCGCACCAATCAATACGGCCGCTGGATCGCCATGGCCGTCATGGCGGTTCTCGGAGTGACCTTGGTGCTCCCCTCGGTGGCGGAGGCGATGACGCGGCCGCTGGTCCGCTTAGGGGCCCGCCTGCAAGCCGGAAAGCAGCAGCGCGGGGCCAGTCCGGCGGCATCGGTTGTGCTCGGCGCTTCGGTCGGCCTGCTGTGGGCGCCGTGCGCCGGGCCGATCCTCGGCCTGGTGTTGGCCGCCTCGGCGCTGAGCGGCGTCAATGCGCGCACGCTGGGCCTTCTGCTCGCCTTCGCGCTGGGCGCAGCCTGCTCGCTGGCCGTTGCACTCCTCGCCGGCAAGCGCGTTTTCCAATCGCTGAAGCGTGGATTGGGGGCAGAAACGTGGCTGCGTCGCGGATTGGGCGCGGCAGTGCTGGCCGGCGTGGTGGCGATTGCTTTCGGCGCCGACACCCGCCTGCTCGCCGCGGTTCAATATTTCAACACCAATGGTCTCGAGCAGAAGCTGGTCCACGTGCTCTCGCATCCCCAGCCGGTGCGTGCGGCAGCGCCAGGAACCTCCACCGTCAGCAGCATCGCCGTCTCCGATATCACCCCGGTGCAGGTTCCGCTCGACCGCGAAGGCGCGCTGCCCTCGCTCAACGGCGCCATCGCCTGGATCAACTCCCCCGCGCTCACCCCCGCCAGCCTGCGCGGCAAGGTGGTGCTGGTGGATTTCTGGACCTATTCCTGCATCAACTGCCTGCGCACGCTGCCCTACATTGAAGCCTGGGCGCAGAAGTATAAAGACCAAGGCCTTGTGGTCATCGGCGTCCACTCCCCCGAGTTCGCCTTCGAGCGCGACCCCGACAACGTGCGCAAGGCGGTCAGCAACCTCAAGCTCACCTTCCCGATCGCGGTGGACAGCAACCATAAGATCTGGAACGCATTCAACAACGAGTACTGGCCTGCCGATTACTTCGTGGATGCCCAGGGCCAGGTCCGCTTCCACCATTTCGGGGAGGGCGAGTACGCCGAAGACGAGCGCGTCATCCAAGAGCTCCTCGCCGACGCCCACCACCAGCAGTTGGGCGCTCCGGGAGCTTTGGTGCAAGTGGCTGGCGCGGGCGCCGAGGCCGCGCCCGACATGGCCGCCATCGGTTCGCCGGAAACCTACATCGGCTACAACCGCGGCATGGGCTTTGCCTCGCCGGAGAAGCTGCAAACCGATGAAGCCGCGACCTACTCCGCGCCGGTTCGCCCCACGCACAATCAGTGGGGACTTGCCGGCACCTGGAAAGTCGGCTCGGAGATGGCGGTTCTGGAAAAGCCCAACGGGGCGATCATCTATCGCTTCCACGCCCGGGATCTCCACCTGGTGCTGGGCTCGCCGAACGGCAAGCCCATCCGCTTCAAGGTCACCATTGACGGCACCGCCCCGGGCGCGGACCATGGCACCGACACCGACGCTCAAGGCCTGGGCACGGTCACGTTTCATCGCCTCTATCAACTGGTGCGCCAGCAGGGGGCGATTGAAGACCGCACCTTCGAGATCCAGTTCCTCGATCCCGGCGTGCAAGCCTTCGCCTTCACCTTCGGGTAGGCTGCTCGCGCTGGCCTTGGCGCTGGGCTGCGCGGCGGCGGCGCAGGGCGTGGTGCTGTCGCCGGACAAGCTGATTTTCGGCGAGCAGACGGTCGGCGCGGCCAGCATCACCCAAACGGTGACGCTCGCGAACTTCAGCGCCGCCGCGCTCAATCTCGCGTCCATCGTCGCCAGCGGCGACTTCACCCAGACCAACGATTGCGGCTCGGCGCTCGCCGCCGGCGCCAGTTGCGCGATCCTGGTGAGCTTCCTGCCCTCGACCACCGGCGCGCGCACGGGCCAGCTCACGGTCCGCGACGACGCGCCCGGCAGTCCGCAAATCGCCTTGCTCGGCGGCAACGGCGTGGCCGGCGCAATTCCGGGCGTCACGCTGTCCCCGGCCAGCCTGGTGTTCGCCGCGCAGCAGCAAGGCCAATCGAGCGCCGCACAGGCGGTCACGCTGGCCAATTCCGGAGGTGGCCAACTGACGCTTAGCAATATCGCGGTCGCCGGCGACTTCGCCGAGGCGAACGACTGCGGGGTCAGCCTGGCACCGGGCGCAAGCTGCACCATTCAGGTGACGTTCACGCCCGCCGCCTCCGGCGCTCGCTCGGGAGCGCTCACTGTCGCCGACAACGCCGCGGCCAGCCCTCAATCCGTGGCCCTGGCGGGAACCGACCTCTCCGGGCCGCCCGCCGACCTCCTGTTCCAGCCGGCCGACAACGGCACCACCGTGGTCACCGTCGCCGCCGGAAACACGGCGCTCTTCAATTTGAACGCCAGCACGTTGAATAACTTCGTCGGAACGGTGCTGCTCACCTGCGACGGGGCGCCGGTTGGGGCGACCTGCAAAGTGACGCCGGCGCAGTTCGCATCCGGCGGGCTCGAACCGGTGAGCGTAGTGGTGACGACGACGCAGGCGCTTGGCATTCAATTTCCTCGGATCGGCACGGGTCCGGTCTTATTGCTGCTGCTGCCGGCGCTGGGGCTTCTTCTCGGCGGTGCGCGGTTCCGGAAATTGGCACCGCTCGCGCTCATGCTGCTCCTGACCGGGTGCAGCACGGGCCGCCTCGGCCCCGCCACGCCCGCGGGCACCTACATCCTCACCATCACGGCCACCTCGGCCGGCGCGCCGGTGGGCTCGGCGCAACTCACGCTGGTCGTGCAATAGATGGAGCGGGGCGGGGCGATACGGGGCGTCTCGGGCGCTGCCGCCGGCGGTATGGTTTAATGCCTGCATGCGGCCACTTGTGTTCTTGTGCGCGCTCGCGCTGGCTGCGCTTGGGCAAGCGCCGAAAGCGCCCGGACTTTACGCCGACGTGCAAACCAGCAAGGGCCTGATCGTAATTCAGCTCAAGCCCGAGTACGCCCCGATTGCCGTCGCCAACTTCGTCGGCCTGGCCGAGGGCACCATCGCGAACGCCGCGCTCGACCCCGGCCAGCCTTTTTTCGACAACTCGACCTTCCATCGCGTCGTCGCCGGCCACGTCATTCAGACTGGCATTCCGCACTCCACCCGCGCCCGAGGCCCGGGATACAATTTCCCCAACGAAATTGACGAACGCCTGAGCCACAACCACGCGGGCGCGGTCAACATGGCCAATGGCGGACCGGGAACCAACGGCTCGCAGTGGTGCATCACGCTCGGCGATCGCAGCTATCTCGATGGCGACTTCACCGTATTTGGCGAGGTGGTGCAAGGCCTCGACGTGGTGCTCTCGATTCGCCAGGGCGACGCGCTCGACTCGGTTCGGATCGTCCGAGTCGGCAGGAAGGCCAGGGCCTATCATCCCAACACGGCGCCGTTCCAAGCCATGGTGGCCGCGGCGAAACAGCGCGCGCTCGAGCAAGAGGCGCGCAAGCAGCAGGTCGAGGCCGCCTGGATCAGCAGGAATTGTCCGAAGGCCGAAGGCCCCGCCGGCGGCGTCCTGACCGTGACGCTGGCCACCGGCCCCGACTCCTCGGTTGCGCCGCGCCGCCTGCTCTACCGCGGCCGCGAGATTCGCTACATCGGCGACTGGGCCGGGCGCCGCGGCGCGGACAAGAGCTCCGACCTGAAGATCACCGCCTTCGGCAGCGGCCCGAGCGGCGTTCCGGGATTCCACGACGCACGGCCGTTTGCCTACGTGCCCGGCAGCACGAAGCTGAACCCCGGACTTGAAAGCGTGGTTGCCACCGTGCACGCCGGCGATCGGCGCACGGTGATCGTGCCTGCCGCGCAGGGCTACGGCCGCGGCGGCCTCTACCCGCCCGAGGTGAAGGGCCAGCCCCGCTTTGTCATCTCCCCCAACGCGCTGCTGGTGTACGACCTCGAAGCGTTTAATTGAAGTGGACCGAGCACGCCGCGGGCAGCGGCTGCGCGAACTCCGAGCTCAGCGTTACGCGCAGCCGCCGCGCCCCGACGGGCGCAGGCAGGCGCTCGAGTCTGAGCACGCCGAGGGTCGTGCCAGCGGCAATTGCGCTCCAGCTTCCGTCCTCGCCCTGCGCTTCGACCCCAAAGCGCGAAACCCTCTGCCCATGCTCGACTTGTTCGCGCAGCTCGACGACCAAGACCCGCATCGTTCCCGGAAACTGCACCGCGCCGACGATTTGCCGCGCGCCGGTCTGGGTCCACTGCCAGAACCCGCCCTGGGCGCCGCCGCCCAAAAGCGAATCGAGTCGATCGCGGAACTCGGCAAGCCGGTTGGCGTCGGCGTGAGCAATGAGGCCGGTGGGCGCGGGCGGCACGTTCAGCAGCAGCTTGGCGTTGCGGCCGACGGAGTTGAAGTAGATCGCGATCAGTTCGTCCACCGACTTGAGGCGCGCGTCCTCGGCAGCGTGGTAGAACCATCCTGGACGCAGCGACACATCCGCCTCGCCCGGCCGCCAAACCGCCCCCTGCGGGTCGCCGTGCTGCAGCATCGCAGTCACCGCCGCGCCGCCCACGCCCGGCTGCGGCACGACGGCGGGATCCACGGCGCACCAGTCCGGATCTCCGGCGAAGCCGCGCTCGTTGCCGATCCAGCGCAGGTCGGGGCCGGCGTCGGAAAAGATCAGCGCGTTCGGCTGCAGCCGACGCACGGTGCCCCAAATTCGCGGCCAATCATAAACCTGGTGCTTGCCGTTCGGGCCTTCCCCATTTGCGCCATCGAACCAGACCTCTTGCAGCGGCCCGTAGTTGGTGAGCAGTTCGGCGAGCTGGGCGCAATAGAAGTCGTTGTACCGCGCCGAGTCGCCGTAGCTGGGCTCGTGCCGGTCCCAGGGAGACAAGTACAGACCGGCCCCCAACCCTGCGGCGCGGCAGGCATCCACGAACTCGCGCACCACGTCGCCCTTGCCTCCGCGCCACGGGCTCGACGCCACCGTGTGCGTGGTCAGCCGGCTCGGCCAAAGGCAGAAGCCGTCGTGGTGCTTGGCAGTGAGAATCATCGCCTTGAAGCCGTTCCCGCGCGCCGTCGCCGCCCATTGGCGCGCGTCGAGCGCCGCGGGCTTGAACAGCGCCGGTGATTCGCTGCCGTCGCCCCACTCGCGTCCCGTGAAGGTGTTGATGCCGAAGTGCAAGAACATCGCCAGCCGGTCGCGCTGCCAGGCGATCTGCCGCGGGCTGGGCAGGGCCAGGGAGGCTTGGGAGCGTGCCCGCCACGGCACCGCTGCCCAGGCACCCGCCGCCGCCGAGGCGGCCAAAAACCGCCTCCTGCCCACCGATTCCATCGCGTAAGTGTATCGTTTCGCGGGCGGGACTCCTCAAGCCGCGGCCAAAATGGCCGATAACGGCACCTGAGGCCCGGATGATTTCCCTCAAGCGACACATGGACCGCTACGATGGCATCGAGGCCCGCGCCGAAGCCGCCCTCCACGCCTACATCCAGCTCTTGATGGCGCTGCAAGCCGGGGCCACGAACATGGCGGGCGGAGAAGGCCTGCAATGCAAGTCGGCGATCACCGCGGTGCTCGAGTATCTGCACCCGGGCGCCGACCGCGAATGCATCGAGCGCAGCCGGCAAGAAGCCGAGCAGGCGCTGCAGATGCTGGTCGAAGCCATCAATGAGCGCGAGATCGGATACAAACAGATCATCCGGGTGATGGCCGAGGCGGGCGCCTCGATGGCCCAAACCGGCGCCGAGCACGGCGAGGACCTGCGCAAGATCGCCAACCAGGTCGAGGCCGCGGCCAAGGTGGATTCCATCCTCGAAATGCGCCATCGCCTGGGCCGCCACGTCGAGGAACTGCGGGTGGCGGCCGCCCGCGCCCAGCGCGAGGGCGAAGAGAAGGCCAAGAAGCTGCGGCAGGATCTCGCCAATGCGCGCGAGCGCTTGCAGACCGCCGACATGCTCGCCGAAACCGATCCGCTCACCGGCCTGGGCAACCGCCGCCGCGCCGAGGCGTCGGTGCAGGAGGCGATCACGCTCGGCATTCCAGTCAGCGTGCTGTCGCTCGACCTCAACGGATTCAAGCAAGTCAATGACACGTATGGCCACGCCCAGGGCGACAGCCTGCTCAAGCTCATCGGCCGCTACACCGAGCGCTGCCTGCGCGAGGGCGACAAAGTCTGCCGCTGGGGGGGCGACGAGTTCCTGGTCATCATGATGGACACCAAGCTCGCGGAGGCCCAGGCCGCCGCCGCCCGCATCCGCAAGGAGGTCTTCGGCGAGTTCGTGCTGGGCCGCGCGGGCGAAGACGTGCACGTCAACATCGGCGCCAGCATCGGCGTGGCCGAGCACCAGGCGGGCGAGGAAATGCAGCACCTGGTCGAGCGCGCCGACAAACTCATGTACGAAGACAAAGCCGCCGGCCGCTCGAAGCGGCCGCCGCTCTCCGCCCGCCGCGCCTAAGTTCGCACCGGCATGATCCGGTTATGATAGGCGCATGCGGGCTGTGTGGCGGAGTCTGCGCGCTTCCCCGGGTTATACGCTCCTGGTGCTCGCCACCCTTGCCCTCGCGGTGGGCGTCAACACCGCGCTGTTCTCGGTCGCCAACGCGGTGCTGCTGCGTCCGCTCCCCTACCGCGACGCCAACCGGCTTGCCGCCGTCTACTCGAGCACTGCGGGCATCGCGCACGCGACAGTCCGTTACCCCAACTTCCTCGATTGGCAGCGGCAAAGCCAGAGTTTTTCTTCGCTGGCGATCTACCGCTACGAAGCTTACACGCTGACCGGCGCGGGCGCGCCCGAGCACGTCAGCGCCGAAATGGTTTCGAGCGGCTTTTTTGGAACCCTTGGAGTCCAGCCGCGGCTGGGCCGCTTCTTCACCGCCAGCGACGACCACCTCGGGGCCGCGCCGGTCGCGGTGGTCAGCTCCGGGCTGTGGCAGCGGCAATTTGGCGGCGCGCCCGACATCGCCGGACGAACGGTGGATCTGGGCGGCTCTCCGTACACGGTGGTCGGCGTCGTCCCGGCGAGCTTCAACTTCTACGGTCCTGCCCGCGATGTGTTTCTGCCCATCGGCGCCTGGAGCGAGCCCACGTTCCGCGACCGCAAGGTGGACCTCAGCGCCCATGCGGTTGGCCGGCTCCGCCCGGGGACGACGCTCGCCCAAGCCCAGCAGGAGATGAATGCCATCGCGGCCCGCCTTGCCGCGCAGTACCCGGTCGCGGACAAGGACACCGGCATCGCGCTGGTTTCGCTGCGCGAGGACCTGACGGGCAATGTGCGGCCGCTGGTTCTGCTGCTTCTCGCCGCCGTCGGCTTCCTGCTGCTGATCGCCAGCGTCAACGTCGCCAACCTGATGCTGGCCCGCGCCACCCACCGTTCCCGCGAGTTCGCCATCCGCGCCGCGCTGGGCGCGGGCACGGCCCGGCTGGCCCGCGAGGTGCTGGGGGAGAGCCTCGCCCTGGCCGCGCTCGGTGGCATCGCCGGCGTGGCGCTGGCCGCGCTGGCGCGCAAATTCTTCGCCGCGCTCGTGCCGGCGACGCTGCCCGGCGGCGGAGCGATCCCGCTCGACTGGCGCGTGCTCGCCTTCGCAGCCGGCGTGTGTGTCCTCGCCGGCTTGCTCGCAGGCGCGGCACCGGCGCTCAAGGCACGGCGCGCGGCGGTTGCGCACGCGCTGCGCGCGGGCTCCTCGCAGGCATCCGGCCGCAGCCGGGCCCAGGCCGCGTTCGTGGTGGTGCAGGTGGCGCTGGCGTTCCTGCTGCTGGTCGGCGCCGGACTGATGCTGCGCACGATGTCCGCGCTGCTGGAGTTGAAACCCGGCTACGATCCCGGCCACGCCCTGACCTTCTTCTTGGCGCTGCCGCCCACGCCGAATATCACCTCCGCCCAGACCCGGGCCCGCCTGCGCGCCTTCGATGCCGCGCTCAGCCGCTTGCCGGGCGTCGAGGCGGAGTCGGTCACGCTGGGCTCGCGTCCGATGATCCATGACTCCTCGCTGCCGTTCTGGGTGGTGGGGCGCGCCAAACCGGCCAGCCAAAACGAGATGCCGCAGGCGCTTTTCTACCTGGCCGGCTCGGGGTACGCCCGCGCCATGGGCCTGCACCTGGAGCAGGGGCGCTTCATCACCGACGCCGACAACGAGCACTCCGCCCGCGTGGTGGTCATTGACGATGTCTTCGCGCGCCTTCACTTCCCCGGCCAAGATCCCATCGGCCAACACATCCACATCGTTGGATTCGACGTGCAGGCGGAGGTGGTGGGCGTGGTCGGCCACGTCTTGCAATGGGGTTTGCAGCCGTCCTCGCCCACGGCCATTCAGGCCCAGTTCTACTACCCCTTCCTGCAGCTCCCCGAGGCGTTGATGCCGCTCGCCGCCTCGGCCGTGGCGGTGATCGTCCGCACCCAAGGCGATCCGCGCGCGCTGCTCCCCTCCGTGCGCGGCCTGGTGCCGAAGGTGGATCCGCGGGAAATCCTTTACGGCGCGACCACGCTCGATCAGCTTTTGGCCAGCACGGTCGCCGAGCGGCGCGCGACGCTGTGGATGCTCGCGGTCTTCGGCAGCCTGGCGTTGGCGCTGGCCGCGCTCGGCATTTACGCCGCGCTCTTCTACCGGGTGGCAAGGCGCACGCGCGAAATCGGCATCCGGGTGGCGCTGGGAAGCCGTGCCAGCGGCGTTGCCGCGCTGGTGCTGGCCGACACCGCCCGCATGTGCGGCGCGGGCCTCGCGCTCGGCTTGGGTGCGGGGCTGGCCCTCACCCGTCTGATGTCGGGGCTGCTCTATGGCGTACGGCCCGCCGACCCGCGCACCTTCGCCGCGGTGGCGGCAATGCTTGTGCTGGTCGCCTTCGCCGCCGCGCTGTTCCCTGCCCGCCGCGCCCTGGCGGTGGATCCCCTGGTCGCCCTCAAGGCCGAATAGCGGGGCGGGGCGATACGGGGCGTCTGGCGTTGTCCTCGGTCGGGCGCGTATCCTCATCCGTGCTGCGCACAGGCATTCAACCACGCTGCGGTTCGCGCCCTCCCTGCGTCCTAGCCATACACCCCGTCTCGCCCCTTCCGGGGAGTGGAGCGGGGCGGGGCGATACGGGGCGTCTGGAAGTGGTCTCAAAAAGCTGCAGGCAGGCACTCCGGTCCTGCGCCGCGGGGCTTTTCCTGGTGTCCAAGCCCCATGCGAGACGGTCGGGAAAGGCCGGTACCCCATTTTTGAGACCACTTCTGGCGTCGTCCTCGGTCGGGCAGCTCGGGCCCTGCCGCCGCTGGTGCGGCGGTAGGCGCGGGGGCCGCGCCAACTGCGGATGCGGGCGCTTCTAGTGCACGATCCGCGCGCGCACCGTACCGGTCTTGGTAAGCGTCTGCCCGGCAACCTCGAGCGTCACCTGGTACTCCCCGACCGCGAGCGCCGGCGCCGGCGGCGCGCCGCGCCCGCCGCGGCCCCCGCGGCCGCCATCCAGGTTCACCTCGATCTGGTTCAGTCCCTCCCGCGCGGGACCGCTCAACCTGCGCACCGCCGTGCCGCCGGCGTCGGTCACGGTGAGGCGCGCGGGCGCGCCCGCCGCGGCGCCCAACCAGTAATAGACCCGCCAGGCATCGGGCTCATCCGGCACGCGCAGGTACTTGTCGCCGTAGAGCTCGTAGTTCATCCCCTGGGTGCTGAACTCGTAGCGGGCCCGCGGCTTGATGTTGAAGAGATGCACCGGCTCGGCCAGCACCGCCGGCGTCAACTCCTGCAGGGGCGAGATGTCGCCCGTCCACAGCGCCCGCCCGTAGGTGGCCAGCACCAGGTCGTTCTCGCGCGGATGGACCAGCAGATCCTGCACCGGGACCGTCGGCAGGTTCGCCTTCAGCGCCGCCCAGTGCGCGCCGTCGTCAATCGAGACGTAGACGCCAAGGTCGTCGCCCAGGAAGAGCAAATGCGGGTTCTTGCGGTCCTGCACCACCACGTTGATGGGCGCTTGCGGCAAATCCGATGCGAGCGAGCGCCAGCTTTGGCCGAAGTCGTGCGTCACATAAAGGTAGGGCCGGAAGTCGTCGTTGTGGAAGCCGCTCTTGGAGACGAAGGCGGTTCCGGCGTCGAAGGGCGAGGCGAAGACGCGGCTCACCCAGCGGTCGGCGGGCGCGCCGGCCGCGGTCAGGTTCGCGGTGGCGTCGGTCCAAGTCTCGCCCCCATTGCGCGTGAGCTGGACCTTGCCATCGTCGGTGCCCACCCAGATCTCTCCCGCCTGCGCCGGAGACACGGAGATGCTCGAAATCGTGCAGTAGGGCGTGCTGGGGACCCCGATCTTCGAGGCATCGTTGGTGGTGAGGTCGGGGCTGATGACCTGCCAGTGGTCGCCGCGGTCCTGCGAGCGGAAGAGCACCTGCGCGCCGGCGTAGATGGTCTTGGGGTCGCGCGGCGACATGGCGATGGGCGCGATCCAGTTGTAGCGCAGCCGCTGCGGCCAGAGCGACTGCGGCGGCCGGATATTGGTCCGCACCCCGGTCTGCTGGTCCATCCGCCCCATCTGGTTCATCTCGCGGGTGTTGTACACCCAGCGGCTGTCGCTCGGATCCACCAGGTTGTACATCCCGTCGCCCGGGCCCACCGTCACCCAATCCTCGAGCGTGATCACGCCCCAGCGGCCATTCACCGGCCCCTTCCAGGAATCGTGATCCTGGAAGCCGGCGTAGACGTGGTAGGGGTCGTCCATGTCCACCCCCACCGCGTAGGCCTCGCCCGCGCGCAGGTTGGGAAAGAAATCCGAGGTGTGCCCGCCATCGTAGGAGATCTGCAATCCGCCGTCGCTGCCCAGCAGGATGCGCTTCGGGTCCGCCGGATCGAACCACATCGTGCGGAAATCGCCGAACGCCCGCCGGAAGAACCCGGTCGGCCAGAGCTTGCGGTCGTCCCAGGTCTTGCCGCCGTCGTCGGAAACGACCATGTTATCGCTGGTCACGATCACGCGGTCGGGATCGCCCGGGTCCACCCGCACCTGATTGAACGAATACGGCGCTTTGCCGCCCGCGATATTGATCTTGGTCGTCTTGGCCCAATGCGCGCCGCCGTCGTCGCTCCGGTACAGCTCGTTGCCGATCACCCCGGGCGGGGGCGCGCCGCCGGCGGTCGCCGGATTCGCTGCGCTGGCGCGCGCCGCGGCGTCCTGCCCTGCGCGCGGATTCAGGTTCTCGACCAGCGCGTAGAGGATCTTCGGGTTCTTCTGGTACAGATCGAGGCCGATGCGCCCCAGCGTGCCCGTCGGCAGGCCTCCGCCCAGCTTCTTCCAGTGTCCGCCGCCATCGTCGGTGCGGTACACCGCGCTCGCGGGGCCGCCCTCGATCAGCCGCCAGGGCAGCCGCTGCTTGTCGTACAGCGCCGCATACAGCGTCTCCGGCGCCTGGCGGTCCATCACCAGATCCACCGCCCCGGTCTCGTCGTTCGCATAGAGCACCTTGGTCCAATGCCGGCCGCCGTCGCTGGTCTTGAACACTCCGCGCTCGGCGTTCTTGGAGAACAGATGCCCGAGCGCCGCCACGTACACCACCTCCGGGTTGCGCGGATCAATCACGATGCGAGCGATGTGCTGCGAGTCGGCGAGGCCCATCGCCTGCCAGGTCTTGCCGCCGTCGCTGGTCTTGAAGACGCCTTGGCCCGAGTACGAGCTGCGCGCGTTGGCGTTGTCGCCGGTGCCCACCCAGACGGTGTTCGGGTCGCTGGGAGCGATCGCCAGCGCGCCGATGGATTCGACCCCGGCGCTGTCGAACACCGGCGTCCAGGTCACGCCGCCGTTCGTCGTCTTCCACACCCCGCCGCTGCGCTCGCCGATCCAGATGGTGTACAGATGGTCGTGCACGGGCGCCTCGGGCACGGCGATGCTGGTCAGCCAGGAGCCGTCGCGGAAGGGCCCGATGTTGCGCATCGTCAGCCCGTTCAGCACCTGCTCGAGCGCGCCGGGCGGCGCGCTTTGCCCGAAGCCCAGCGCCGCCATCGCCGCCAAGCCCATCCCCAAGAGCATGTTCCTCATGCCCGGATACTAGCCCAACCCGCCCGCCGGCAATATTAATTTGCCGGGCCGCATCGTGCGCAGGCCGCTTCAAGGTTGGCGCGGGCCCGGGCGGGGGCTAGCCGGCTACGGCTGGGACTGCGCCCTTGGGCAGGCGCGAGCGACTTTGCCTGGAGAAAAGCCGCATACCCTGCCGTCCGATACGACGTACCCGTGCTGACGCACTCCGGAGGTATATATTGGGAGCGTGGCGAACGGTCGGGTAAGTAAGTCCCGTGCGACGCTATGCGTCGCAGTCCTGGCCGCTGCCGGGCTCGCGGCAGCCACGGGACAAACGCCGGCGCCGAAGCCGCCACGGTTCGACGTGGTCTCGATCAAGCCCGGCGACGCCAACGCGCGCAATCCGCGCTTCGGCTCCCGCGCCAATGGACGCTTCTCGGTCGAGAACCAGACCACGCTGCAGGTCATCCTCACCGCCTACGACCTGGACCAGACGCGCCTGCTCAACATTCCCGACTGGGTGAAGCACGAGCGTTACAGCATTGACGCCGAGCCGCCCGATTCCCTGCCCTCGGTTGCCGGCGCGGCGGCGCAGCAGCGGCTGCAGCAGATGTTGCAGGCGATGCTCGCGGCACGCTTCGGGTTCGCGGCGCATCGCGAGACCCGCATCATGGAGGTTTACGACCTGGTCGTCGCCAAGGGCGGATCCAAGTTTCCCCCGCCAGCGCCGGCCGGCCAGCCGCCGCCGGTAGTCGGCCCGCTAGATGCGAAGAATCCCGCACGTTTCCGGCCGCCCGGGGCGGGCGAAGTATCGGCCGGCATCCTGGGCGTGGCGAATCTACCCAAGTTTCTCGCCCGGCAGCTCGGCCGGCCGGTGATCGACAAGACCGGCATTACCGGCGAGTACGAAATGCGCCTGATATGGCAGCCTGTAGCAGGCGAGGCAATGGCCGCCGCCGTCGGCTCCGCAGCGGCACAGGAGGGCGGCCCCAGTATCTTCACCGCGCTCGAGGAGCAGCTCGGACTCCGCCTTGAGGCCGCCAAGGCGCCGGTCGAGGTGCTGGTCATTGACCGCATCTCCCGCCCCACGCCAAACTGAGAGACCAAAGGTGGCGCGGGCCCCAGGGCGGCTAGATTGGTGCGCCTGGCAGGAATCGAACCTGCGGCACGCGGTTTAGGAAACCGCTGCTCTATCCTTCTGAGCTACAGGCGCA
>DATNED010000188.1:0-5365 GCA_035553115.1 Terriglobales bacterium | reverse complement strand
GCCGGCGATCGTCACCGGCAGGCCATCGAAGTCGCCGGCGCCGTTGGGAATTCCCGTCGGGCCTGGGATCACGCTGTACAAATTCGCCTGCGATTGCGTGAGCTGGATGCGCTGGGACCAAATCGGGGTGATCTGCTGATCGAAGCTGAGCGCGGCGTAGGTTTCGCCTTGGTGCTTGAATGCGCCCTCTGAAAGGCCGTAGAAGAGCAGGGCGTTCGGCTGGCCGGTGTCGGCGAAGCTGCGCTGGAGATCGAAGCGCAAAGTCGCGGCCGGCGCAAGGCGCAAGCCCAGGTTCGCGCCGTAGGTGTTGTTGCGGAAGCCCGCTCCGGGTTGCTGGTTGTGGGTGAACGTGTAGCCGTGGCGCAGGGCAAAATCGAAGCGGCCGCGGTGGCCGAGCAGCTGCTCGCTCTGCAGCAGCGTGGCATAGGGACCGGCCAGCGTGGTCGCGTCGAATTCGAGGCCGGGACCGTCGCTGCCGCGGCGCGTGCTCAGCGCGATCACTCCCGCCGCGGCGTCGGAGCCGTAGATGACGCTGTCGGGACCGCGCAGCACTTGGATGCCGGCCAGACCCACCGGGGCCAGGTTCGAGAAATCGTAGCCGCCGAGATCGAGGCGCTGGATGGGCACGCCGTCGAGCAGGACCTTGGTGAAATCGCCGGGAGCGCCGCGCAGGAAGATCGAGGTCACCGCGCCCGTCTGTCCGCTGGCGATGACGGCGGCGCCGGCGAGAAGCCGAAGGCCGGCGTCGGCCTGAAGCGCATTGAGGTCCTGGAGCTGAGTGCCGGAGAGGGCGGCGGTGGCGTTGCCGAGCTGCGCCTCGGGCAAGGGAACGCCCAGCGCGGTGACGTTGATGGTGGTCTGCTGCGGCGGGACCGTGGACTTGGATTGGGGCAGCGCGGCGAGAGAGACCGCGAGGAGGACAAGCGGCAAGCGGTGGGACACCAAGGGACCGAGCCTTTCGGGCTGACCCGCGTCAGCCGAATGCGAGCAGACGCGCTGGCAACCAGCGCGCCAGAAACTCTGGGCAGGTCTCCTGACTCGCGGTGGATCCGGCTCTCGCCTTCCCAGGGCCAAGCCCCAGTGGCAAAATCGAGAGTCGGCATTCCGCTTACAGTGGCGGGGCCGTGCGGGCTTTTCACCCGGCTTCCCTTTTCAACCCCGCAAGGGCGGGGTCACCCAAAGCACGAACCGGACATCCAAAAGATATCACACGCAATTCGCAGTTCTCGTCGGGGGCAGAGGATGATCAGAAAAATTGTGGTGGTGGCGGGCATTGTGGCGGCGGCCTGGGCGGCGGGAGCCCGCTTCGAGTTGGTCTCGAAGCAGGCCGGGACCTATGGATCCAACAACAATTTCCCGGAGACCAGCCCGACCCTGCATGCCGACCGGCAGCAGAACCGGATCCAGGTCGCGTCCGCGGGCAGCCTGCATCTGACCGCGCTGGCGGGGCCGAAAAACAACATGATGTCGTTCCAGATCGAGGGGCTCACCAACCCCGAAATTGATGTCGCCAAGGGGTCGCGCCTGACCATCAACGTCATCAACGTGGACGACGACATGGCGCACAACCTCTACCTGACCGACCAAGCGCCGCCATACGCGCAACGGGTACCGGCGGGGAGTGTGGGAACATCCACGCTGATGCCGCACAAGGACGGAAAATACTCGGGCTCGGCGCTGGTCGTCAAGGCCGATGCCGCCGGCACGGCCTACTACCTGTGCACTGTGCCGGGGCATGCCAAGGCGGGAATGTTCGGCAAAATTGTAGTGAAATAGCGGGATGCACCGCGCCCGTCTCGGCAAGGACCTCGTGGCGGAGTTTTGGCCGCCGGCGCGCAAGACGAAGCGCGAGCGGCTGATCCTGCTCTGCGATGGCATGCCCTCGATGCCGCGCAAGCAGCCGCTGGCCGAGTTCCTGGCGGCGAAGGGGTACTGGGTCTTCTATCCGCGCTGGCGGGGATCATGGGAGAGCGGCGGCCAACTCCTCGCGCGCGCGCCGCAGGAGGATTTGAGCGAGGTGCTCGATGCGCTGCGGCGGCCGGTGCGGGAAGCCGCCTTCGGCGAGCGCTTCGAGGTGCGGCCCCAGGAAGTGTTCGTCATCGGCGGCAGCTTTGGCGGCACGGCGGCGATCCTGGCGACGCTGGACCGGCGCGTGAGCAAGGCGGTCGCCAACTGCCCGGTCGTGGATTGGAGCATTCTCGACGGCGAGCAGCGGAAAGAGACCTCGAACCCCAACTACGCGGCCTATATCCGCGAGGCCTTCGGGGCGGGCTACCGGCTCAGCGCGCGCGACTGGAACAAGCTGCGCAACGGGCGCTTTTTCAGCCCGCTGGCGCATGCGGGCGAGCTCGATCCTTCGAAGATCTTGATGTACCACGCCCAGGATGATCCCTACGTGCCCTGGCGCACGGTCCAGAATTTCGCCGACCGCACCGGGATCCGGCTGCGCCTGTTCCGCCGCGGCGGCCACCTGAGCACCGCGCGCACGGTGCCGCGGCGTTGGGCCGAGATTCAACGGTTCTTTGAGGCTCCCTCCGCGGCGAGCAGGGCGCGTTTGCGGGCGAGGCCCCAGCGATAGCCGGAAGGCGCGGCGTCTTTGCGCACGGCGCGGTGGCAGGGGACGGCGACCGCGAGCGGGTTGGCGGCGCAGGCGGAGGCCACCGCGCGGAGGGCCCGCGGCGCGCCGATGCGGCGGGCGATCTCCGAGTAGCTGGCGGTGGTCCCGGCGGGGATGGAACGCAAGGCCTGCCATACGCGACGCTGGAAGGCCGTGCCCTGCAGGTCGAGCGGGAGATCGAGGCCGCGGGCGGGGCTTTCGATCAGCGCCAGCACGGTCTTCAGGCGCTGCGCGAATTCGGCGCCGGCTGGAACAATGCGGGCGCGCGGGAATCGGCGTTGCAGGGCGGCCCGGCCCTCGCCCAGCAGGATGGCGCAAATGCCACGGTCGCTTTCGGCGGCGAGCACCGCGCCCAGCGACGATTGGCCGATGCCGAAGCGGATGGTCTCGCCCGCGCCGCCCCGGCGAATGCTGCTCGGTGCCATGCCGAGGGCGGAAGCGGCGTTTTCGTAGAGCCGCCCGCTCGACGAGTAGCCGGCGGCGTAGCCGGCTTCGGTCACGGATTCTGCCGCGGGCAGCACGGCGCGCAGGCGCTGGGCGCGAACCGCGGCGAGATAGCCGCGCGGGGTGAGCCCGATCGCGGCCCGGAACTGGCGGTGGAAATGCGACGCGCTCAGGCCGGCTTTGCGCGCCAGTTGGGCCAGGCTGGGCGGGGGGCCGCAGTCTTCGAGCGAAGCTTCGAGGGCGCGGCAGGCGGCGGCAACGCGCTCGTTCGATGCGCGCGGCTGGTCGGGGCGGCAGCGGCGGCACGGGCGGTATCCGTCGGCCTCGGCGGCGGCGCAATTCGGGTAAAAAGCCACCTGCTCGCGCCGCGGTCGGCGCGCCGGGCAGGAGGGGCGGCAGTACACGCCGGTCGAGCGCACCGCGTAGAAGAATGTACCGTCCGCGCGCGCCTCATGCGCCAGCACCAGTTTCCAACGGCGATCGTGCTCCGTCCTCATGAAGCCAACCTTATACAAGCAGCTGCGGCCGCGCACTCCGCCGCTTGCGTTCAAACTTTCGGCGGGGATTCAAGGAACCGGCGGATTCGGTCCAGGGTGCGGGCGCGGCCCAGCACGATCAAGCTCTCGAGCAATGGCGGCGAAGCGGTCTTGCCGGTGGCCAGCGCGCGCAGCATCATGAAAACCTCTTTCGCCGACCAGCCCTTGGCGGTGGCGAGCTCCCGCAGGGCGGCTTCGAGTTCGGCCGGGGCCCAGGGCGCGGCTTCGAGCCTTGCCAGCAGCTCGGCGGTGACCTCGAGCGCCTCGGGCAACTGGCGCTTCTTGGGCAGGAAGACCTCGAGCCGCGGGACCACGCGGTCGAGGAAGAAGAAATCGGTGAGATCGAGGAACTGGCCGAGGGTTTCGATGCGCTCCTGGACGAGCGGGGTGATGCGGGCGAGATAATCGTCGCTGAAGACGCCCTCGCGCACCGCGGCAAGAAAATCCTCGGACCCGAGGGCGCGCAGGTAAAGGCCATTGAGCCAGCGCAGCTTTTCAAGATCAAAGACCGGGCCGCCCAGGCGGATCTGCTCGAACTGGAAGCGGGCGAACATCTCCTCGAGGCGGAACTTCTCCGCTGCGGCCTCCTCCGCCACCGGCATGCCGCCTCCCAGGAGGCCGAGAAAATTGACCATCGCCTCGGGAAGATATCCGGCCTCGCGGTAATAGATCAGCGAGACCGGATTCTTGCGCTTCGAGATCTTGGACTTGTCTTTGTTGCGCAGCAGCGGCATATGCCAGAAGCGGGGCGTGCTCCAGCCGAAGGCGTGATAGAGGAGGACGTGCTTGGGCGTCGAGGAGATCCACTCCTCGGCGCGGATGACGTCGCTGATCTGCATGGCGTGGTCATCCACGACGTTGGCGAGGTGGTAGGTGGGGAAGCCGTCGGATTTGAGCAGCACCTGATCGTCCACGTTGTTGTGGTCGAAGCTGATCTCGCCCCGGAGCTCATCCCGGAAGGCGGTCGCGCCGGTTTCGGGCACCGCCAGGCGGACGGTCGCGGCTTCGCCGGCGGCGCGGCGGCGCGCGGCCTCGGCCGGATCGAGGCGGCGGCAAGTGCGGTCGTACCGCGGCGGCAGTTTGGCCGCCGCTTGCGCCCGGCGCATCTCCTCGAGGCGCTCGGGGCTGCAAAAGCAAGGGTAGGCGTGTCCGCTGGCAAGCAACTGCTCGACCGCTTGGCGGTACAGCGCCGTGCGCTCGGATTGGCGGTAGGGGGCGAAGGGGCCGCCCTTGTCCGGGCCCTCGTCCCAGTCGAGGCCAAGCCAGCGCAGCGAATCGAAGATCATCTGCTCCGAGCTGGCCACGAAGCGGTTCTGATCGGTGTCCTCGATGCGGAGCACGAACTTCCCCCCGCGCTGGCGCGCGAAGATGAGGTTGAGCAGCGCCATGTAGGCGGTGCCCACATGCGGATCTCCGGTGGGACTGGGGGCAATGCGAACGCGGACGGTGTCGGCCATCGCTTAAAGGATACCGTCCCTCTGTGCTACAGTCCTTTTTATGACCAAGGCGGATTTGATCGAAGAGGTGGGGCGGACGGGCACGCTGACGCGGGAAGCCCGCGAAACCATTGTCGAAACCATCTTCAGCAGCATCGTGAATTCGCTGCAGGCGGGCGACAAAGTCGAGATCCGCGGCTTCGGCAGCTTCCGCATTCGCCAGCGCGACGCGCGCATGGGGCGCAACCCCAAGACCGGCGCTCCGGTGGCGGTGCCGGCGCGCAAGGTGGCGTATTTCAAGCCCAGCAAAGAGCTGCGCGACGGCATTAATG
>DATNED010000187.1:0-19943 GCA_035553115.1 Terriglobales bacterium | reverse complement strand
GCTGCAGCCCGACCTGCCGGTTTTCGATGCCGGCACCTTGACGGCAAGCATGAATACGCTCTCGGGCTTCCTGGTCTACCGCCTGGGCGCAGGCTTGGCGGTGGCGCTCGGATTGCTCGGCCTGCTGCTGGCGATGATCGGACTCTACGGCACCCTCTCCTACGCCACCGGGCAGCGCACGCGCGAGATTGGCATCCGCATGGCGCTGGGCGCGGGGCGGGGCCGCGCGCTGGCGGAGGTCCTGCTGCACGCGGCGCGGATGGTGGGGGCCGGATTGGCCTGCGGGTGCGTGGCGGCATGGATCGCGGCGCGCTTGGCCGCGAGCTTGCTGGCGGGCGCCGGCGGCTTCGATCCGCTTGCATATCTGGGCATCGCGCTGGCGATGTCGGCGGTGGCCTTGGCCGCCTGCTATTTTCCTGCGCGGCGCGCCATGAACGTGGACCCGGTGCGGGCGCTGCGCCAGCAGTGAGGCCTACAACCGCTTCTGCGCGATCACCATCCAGGGAATGCCAAAGCGGTCCGTAAGCATGCCGAAGCTGTGGGCGTAGAAGGTTTCCTGCAGCGGCATGCCGACCTTGCCGCCCTCGGCCAAACCATTGAATACGCGCTGAACCTCAGCGACGGTGTCATACCGCAGCGCCATGCCGAAGCCCGCCGGTTTCGAGTACCGATCTGGAGGCGCATCCGATGCCATCATGAGCACGCCATTCAGGTGAAAGCTCATGTTGATGATCTTGTCTTTGAGCAGCTCGGGGCAGGTCTCGCCCGGCCCCATGGGGGCGTCCCGGAAGCGCATCAGAGTGTCCTTCTTGGCGCCCATCAACTTCTCGTAGGTGGAGAACGCCTCTTCGCAGTTGCCGTTGAACATCAGGTAGGGAATGACGCCAGCAGCCATGAGATCTCCTCCGTCTAATATTTTGCCAGAGGCAACCGACTGGGGCAGGTCTGCTGGCGGACCCGTAGTTCATCGAGAGCTAAAGTTCTGCCAAGATTGGCGCATGAGCACCGACTTGTCCTCCGCGCGGATCACCCCCATGCTTTGGTTCGATGGCAATGCCGAGGAGGCGGTGGCGTTCTACCTCTCGGTCTTCCCGAATTCGCGCCGCACCGGCGAAATGCGGAACTCCGGCCCTGCGCCCGGGCCCAAAGACCGCGCGCTCACCGTCAGCTTCGAGCTCGAGGGCCACTCCTTCATCGCCCTCAACGGCGGCCCGATGCACCAATTCAACGAAGCCGTTTCCTTCGTGGTGCTCTGCAACGACCAGAAGGAGATTGACTACTACTGGGAAAAGCTTATCGCCGGCGGCGGCAGCGAGATCCAATGCGGCTGGCTGAAGGACAAATTCGGCTTGCGCTGGCAGGTCACGCCCCGCCGCATGCCCGACCTGATCCGCCATCCCAAGGCGTTGCAGGCGATGATGGGGATGAAGAAGCTCGATATTGCCGCGCTGAAGGCTGCGGCGCGCGATTAGTTGCCAAAGTCGGCGCGGGCCCCGCGGCTAGTGCGTATGCCCGAAGGTGTAGCCGAGCGACACCGCGAAGCGGGCGGGGTGATCAATGCCCCGGAAAATATACTGGTGGTACTCGAAGCGAAGGAACCCGTGCCTGCTGAAATAATGTTGCACCTCCACGCCGAAATGGAACCCTCCCTGCGAAACATTCGGCGGCTTAGCGCATGGCGGGCCGGCGGGCAGCGCGATGCAGCCATAGCCGGGCTCGACCCGCTCGAGCGCGTAGCCCAGGTCCAGCTCCGGCGTCCAGCTCAAGTTGGCCGGCCGCAGCGCCAGGCTAAAGCTCATCAGGTTCGGGCGAAACGTATTGTTGAACGAATCGAGCTTTTCCGCTCCGCGGATCGAGAAATCCGCCTGCACGCCGGCGTGGTTGCCGAAGAACATCGCGGTCGCGCCCGCGCCCGGCCATACCCCGCCGCCGATGAAGTTGCCCCCCACGCTGCCGATGCCGGCGGCCAGGTCGAGCGATTGCGCGCCGGCGGCCAAGGCGAGCAGCAGCAGCACGGGCAACAGCAGCTTCTTCATTTCCATAACCGCCCGAAGGTGTAGCCGACCTCGATCGCGAAGCGTGAGGGGTGGTGCATCTGCTTGCCGACATAGAGGTGGTAGCTGGGGCGCAGAAACCACCGTCCCGACAAATGCACGATCGCGGCCACACCCAGATGCGCACCGTAGAACCTCTGCGTGGGAATGTGGATTGGCGGGCCGTTGGGATTGACGATGCAGTTGTCGCATTTAGCCGCAGCGAAGCGTTCGGCGGCGAAGCCCAGATCGAGCTCCGGCGTCACCAGGCGCGGCGCGGGGCGGAACGCCAGGTTGAAGGTTGCGAACTTGGTTCGCGCCAGCGATGCCAGCTCCTCGTTGGCGCGAAACGCAAAGTCCGCGTTCAAACCGATGTAGCGGCTGAACATCGCGGTCGCATCGAACGATGGCCAGTAGCTGCCGCCCACGCCATTGCCGCTGGCGACGCCGCCTAGGCCGGCGGCCAGGTCGAGCGATTGCGCGGCGCTGGCCAGCGCGAGGGCGAGGAAGCAGAGCAGAAGCCGCGACTTCATTGTTGCCCCGCGGCGGCAGTGGTAAGGCCGGCGACCTTGTGCTGTCCGAGGGCGGTATTGAGGGCGGCCACGTCGGTGGCGACGAGCTGCCCGAGTTCGCGACGGTAGTCGGTCAGCCGCTGAACCAACAGGGTGTTAACTTCAAGCTCCTGGCTCGTGGGCGGATAGTCGGCACTGGTTACGTCCTGGAAGAGGTGATCGATGGCATCCCCAAGCGCCGGCGCCTGCCGGTCTTCGTCCTCGCCCTGGCCGGTAATCTGGTTCTTGTAGAGCTTGGTTTCGAGGGCGACCAGCTTGGCATCCACCGCGTCGGCCTGCGGGCGCAGGCCGGCGGCGCCATGATTGAGCGCGAGCGTGGTGTCGAGCGTGCGCAACTGCACGCGCAGCGATTCCGCCTGGTCGAGCAGATCGGCGAACTGATTCATCTCGTCGCGGATGGTCGAAGCCAGCTTGAACTGCGCGGCGAAGTCCGCCGGCGTGGCCGGCGAGTGCGGGTCCTTCACCACCGTCAGCGGCTGGGAGAAGTCCTGCCCGTTGACGGTGAGCTTGACGGTGTAGCTGCCGGGCGGATAGCTCAGCGACAGCGGCGTCGCCGAAGGCGCGTTGCGCCAGCCCTGGGCATTGAGCGTGACCGAGGGCATGTTCGCCGGAACGGTGTAGACGCGCACCGGCTGGGAGGCGTCCCCGCGCAGGTCCCACCAAGTGCGATGAAAGCCGGCGCCGGATTCGCCCGGCACGGTGCGGATGGTCTGGCCCGCAGCGTCCACAACGCTGATCCGCACGCGGCCTGCGGCCGCCTCAGGCAGGTAGTAGTTGATGTCGGCGCCTGAAGGGGGATTGTTGCCGGTGGTGTTGTCGTTGCCGCCGCCGCCGCCGAAGCCGCCCGCGCCGCGGAATTCGTAGGTGGTGCGCAGCGGGAACAGCGTGGCCGCCGCCGAACCCGCGGCCGCGCCGTATTTTTCGAGCGGCGCAATGTCGTCCAGGATCCAGAAGCCGCGGCCGTAGGTGGCGATGTCGAGGTCGTGCCAGGTGGTCTGGACGGAGAGCCCGTACACGGGCACGTGGGGCAAATTCATCTGCAGCGGCTGCCACTGGTCGCCGTTGTTGAACGACACATAGATGCCGCCCTCGGTGCCCAGGAACAGCAGCCCCTGGCGGCTGGGGTCTTCGATCACATCATGCGCATAGCCGTTGGCCGCGAGGGGCAGGCCGTTGGTAATCTTGGTCCAGCTCGCGCCGAAATCGGTGGTGCGGTAGACGTAAGGATCGCGGTTGTCCACCAGGTGGCCGTCCACGGCGACGTAGGCCGTACCGGCGTCGAAGTGCGAGGGCTCGATGGCGCTGATGGTGGCGTATTGCGGCAAGTCGGGGAGGTTCTTGCTGAGGTTCGCCCAGTTTTTGCCGCCGTCCCTGGTGAGCTGCACCTGGCCGTCGTTCGTGCCCGCCCAGATCAAGCCCCGCTGCTTGGGCGATTCCGCGATCGAAAACACGGTGTCGAAGTACTCGACGCCGATATTGTCTTGCGTGAGCCCGCCGGAGCCGGTCTGCTTGGATTTGTCGTTGAGCGTGAGATCGGGGCTGATGATCTGCCAGCTTTGGCCGCCATCGTGGGTGACGTGCACGAATTGGCTGCCGGCATAGAGGGTGTTGTGGTCGAAGGGCGAGAACATCAGCGGGAACTCCCACATGAAGCGGTACTTCACCTCGCCGGCGTTCGCCCCCAGGGTATCATCGGGCCAGATTTCGACGTTGCGGATCTGCCCCGAACGCAGATCCATGCGGGTGACGATGCCGCCCATGCTGCCATCGCCCGAGCCGCTCGACCAGACGATGTTCGGGTCCACCGGATCCGGCTGGGCCCAGCCGCTCTCGCCGCCGCCGACCGAATGCCAGGCCGAGCTGGGGATCGGCCCGCCGAGCTGCGCCGCGCCGCCGCGGCCACCGCGGCCTCCGCGCCCGCCGGCGCCGGTCTGGCTGGGGCCCATGTAGCTGCCGCCATCCTGCTTGTTGCCGAAGAGGTGATAGGGAACTTCGTTGTCGGTGGCGACGTGGTAGATTTGGGCGATCGGCAGCTGGATATGGTTCCACACCACGCCGCGATCGTGGGTGATGCTCACACCGCTGTCGTTGGCCACGGCCATGTTGGCGGCATTGGTCGGATCAATCCACATGTCGTGGTTGTCGCCGCCGGGCGAGGCCATCTGCGCCAGATCGCGCCCGCCATCGAGCGAATGAAAGAAGGTGTTGCCGAGGAAATAGATCTCGTTGGGGTTGTCGCTCGAAACCGCGGCGCGGTTGTAATAGTGGGTGCGGCTCTGGAGCCCGGGATTGGTGCTCATCATCGTCCAGTTGCCGCCATCGTCGGTGGACATCCAGAGCACGCCGGGCTGCGTGGGCTTGCCATCAATGGGGAAGCCGTCGCCGGTCTCGATCATGGCGTAGACGCGGCTGGGCTCCGAGGGGGCGATGGCGACGTTGATCTTGCCAAGCGGCGAGCGCGGCAGGCCGTGGCCGGTGAGCTTGGTCCAGGTGAGGCCCTCGTCGGTGGACTTGTAGAGGCCGCTGGAGGGGCCGCCGGAATTCTGGCCCCAGGTTTTCTGCTCGAACTGCCACATGCCGGCGAAGAGGATGCGGGGATTGGAACGATCCATGTCGAGGCCGCTGCAGCCGGTGCCTTCGTCCACGAAGAGCGTCTTGGACCAGTTGACGCCGCCGTCGGCGGAGCGGAACACGCCGCGGTCGGGCTGCGGACCGTAGGTGGTGCCGATGGCGCAGGCGAGCACGACGTCGGGGTTTCTGGGATCCACCACAATGCGGGTGATGCGCCCGGTTTTCTCGAGGCCCGTCAGCTTCCAGGTCTCGCCCGCGTCGGTGGACTTGTAGATGCCCGCGCCGATGGAGACGTGCGAACGCAGGAACGATTCGCCGGTGCCGGCCCAGACCACGTTGTGATCGGAGGGATCCACGGCGAGCGCGCCGATAGACATCACGGGCTCGCTGTCGAAGATCGGGCGCCAGTGCATTCCGCCGTCGGTGGTCTTGAAAATGCCGCCCGAGGCCGCGCCCGAGTAATAGGTCATCGGATCGCCGGGAACGCCGGTCACCGCGTCGGTGCGGTTGCCGGGAGGCCCGACATAGCGCCAGCGCAATTGCGCGTAGGAAGCGGGCGTGGGCGCCTGCCCAGCGGCTGCCACGATGAATGCCCCCAGAACACCGAACGCCCAAACTTTGATGGATCGCATGGTTTCCCCCCGAGACGGCTCACTGCGCAATATACTCCGACTTGGGGCGATTAGCCACTGGATATCCAGTGGAGCGGGGCGGGGCGATAGGGGGCGTCTGGCGTTGTCCTCGGTCGGGCGATCTTACCGCGGCCTGAGGGGCAACTTGGGCCGTGCCGCCACTGGATATACTGAGGCCATGAGGAAAATCGCCGCCGTGGTCGCGTTGCTCGCGCTCTCCTTAACCGCCCAGCGCCTCGAGAATTGGACCCAATTCGGCGCCGACACGCAGCGATCCAGCGCTCCGGCGGGGACGACCGGCGTCACCGCCGCCAACGTCGCGGCGCTGCAGCGGCATGCCGTGAACCTGCCGGGCGAGGTGGATGCCAGCGTGATCTATCTGCACGGCGCGCAGGTGCATGGCGCGACGCACAACACCATCTTTGCGACCGCCATCTACGGCAAGACCATGGCGATTGACGCCGACAGCGGCACGGTGCTGTGGGTGAACACGCCGCCCAGCTTCAGCGAGCTGGCGGGCACCGCCCAGGTGACCAACACCACCCCGATCGCCGACCCGGATCGCCAGGCCATCTACACCATGACCCCCGACGGCAAAGTCGAAAAGCTCGCCGTCAGCGACGGCCACACCCTGTGGAGCACGGCCATCACGCTGCTGCCGCGGCGGGAGAAGATGGATTCCCCGCTCAACCTTTACCAGGGGCATCTGGTGGCGGTGACGGCGGGATACATCGGCGACCGCCCGCCCTACCAGGGGCATGTGGCAATTCTCGACGCGGGCAGCGGGAAGCTCGAGCACGTATGGAACTCGCTCTGCAGCGACCGCAGCGCGCTGATCGAGCCGAGCTCGTGCCCGGAGAGCGATTCGGCGATCTGGGGACGGTCGGGGGCGGTGGTGGATCCCGCGAGCGGCGACATCTTCGTCGCCACCGGGAACGCGCGCTGGGATGGCAAGACGTATTGGGGCGACGCGCTGATCGAGCTCGATCCCGAGGCAACGCGGATGCTTGGCAACTACACGCCCAGCAACACCGATCAGCTCAACGACGAAGACCTCGACATCGGCTCGACCTCACCCGCACTGCTCGGCGGCGACCTCATCGCCCAGGGCGGCAAGGATGGCCACATCTACCTGCTCAGCCGCAAGGCCATCGCCGGCACCGAGCCCCACAAGGACCATGAGGTGCAGATCGTTGCGACACCCTCAGGCACGGACCTGTTCACCGCCTTGGCGGTGTCGCACAGCGGCGGCGGGACCTGGGTGTTCGCGGCCGACAACGGGGGCACGCAAGCCTGGAAGCTCGTGGCCGGCAAACTGGTTTCCGCGTGGAAGAACTCGACCGGCGGCACCAGCCCGGTGGTCGCCGGCGGATTGCTTTTCGTTTACGCGCCCGGCGGCGGCCTGCACGTGTACCAACCGGAATCCGGCGAGCAGGTGGCGATGCTGGCCTGCGGCCCCGGACACTGGAACAGTCCGATCGTCGTGGACGGCAAGATCATTCTTCCTCAGGGCAGCTACCGCCGCCACCCCTCGACCGGGGTGCTCGACATCTGGAGCGCGCACTGAACGGCGCGAGCCCCGCGTCGCGAGCTTTGCTAGGCCTCTTCGCCCGCGCTGTACACGGTGAGGCCGGCTGCGGCGGCGAGGGCGGCGCACCGCGGCTCCAGAGTCCAGAAGTTCCCTGAGTGCAGCTCCAGCGCGCTGGCCACGTGCAGCGAATCGGCGCTGCTGGCCCCGGTTTTGGCGCCGTGCTTCTTGGCCAGGGTCATCGAGTTGGTCATGGCGCTGTCGGGCATGGAGACTTCGCGCCAGCGACCATTGGCGCAGTCGCGCTCGAAATGGGAAATCACCTGGCGCGCTTCATCGGCGCTGATCTTGTTCTGCGAGACGTGGTCGTAGACGGCATGGCTGAGCTCGGCGCGGTGCAGCGGGGTGAAGAAGAAACGCGGACGAAACTCTGCCAGCAGTTTGGCGACTCCATTGGCGTGACGGTCGGGCAAGTACAACGCGATGAAGACGCTGGTGTCAGCGTACACGCTCACGGCCGGACTCCAAGCTTCAGCCTAGGGGGGACAGGCATGTGCCGATTGTGGCATGAGCGGGACAACTTTCAACTGTTCGCCGGGTTTACCAGATGGGGTCTTTTATCCAACATGCAAATTCTGGGTTCCGTGGCAGCAGTTCGGGCCGAACAAACAACGAGCGGTGCGATGCGGCTGGTCGCAGCCGAGGCTTTCGGCGCGGGCGAGGTGGTAATGGAGCTCGATGGGATTGTGGTCGCGGAGCCCTCGCGGTACACCATTCAAGTCGGCAATCGGTGCCATATCGCGCCGCGCGCGGAGGGCGAGGATCTATGGCGGTTTCTGAACCATTCCTGCCGCCCCAACGCCTGGGTGAACGGTGGAAGGCTGGTCGCGTTGACGGCCATCGCCCGCGGCGCAGAGATTACCTTCGATTACAATTGCACTGAATATGAAATGGCCGAACCCTTCCGCTGCCGCTGCGGCCACTGCGACGGGACGGAGATCCGCGGCTTCCGGCACTTGAATGACGACCAGCGCCGGGAACGAAGCGGGCACATCGCTGCCCACCTTCTGCATTAAGCCGCTGCTGCTCGATCTGTTCGCCGCTGCGGCGGCCGCGCGCAACGGCGAACTCATCGCGATCGAAGCGCCGGATGTCCGGCTGACCTACCGCGAGCTGAGCCGGCGGGCGGCCGGGTTTGCGTGCGCCCTGGCCCCGCTCGCGCCCGAAGCAATGGTCGCGGTCTTGCTGCCCCGGCACGAGCCCGACCTCTACGCGGCGCAGTTGGGCATTCTGATGGCGGGAGGGGCGTTCGCGTGCCTGGACCCGAAGTTCCCCGATGCCTTCCTGGCGCAGGCGCTGAGAACGGCGGCGGCAGTCGTCACCGACGCCGAAGGCGGCGAACGCTTGCGAGGCATTGGCTTGCGCATTGTGCTCGCAGCAGAGGTCGCGAGCGCAGCGGCGAACCCCGTTCCGCCGGTGCTTGCGCCGCAGCGGCTCGCCTATGTGATCCACACCTCGGGGACGACGGGCGCGCCCAAAGGCGTCGCGGTCGAGCACGGAGCGATTGCCAACCTGGTGCGCGCCGACCTCGAATACTTTCGCTTGGGCCCGGAGGCCCGGGTCGCGCAGTGTTCGTCGCCGGCGTACGATTCTTCGATTGAAGAGGCCTGGCTGGCCTTCGCCGCCGGCGCGACCCTGGTGCTGATGGACGACGCCACGCTGCGCCTGGGCCCGGACCTGGTTGCGTGGCTGCGCCGTGCCCGGATCAGCGTGCTGTGCCCGCCGCCGACGCTGCTGCGCGCCATGGCGTGCAGCGATCCGGAGCGCGCGCTTCCCGATCTCAAGCTGCTCTATGTTGGCGGCGAGGCGCTGACCCCGGACCTCGCCGAGCGCTGGTCGCCCGGGCGCTGGATGGAGAACGGCTACGGGCCGACCGAGTGCACGGTGACCTGCCTGCGCGGTCGCGTGCGGCCGGGCGAAGCGGTGACGATCGGGCGGCCGGTCGCCGGATGCACGGCGCAGATCATCGAGGGCGAGCTGTGCATCGGCGGGGCGTGCCTGGCGCGCGGATATGCGGGCGAGCCGGCGCTGACGGCGGAACGGTTCGTCGAGCACCCCACGTTCGGTCGCCTGTACCGCACCGGCGATGGCGCGCGCATCAACGAAGCGGGCGAGTTCGAGTGCCTGGGGCGCCTCGACGCGCAGATCAAGCTGAGGGGATACCGGATTGAACTCGAAGCCATCGAGGCGGCGCTGGCCACCTGCCCCGGCGTGCGCGCCGCGGCGTGCCGCGTGCAGGGCGAAGCGAGCGCCGCAGTGCTGGCGGCGCATATCGTCGCGGACCCGGCGGGGCTGCGGCCTGAGCCCGGGGCGCTGCAAGCCGCAGTGCGGGCGCAGTTGCCGGCGTACATGGTACCTGTCCGTTTTGGCTATCTCGACACGCTGCCGACCTCGACCGCGGGAAAGCTGGACCGCGCGCGGCTACCGGAGCTGGCCGCCACGGCGGCAAGCGAAGATGGCGGCGAACGCAGCGTGCAGGAGGTCGCAGCATCACAAGCCTTCGCGGCGGCCCTGGGATTGCCGGCTGGGCCGGGCGCCGACGCGGATTTTTTCGCCGATTTGGGCGGCGATTCCCTAGCCGTCACCGATGTCGTGGTGCGGCTTCGCGGAGAGGGGTGGAGCGTGGGCGCGCGCGACGTTTATGAAGCGCCGACGGCAGCGGCGCTGGCGCAGCGCATGCGCCGCGCCGTCTCCCACGGCGCACCGGCGATTGAGACGGCGCGGACCCGAGGGCACCCGCGCCTGTGCACCGTCGCGCAAACCGCGTGGCTGGCGATGGAATGGGTCCTGGCGGGCGCGGTGGTGTACGGGGCGGGGTTCAAGCTGCTGCCGCTGCTGTTCGCAAATTTTGCCGTGTGGCAAGCCACGCTGCTGGCGATGGCCTTGACGCTGGCCGGAAGCGCGGGCTTCGTGCCATTGAGCCTGGCCTGGGCGGTGCTGCTGAAACGGACGCTGATCGGCGAATACCGAGCGGGGCGGTGGCCGATTTGGAGCGGGTACTACCTGAGGCATTGGATCGTGGCGCACAGCGCTCGCCATGTGCCCTGGGCGCTTCTGCAGGGCAGCGAATGGCAGTGCGCGGCGTTGCGGGCGCTGGGCGCGAAGATCGGAACCGGCGTGCATATCCATCGCGGGGTGGATTTGAGCCATGGCGGCTGGGATTTGCTGACGCTGGGCAGCGACGTCACGCTGGGGCAGGAGGCCGCCGTGCGCACGGTGGACCTCGGGCGCGGCGAGCTGATTTGCGGACCGGTTCAGGTTTGCGACGGCGCGACGCTGGCGCCACGCGCGGGAATGGAGGCGGGTAGCGTGCTGGGCGCGGGCGCGGTGCTGGGGCCGCTGAGCTGGCTGCCGGCGGGCGCCACGGTCCCGGCGGGCGAACGATGGGACGGCGTGCCGGCGGCGCACGGCGGCCAAGCCGGGGAGATGCCGCTGCCCACGCGCGGCCGCGAGCTGGGGCCGAACACGCATGCCGAAGTGCTGGTTGGCGCACGATTCGGTCAATCGTTGCTGGCGTGGCTGCCCTGGATCGCCGCAGCTTTGGTGGCTCCGGGCGAGGCCTCCGCCGGTGTTGCGTGGTGGGAGCTGCACTGGAATACCCCGGCGGGCATCGGGGTCGCGGGCTTGGCGGCCGCGGTCGCGGTGGGAGTGCGGCTCGCGGTTCAGGCGGGGGCCGTGCGGCGTCTGGGGCGTGCGCGGCCAGGAATTATCCCGACCAGAAGCTGGGAGGCGGCAAGGATCGAGATGGCGGCCGAGGGGCTCGAAGCCGCCGGACGCTGGCTGGCGGGCACGCTGCTCTGGCCGCGCTGGCTGCGCGCGGCCGGCATGCGAGTGGGACGTGGCTGCGAGATCAGCACGATCCTGGATGTGACGCCGGCGCTGGTCGAGCTCGGCGACGAATGCTTCCTGGCCGACGGCATGTACCTCGCTCCGCCTTGGCGGCAGCAGGGGCGCATGGTGCTGGCGCGCACGCGGCTCGGGCGCGACACGTTCGTCGGCAACCACGCGGTCGTGCCCAGCGGGCACGATTGGCCGGAGGGCATGTTCGTGGGCGTGGCCACGGTGCCGCCCGACGGAGCGGGAAGCGGAAAGGCGTGGTTCGGCGCGCCGGCCATGGCGCTGCCGAGGAAGCGCGAAGCCTATGACCGGCGGCTCACGCACGAACCCAATGCCGCGCGACGCGCGGCGCGATGGTTCTGGGAGCTGGCGCGATTCGCGCTGCCGTCGCTGCCGGTGGCGCTCGCCATCTTTTGGTGGAGCGCGATGGAAGCGGCATCCGCAACTTGGGGCGACGCCGGGCTGGCGTTCGTGGTCGCACCGGCGCTGCTGCTGGCCGCGGCGGCGGCGGCATGCGCGGCGGCGATTCTCGTTAAGTGGGTGCTGCTGGGGCGGGTGCGGCCCCGCATGCACGCCTTCTGGTCGTGCTGGTGCGGACGCTGGGACTGGAACTACGTGGCGTGGGAGACGTGGGCGGCGCCGCTGCTCGAGCGCCTCGACGGAACGCTGCTTCTGAATGCCGTGCTCCGGCTCACGGGAATGTCCATTGGCCGATGGGTGGTGCTCGGGCCGGGATTCGCACAGATCGTGGATCCGGACATGCTGCGCATCGGCGATGGGGCGACGGTGAGCTGCCATATCCTCGCCCACACCTTCGAGGACCGCATGCTCAAGCTCGGCTATATCCAAGTCGGCCCCGGCGCCTCCGCCGGAGACGGCGCGGTGGTGCTGCACCATACTGAGTTCGGCGCCGGCGCCGAGCTGGAGCCGCAGAGCGTGCTGATGAAAGGCGACCGCGTGCCTGACGGCGAGCGCTTCGCCGGCGCGCCGGCGCGCGCAGTGCGGACCAGGGAGCACGTCGACACTGGCAAATGCGCCCCGCAGCGCAACCAATGTATCCGAGGATAAGATGAAAGTTGTGCCGGGCTCCCTCAATCTGGCGAGGCACCCGCGGAAGACAGTCGCGTTCGTTGCCTTCTGCACCCTCCTGGGGATCAACGCCTTGTGCCAGGCCGCCGGGCCTGATCTGGCTCCGCAGCAGCACCGCTTCGAGGTGGCTTCGGTGAGGCTGATCGGCGCCGACCAACGCGATGTCGCCAGGGGGCGAAGTGTCAGCCCTGGCTACTTCCGCTACGCTGGGGCATCCTTGGAGGATTTGATCCGCTACGCATACGGAATTGCAGGGTTCCAGCCAATATCCGGCGGGCCATCGTGGCTCCGCTCCGACGGGCCTGCCGTCAGGTTCGTCGTTGAAGCCAGGTATCCAGCCGCCACCGACCCCAAGCTGGTCCCCGCAATGATGCAGTCGCTGTTGGCCGAGCGGTTCAATCTGGCGCTGCACACCCGCCCGATCCAGGCGGAAGTTTACGAACTCCGGGTCGGCCACGGAATTCCAAAGCTCAAGGCGCACGAGAGCGGAACCCCCATCGTGCCGGCGCCGTGTCCAGCCGATATCGCCGACTACCGCCCGATGCGGGACACCCATGCTGGGCCGGTTTCGGTTCTCGTAGATGTGCTCGCCAAATACTACAAGCTCGCCGTAATTGACAAGACAGGACTGTCTGGTTCCTATACCTTTTCGTTCTGCTATCCAATCCCAAATCGAGTCCCCCCGCCTGCTGGATTGCCGCCACCACCTTCAATCCAGGCGGCAATTGAAGAGCAGCTCGGATTGAGGCTGACGCCCGGAAAGGGGACGGTCCTTGAATACATCGTCGATCACGGCGAGCTGCCCCGCGCCAACTAGCGGGTGGGCTCGCGCGTGCGCACTTAAGATGACGCCTGCCGCGGAGACCGCAGCGCCATGAAGCGAATCTTGATCGCAGGAACGGGCTTGATCGGCGCGGACAACGATGTTCGAGCGCCCGCGTCGCGGCGGGCTGACCTCGGCAGCCCGCCCAATATCGCACCACAAATATATTGTATAAATGTTGCTTTATCGATTTGTTTTTTTACCTTGTACCCGAGGTTCCTATGAATCGCTCAATACGTTTCGTTGTTCTTGTCTTCTCGCTGGCGGCGAGCCTTGCCTCCATGAGGCTGGCAACGGTTCGGGCGGACGGCGGGGACTGCTACTACAATTACGATTCGAATGATTGTGCGATCGGCTCTTACGGCACGCTGTGCGGAGTATGGAACGACGGCAACGAGATGTGCCAGGACGACCATCAATTCTGCTCGTGCGACGGCGGAATTTGGTCCTGCGATTACGACTCCGGCGCTTGCCCGGAGGAGTATTGCGGCAAGGGTTGTTTCCCGGCACCGCAATGAGGTGCATATCCATGAGCCCAGCAGCCCGCGAACGCGGCAACCGAATTCTAGACTTCGCCATGGCCGTCGCAACGTTCGCGTGCGCGTTGCTGGCGATAAGCTATGCGTGGAGATTGCATCAACTCGAGGGCCGGATCGCCCCGCCGTCGGCTTCGCTTTTGGCCGCCGGCACATAGCTGCCGGCCATCGAGGGCACAGACGAGGTTGGGGCTCGCGTGCACATCGGGTACGAAGGGGCCAAGCCAACCGTAATCTACGTCTTCACGCCGACCTGCCCATGGTGCAAACGGAACATGGCAAATTTGAGGTCAGTTATGGCAGCACGGAGCGGAGAGTATCGCTTTGTCGGGTTGTCGCTGGTCGCGGACGGCGTCAGCCGATATATAGCCGGAAACGACCTCCACTTCTCCCAGGTTGTGACCAACGTTCCGGCTGCGATTGTCGGAGCGTATAAGGTTCGCGGTACGCCCGACATGTTTGTCGTTGGCCCTGGGGGGCGACTTTCTGAAGAGATTCGAGGCGCTTGGACCGGAAGCGGGGAATCCGCGGTGGAGCGGCGGTTCGGCCTACGGCTTCCTGGACTCCTGGAGGCAGGCCCATGAAGCTCGGCTGTGCGCTGGTGGGGGCATGGTTGGCCGGAATCGGAAGCTTAGGAGCAGCAGCCCCTCAGGCCACGGAGTTTCATGGGGCGGCCGCGGCTGAGGCGGCGCGCCAGGCGGTAGTCGAGCTACGAGCGCTGCCAAGCGAGGATCGGGCCCAGGCGGCTGCGATGATGGCGGAGGATTACCGAGGGGCGGCGCCGGAAGCCGAGGCCGCGGCATGGAGGACGGCGTTTGAAGCGGCGCTTGAGATACCGCGGAGACCCTCCGCAGCCTCGTTAGCTCAGCTGAAACTCGATATCGAACGTCGAGCGGTGAGCGGTTTGGCCCAAGCGGGGCGAACGGAGGATGCCATTGCGCTAGCACGGCGGGCAGACGTTCGGAGATCGTTGATCTATGACGCGCTAATCGGAGCGATCGCACCGGTAGCGCGGGAGATTGCGCTCGCGGAAGAATGCCAACGGCTCGACGGTTCGTTTCCGTACTACGCGGTGAGCGCGGTTTTTTCGCGGCAATCGGGGAGAGGGCCGGAGTGGGACGAACTGATGCTGGACGCGCTGGCGGCTGCAACCCACGAGGTGGATCCGATCGGGATGACCGAGGCGGCGCGATATTTCTTGCCGCTGCTTCCGGAGGTTCGACCGGCATTCAGGCAGCGCCAGCAGGAAGCAATCTTGAGCGAGATTGACACCCTGCGGGCGCGAGTGTGGAGCGAAAGCGATCGACCGGCGGCTGCAGCCGCGGCAGCTGCTCTTCTGCATTTGGTAGAGGGCTTCGCACCCGCGCGAGCGGAGTCGCTGAGGGCCGAGCTCCCATACGCTGCAGGGACTGCTGTGCCGGAAAGGCCCCGGCCGCGGCCGGACCGCGCATTGCTTGCCGCTGAATTCGAGCCGGAACGCCACCTTGGGGACGGGAGCGCCATTGCGGATCCGGTCGAGCGCTTCCGAATATTGGTGGCCGCGCTCGCCGGCTCGCAGAATAGGAATTTGCGGGGAGATGGGGGCCAGTTTGGATTGGCGCTCAGCGAGGCGATGTCGTTGGCGCAGCAGCCGGACATCGAGAGCCGCTGCCTCAGCCAAATTGCGAACCTCGCACGGATTATGATGCGGGAGGGGCGGCAAGAGGATGGGCGGCGGCTCACGAACCGAGCGCTGGGGCTCGCACAGGAGCAGGCGCTAGACTTTGGGCGGCGGTTTGATGGATTAGCGCCCGCGACCCGGGTCGAATCCCTCGCCGCTCTGCCAGCGGATGGGCACGAGATTCTCGATGCTATTTATATCGGGGCGCTGGTTGACGCGCCCGCCGCGATCAGCGCGGCATCCGGAATTGACGGGATACTCGCGCCGCTGGCGCTAGCTAGAGTCGCGCGAGCGGGCGCGGTTCCGCCATTGAACAGTCATGGCGGCTGCGTGGGGGCTGGAGGGAAGACGTATTGTCCGGTCTTTTGAGATCGAGCATTGGAGGTTTGGAAGATGGAATTGTTGAAACGCCTCTGCGTGGGGCTTGCGATCTTCTCGGCACTTGGCTCGGTGCGGGTCGCGCTTGCCGATGCGCCGACCTACGTCTGTTACTACGAGGGCGCAATGACCTCCTACGGCGGGTACATCTGCGACGACCTGAACAATGAAATGTATTGCGACTGCTCGAGCCCGACGTTTTGCCAGTGGGACTACGTTGGATATTGCTATCCGCAAGAGAATTAGCGGCGGGGCGGCGGTAGCGGCGTTGTTCGCCTGCCTGTGCAGCCAGGGCGCGCTCGGCCAGCAAGGCGGCGGAGATCCCGCAGTTCGCGCATCAGTGCTGTTGCGTCGTGCGCGCGAGGGCCTCGCGACGATTCCCGGAGGTTGGGATGTGGTCGCGCGGCTGCGCCTGGCGCAGGTTGAGGCCAAGGCGGCCCCGGCCGCTTCCGTTGCGGATGCGGAGCGCGCATTTCAAACCGCCGAGGGCATGAGCGCCGGAGCGTCGGGTGCCGACGATTCGGTCGGGACCTTGGCGGCTTCCATGCCGATGTACGCAGAAAATGGCGCGGTGCAGTTCTTGGCTGGCTCGGGGCATGAGCCGGTCGCGCTCGCGCTCGCGCGACGCAGCTCGCTCGCGGGCGGCGACCGCGCGCGTTTGTACGACTCGGTGCTAGTGCTCGCCAAGGATGCGGCGTGGCTGAAGGCGAACGCGCTGCAAGTCGCCAGCGAATGCCAGCACGCCACCGGGATATTCCCGTACCAGGGGGGCGCTGGCGCAATTCGGCGCGCGGGGCTCGATGCGCCGGACAAGGCCGAATTGGCCCGCATGGGGATCGCGACGGCTGGCTCGAGTCGAACGGCTGCGCAGCTCCAATTTGCGGCTATCTTTCTGGAGAGTGTCCACCGTGCCATGCCGCGGCTGGACGGGGAGATTGGCGGTGCGATTGCGAGCATGTTGACCACGCTCGGCGGGATCGGGACCGGAGCGGACCGGCCACTCGCGTCGCAAACGGGACGGCAGCTGATGGGCATGTTACAGCAGATTGACCCCGATGCGGCCAACCGCGAGCGAATCGCACATCCGGAGTTTGGGCTGGGCCTTCCGCCGCTGCCCGGCAGCCAGGGCCCCATGTCCCCCGTGCCGCGCCCGACAGCGGATGCTGCCGGGCTGTTCCAACAGGCGGCGGGCACAACCGGCGATCTGGCGTACCGCCTCTACGCGCAATCGGCGGATGCGGCGAGCGGCAACGCCGAACTAGCGTCGGCCGCCAGCGATGCAGCGGAGGAGATTGCGGAAAAGGACAAGGAGGTGGTTGCGCGGACGCCCGAGGCGACGCTCCAACTGTGCAGGGCGTTGAAGCGCGAAGGAAAAACCCGAGCGTGGAGATCGCTCTTGGGCCAACTGCTGGCGGCCGAGGCGTCGGCAATGAATGCGAGCGAACGGGCGTATAGCGCTGGGTCTCTGGCGGAGAAGGCGAAGATTCTGCAGCTTTACCGCTCGAATCGGTTTCCGGGTTCGGAGTTCGGACGCGCCGCTGCAGTGGATTTCGGCGCTGCTGCCGACGCAGCGCTATTGCTGCCCGATGGCATGTGGAGCTCGATGACGTTGCTTGCGGTTGCGGCGAACGCTCGTTAGTTGTCGGTTAATAGGCTACGGGAGCGTATACTGCGGGGTGCGGAAAGTTCCCCGACTGCGGACTCGACGGACTCGGCCAAACGGGACCTGGCAGGGAACCCAATTCCGCGGCCTCGATCTTGCCTCCGGGAGGCAACTCGACAGCTGCCGCGCTGGAGACAGCTCCCGTTGATGAAGCGCGTTCTGATTGCCGGGACAGGGCTGATCGGGGGTTCGATCGGATTGGCGCTGCGCGCCAATGGATTCGACGGCGCAATCATCGGCTGGGACCGCGATGGCGCCGAGGCGGAGCGGGCCTTGCAGCGCGGCGCGATCTCGGCGGTCGCGCGCGAACCCGTGGCTGCCGCACAGGAATGCGACACCATCGTGCTGGCGATGCCGGTGCTGGCGATCCTCGATTGGATGGAGCGGCTGGCGCCGGTGCTTCGGGCCGGGCAACTAGTGACCGATGTCGGCAGCACAAAGGCGCGCATCTACGAACGGGCGCAAGCGCTATTTGCCAAGGGAGGGGCAACATACCTGCCCGGGCATCCGATGGCGGGCAAGGAGGTCGCGGGCGCGGCGGCAGCGGACGCGGAACTGTTCCGGGGCGCGGTGTGGCTGTTCACGCCGCTGCCAGGCGAGCAGGTGGAGACCGCAGCGTCTTGGCGCGGCTGGACCGAACGCTTTGGCAGCCGTGCGGTGGATCTCGATCCCATTCGCCACGACCTGCTCTGCGCCTGGGCCAGCCACTTGCCGCAGATGGTGGGCACCGCGCTGGCGGCGGCGCTCGAGGATGAGTTCGGCGCGAGCGAAGAGGCCCAGAGCGAGCTGCGCGACGTGGGCGGGCGGGCCCTGCGCGAGATGACCCGCCTGGGCGCGAGCCCCTACTCGATGTGGCGCGACATCGCGCACACCAATGCCGCGCCGATCGCACAGTGCCTGGAGACGATCGAGCAACGGCTGGCGCACCTGCGGCGTTCGCTCACCCAGCCCGAGCTGAGGGAAGAATTCCTGCGGGCGAACCTATTCCGCAAGGGATTCGGTTCCCAGAAGTGAACTTTGCCATTGTAAGTTGTATAGTTGCGTCATGGTGCGACGCAATACGGTTTGTATTCTGAGCTTCTCCTGCGCGCTGACGTTGGCGGCCGGCGTGTTCTTGCCTGCCCACGCCCAGGAAAAGGACAAGCAAAACGCGATCACGAGCGCGCAGCGCATGATGGCGATCTCGATGCTCGAGAACCTGCGCGACGCGGTGCAGAAGGACTACTACGATCCTGCGCTGCACGGGGTCAACTTGCCGGCGCGGTACGAAACCTACAAGGCGCAACTGGCGAAGGCTCCGACGCTCGGCGACGCCTTTCGGGTACTGGCGGCGTTTCTTTCGGGCCTGAACGACTCGCATACGTTCTTTGATCCGCCGCCGCGATCGTACGACGTTCATTACGGCTACCGCATGCGCATCGAGGGCGACCGCGCGTTTATCGCCGCGGTTCGTCCGGGTTCGGACGCCGCAGTAAAGCTCCATCCCGGCGATGAGATCGTCAAACTCGAAGGCTACAGCGTCAACCGCAAGGACGCTTGGCAGCTCGAGTATTTCCTGGATGCGCTTGCTCCCCGCGGCGGGCTTCACTTCTCGCTGCTCGCCCCGGATGGCACCGCCCGCAACGAGGTGGTCAAGACCAAGTTCATCGAGCACGCCGGGCTGGTGAGCGGCCTCAACGATCTCTACGACTACTCGGTGGACCAGGAAGATCTCGACGCCAAAATCTTCCGTCAGCGCTGGATGGCACCGGACGAAAAGGTCTTCGTGTGGAAGATGCCGAACTTCGAGTTTGATCCGAGCGAGGCGGACAGCATCATGGGGAAGGCGAAGAGCTACCCCAGCCTAGTGCTCGATCTGCGCGGCAACCCCGGGGGCCTGGTGGACGACTGCAAATACCTGCTCGGCTACTTCGTCACCCACAAGATCACGGTGGCGACGCCGCAGGGGCGCAAGCATCAGGACCCGGAGGAGGCCAAGCCCAACGGCGATCATTACCCCGGCAAACTCTTCGTGGTGGTGGATTCGGGCTCGGCATCGGCATCCGAAATATTCGCGCGCACGGTCCAGCTCGAGCACCTGGGCACGGTCATCGGCGACACCACCGCAGGTGCGGTGATGGAATCCAACGTCGAGCCCATGCATTACGGCGACATCGAAGCTGGCTCGGCGGTGCTCTATGGGGCGAGCATCACGGTCGCCGACATGATCATGCCCGACGGCAAGAGCCTGGAGAAGGTCGGGGTGACCCCCGACGTCGAGGTGCTGCCAACGGCCGCCGACATGGCCGGCGGCCGCGACTCGGTGCTGGCCAAGGCGGTGGAGCTCGCCGGCGGCAAGGGCGACCCGGCCGAGCTGGCCAAGTCGTTTCCGGTGATCTGGGCACCGTACGGGAACATCTGAGTGGCGCGGGCCTCCGCGCGCGGCGCGGTCTCGTAAAATGAGATGCGGGGTGGTGCGGGGCCATAGCTCAACGGTCAGAGCAGCGGACTCATAATCCGTTGGTTCCTGGTTCGAATCCAGGTGGCCCCACCAGGCTGGAAGTCGGGACGCGCGGAATGTT
>DATNED010000186.1:0-30144 GCA_035553115.1 Terriglobales bacterium | reverse complement strand
CCCATGCTCCCCACCGGCCATGGTTGGCTTGCCGGGCTTTTTTATTTCTTCGTGGCCATGGGCGCGCCCGGGCTGTTCCTGCTGGGCGTGCTCGACTCGAGTTTCCTGATGCTGCCGTTTGCCAACGATCTGGCCGTCGTTGTGTTGGTATCGCTGCATCATGACCGCCTGCTGATGTACATCGTTGCCGCCATGTTGGGATCAGTCGCCGGTTGCTGGATCATGTATTGGGTCGGGCGTGCCGGCGGCGAAAGCTTTATCCGCGCGCATGTCCGCCCGCAGCGGTTCAAGCGGATTGTTGATTCGGTCAAGCACAAAGGTCCGGTGCTGCTCGCCGTCCCAGCGCTGATTCCTCCGCCGTTCCCATTCTCGGCGTTCGTACTGGGCGCGGGTGCGCTCGAGGTTCCGCAACGTCCGTTCCTGAGCATGCTCGCGGCCATGCGCTTCCTGCGCTTTCTTGCCGAAGGCCTGGCTGCGCTCTATTTCGGCCGCAGGATCATCGTCTGGATGAAGACCCCCTTCTTCCAGCACTTCATCCAGGGCTTGATGGGGATCGCCATTCTTGCCAGCGCGTATAGCATCTTCCGGCTGGCGCGCACCAGTCGAGGGCGCCGGCCGGCCGTGGCTCAGAAGGGAACGAAATAAAATCCAATCACGAGAATCGCATACACCGCGATGAGCTGCGCTCCCTCGAGCCAATTCGTTTCCCCGTCGGCGGCGATCATGCCCATCATCACGGTCGAGAGCACCACCGCCGCCACCTCGATGCCGCTGAACACCAGCGTCATGGGATGCCCCAGCAGCAGCGACAAGAAAACCAGCGCAGGGGCCAGCAGCAGAGCGATCTGCAGACTTGAGCCCACGCCGATCGCCATCGCCAGATCCATTTCGTCGCGCCGCGCCGCCGACACCGCCACCGCATGCTCGGCCGCATTGCCGATCAGCGCAAAGACCACGCCGCCCCAGAACAGGTCGGTGCCATGGAAGGCATGCTGCGCGACTTGCAACTCGCCCACCAGCAACTCGCTCAGGATCGCAATCATGATCACCGCGCAGAACATGGTGGTCGCGGGCCCGCGCCGTCTGCCGGCCGGGACCGCGCCGGCGCGGGGCGCCGCCGACCGGAATTGAAAGATCAGGCTGACCACGTAGACCGCAATCAGGATCACCGCGGTGCCCAGGCTCAAGTACTCCGAGCCGGCGTGATAGGGGCCCAATTCGCCGTAGACGCCCAGCGAAAACACCGCCGGAACGACCAGGCCGACCGCCGCCAGGAACAGCGTGGTGGCATTGGTGCTGGCCACCGTCCGGTTGATGAATTGCTTTTCCCGCCTCAGTCCGCCGAGCAACATCGCCATGCCCATCACCAGCAGCAAATTCGAAATGATGCTGCCGGTGAGCGACGCCTTCACCACCTCGACCAGGCCCGCTCGCAAAGCAACTACGCCGAGGATCAGCTCGCTGGCGTTGCCCAGCGTGCCCTGCAAGATTCCTGCCGCCAGCGGCCCCGAGCGCGCGGACAGCGCTTGGGTGCCCTGCCCCAGCACCGCCGCAAGCGGCACCAAGCCCCAGGCCGCGAACACGAAAATCCACAGCCCGGGTCCGTGCGCCAACGACAACACAATCGCAACCGCGCCCGCAAGCAGGGAAGCGTCGAGCGCGCGCGAGCCGGACAAGGGAATGCCGAACAGCGGTCGAAGCGTGGCAGACACGTCAGCACTCAAGGTACACTGAATTTAATCCATCGTGCTCAGTCCGCGTGCGCCATTCGCGTCGTTCTTGATTTCCTGCCTGCTGCTGCTTGGCTCTGCGGCGGCTCAGGCGCAATTCGGTTGGCTGCGCGGCACCGGCTCGGATTTCAAGACCTATGGCCGCATCACGGTATTTCATTTGGATGTGCCATTGAACGCGCCCGGCGTCGCCAGCCTCGAAGCGTTTCCCCTGCAGGATTTCACCTACGTCCTCTACCCCACGGCGGGCTCGGGGGCGGAAGGAATGATCCCCGGCAACACGGAAACCGGAGCCCCAATCTCGATTCCAGTGGTCCGCGGCATCTACGATCACCGCAATGATCCGACCAATCCCATCGAGTTCGAAGCCATCAAGGCCGATCCGGAAAAGCTTCCGAAGGCGCCGGGCGGCGAGGCGTTGCTGGTCTATAGCGTGCTCTACAGCGGCAAGGATCTGGCCAATTGCACCGGTGTTGTCCAGGTGCTCGAGCGCGATCAGAGCAAATTGATGCTCGCCGATCAGTTCAGCTACGACTGCCGCGGCGGCGCAGGCGCCGAGTGGAGCGCGCAGAAGCGGCAGTTGACCATTCGCTCGGCCCGCTATTCGCTTGGCGACAAACCCTGCTGCCCCAGCCAATACGACAGCGTCGTGTTCAAGCTCGACGGCAAGAGCGTGAAGACCGGCGACGTCAGCATCAACAACCAATGACGCGCCGCAAGCGGCTCGCGGTTTACCGCTCACCGCTTGCGCTCGGCGAAGTACTGCCACTTGTCGGTGCCGGCGGGCACCGCAAGATCAAAGAATCCGACCATCATCTCGTCGCTGGTCTGGTCACCCCAGTGCACGGCCACGGTCGGGTCGGGGTTGTGCGGGTTCGCCGCCGAATTGTCATACCGGGCAAGAGCCTGCAATTCGGCGCCCGCAGGGAGCGCAAGTGGCACCTGCAATTCATAGCTCCGCTGCCAATAGAAGTTGTAGTGCGACACCCGCAGCAATGGCGTCGCGGTCCCGTGCGCCCCGATCAAGTTGTATTCGAATGCTTTGCCGCGCAGGTGCATGTGGGGAAAGAAGCCGAGCAGCGTAGCCGGGCCGGGAAGCGTTCCATGCGCTTCGACTTGGGCATCACTCGCGCCCGGCGGAATCACAAAATCATTATTGGTCAATTGCAGCGTCAGCACGCGCCGGGAGGGCGGCGCCGGGTTGAAGACCAAGCCGATCCGGGTCTGGTCTACCGCCGCATCTCCGTTGGTGGTGTAGTGCATTTGGAAGACCAGATCTGAGCCCGCCGGGATGAACTTGCCCAAATCCGGCGGCCAGCGGTCGGGCGCGCTGCCGGGCGCGTAGACCAGGAGAATCTCGCTGTCGGTCCACAATTCCTTCTGCCCCAAGTCGCCGGCGGTAAACGGCTTTCCCACCGGAGCGCCCTTCAGCCAGTTCGAACCTGGCGGCAGCACGTACACCACCGCGTGGTGCACATGCGCGCGGCTCGAGGGCCGAATCTCGGCTTCTTGCACCCATCGTCCGGCCTTGAATCCTGTCGGCACGATTTCGTAGGTGTATTCCAATTTCCCGCGCGCCGGTATCCGCACCGGTTCGGGCATGGCCACTTCCATCTCAGGCGCGTCAATATTCCAGCCCGTCGCGAAATGCGGCGGCTGCGGAGCATCCTTCGGATTGCCCTCGGGAGCGCCGCCGGCTGCCCATGCCGTCAGCGCTCGAATCTGTCCTGGATCGAGCGAGGGATCATTCCGGAATCGGCCAACGCCGGGATCGGCAAACCACGGAGGCATGGCGCGCGTGCTCGTCGCCTTGGCCATGGCGGCCGCGTGGCCGCGAGCATCGGAATAACTCACCAGCGGAAAGGGTGCGATCTCGCCCGGCCGATGGCAGGTCTGGCAATGCTGCTGCAGGATCGGCAGCACATCACGATAGAACGTCGGCGTCTGCGCCACGGCCAGCGCGCACACCCCTGCCACCGCCGCCAAGAATCTCAAGCCGTTCACTGTCCACTGTTGGGCGGCTTCGGCAGCTCCAGCGGTTCTTCCAGCCGGATCAGCATCGGCTCGCCTTCGCGCAGCGTGAGGTCGCGGCTATGCGACATCAGCACTCCGGCGGTGCCGATCGCGGCTCCGGCCGCGCCTCCGCGAATCAGTCCGCCGGTGCCGCCGAAAATGCCGCCCAGCACCGCGCCGACCGCGGCATCCGTGCCTGCCCTCTTGCCGGCATTCGAGTTCGGGCCGTTCACCGTGCCTTCGTCCTGGTTAACTTTTTGCGCGGCACTTCCAGTGGCGGCCGTCGTGGCGTTGAGCGAGATCGGCGCGCGTCCAGGAAGCGTAAGCGTGTTGTACTGCAATTGCAGTTGCGCGTGGCCGCTCAGCTTGCCGCCGCGGGTCACTTGCTGCACCGTGCCTTGGATGGTGCTGCCCGCGGGAATCGCGGCTGTTCCGCCAATCCAGACCGGCACCGTGACGGTGAGCGAGAATGCCTCGCCGGAATACGAGTTCTTCGTATCCAACTGCTTGTCGAGCGTGGTGTGCAGGCGCGTGCCTTGCGCCAGCAGGAGCACGTCGTTGTAGACGCCGCTCGGCTGCGCGCGCAACGCTACCGGATCGGTGGGCAGGTCGCTTGCGCCCGCATTGCCTGCGCTCGACGCTGCTGCCCCTGACCGTGCACCCAGCGCGGCATTGTAAAGGCGATGGTTGAAGCCATCATCGTAGCCGGTGTTGAAGCCGCTGCGGAAGCTCGCCTGGTATTGATCGCTCGCACCCTGCGCCGGATCGTACCCCACATTGGCGTCTTGGTACTCGCGGTGGGCGGCGGCGTCGTAGACGGCGTGCGAGTTGGCGTCGGATTGGCCGACATTGTACCCCTCGCGGTACCCATTCGCCCGCGCGGCCTTGGCCACATCGGTGGTCGCGGGCGCCATCGTCGGCGGCACCGGTGGAGCGAAGCCGCCCTCGGGCGGATTCGCCGCGGGTTCGGCGGGCGCTGCCGCCTCCGGTACCGAGCGCGGCCGCTGGCCGTATCCATCGGCGTAGCCATCGTCAAACCCACTCTGAAATCCGCTGCGATACGCCTCCGGCGTGCCGTATGCCTCGGTGTAGCCGCTGGTCCCATCTTGGTAGATTCGGAACTTGTGCGCGTTGGCCGGGGCACCCGAGCGCTGATCCTCTTGCCCCAAGGGATAGGCGGCGTTGTATCCGGCGGCATAGGCCGAATCCGTCGTTGCGGCCGGGGTGGCGGGGGGTGTGCCCTGCGCACCCAAGAGGATTCCCAGACCTAGCAGCAGCCCGACGACAGCCGCGGGCAGGATTTTGCGCCTTGTTGGCATCTTCAACTCCCTTTGCTTGGACGGAGTTCGCGCCCCCGCGGTTTCCGCCGCTCCGCCCGCGGGGGTCAACTATTGCGGGTGGGCAATAATCAACCTCTGTGCAATATCTTAGGCCGATTCGGGCATGGCGGCTGCCGCGCGGGGTATTCGAGTTGGGGCATCGCACCGCCCTGATGGCCGTTCTGAACCTCACCCCCGATTCCTTTTTCGCCCACAGCCGCCTGCCCACGCCCGACCACGCCTTGGCTTCCGCCGAGCGGGCGCTCGAAGCCGGCGCCCACTTTCTTGATTTGGGAGCCGAATCCACCCGCCCCGGCGCCACGCCGCTCGACCCGGAAGCGGAGTGGTCGCGGTTGCGCCCTGCGCTCGATCGCATCCGGCACTCCCTGCCCCATGCCACCCTTTCCGTGGACACCCGCCACGCCCTCACCGCTCGCCGCGCGCTCGACGCCGGTGCCGACATTCTGAACGACGTCACGGGCTTTGAGGACTCCGAGATGCTGGCCATTGCCGCACGCTCCCGCTGCGGCTTGATCGCGATGCATCATCGCGGTTCCTTCGACACCATGCACCGCCTGCCTCCGCTTGCTGATCCGCTCGGTGAGGTTTCCGCTGGGCTCGCCACGATCCTATACCGCATTCGTTCCGCCGGCCTGGACCACGAACGCGTAGTGCTCGATCCCGGTTTTGGATTTGGAAAAAATCTCGACGAGAATTTTCCGATTCTTCGCGGGCTGGACTCGTTGCACCAATTCGGATGCCCTGTCCTGGTCGGAGTGTCGCGCAAGTCCTTTCTTCGCAATTCGCCCGCGCAGCTTGCCTCCGCGCGGCTCGCGGCCAGCCTGGCGGCCTTGACCGCAGCCCTGCTCGCCGGCGCGCATATCGTGCGCGTGCATGATTGCGCCGCCAGCGCGGAAGCGGCTCGCCTCGCCGATTGCTTGATTGCGCCGGTAAATGTGCGAAAATAGTGCCTCCCACCTGGAAGGACCCTCAGTCATGTTGGACTCTGCCCCTTCGCCTCTGGAAGCCCCCTTGTCTGTTGCCGCCGAAGGAGAGGCGAACTTTGCCCAGCTCTTGGCTCAATACGACCAGCAGAATGAATCCGCCGGCCCCAAGATCGGCGAACGGCGCACCGGCCACATCGTCAATCTCCGCGACGACGTTGCCCTCGTGGACATCGGTGCCAAGGCGGAAGGCGTGCTGCCGCTCATCCTCTGGCGGGAACAAGGTCCTGGCGGCGACCTGACGCCCGGCTTGGCGATCGAAGTGGTCGTCGAGGGACGCGATGAGGAAGGCAGCTTCAAACTCAGCCCATTCGCCCCCGATCGGCCCCGCAACCTCGACGATGCTCGCGCTGCATATGAGCAAGGCCTGATTCTGCGCGGCAAGGTCACCGGCGCCGTCAAGGGCGGATTGACCGTTGACGTGGGCATGCGCGGCTTCATTCCGCAATCCAAGAGCGGCGTCCGCGACCCCAACGAGCTGCACAAGCTCGTCGGCCAGGAGGTTCGCTGCCGCATCGCGCGCGCCCCCGAGGAAAAGCAGTTGATCCTCGATCGCCGCAGCCTGCTCGAACAGGAACAACGCGAGGCCGAGCGGCAGTTGTTTGATCGCCTGCAGGTGGGCGACGAAGTCACTGGCACCGTTTCCAGCCTCGCCACCTACGGCGCGTTCCTGGACATTGGCGGCGTCGGCGCGCTGCTGCACGTCTCCGATTTGAGCTGGACCCGGGTCGGCGAGCCCGGCCATGTCCTCAGCTTGGGCCAGGAGTTGCGCGTGAAGGTCCTCAAGATGGACCGCGAAAAGAACCGCATCTCGGTCGGCCTCAAGCAGCTTACCCCCGATCCCTGGGCGGGCGTTCCCGAGCGCTTCACGGTCGGCTCGCGGGTTCGTGGCCGTGTGACCCGCACCAGCGAGTTTGGCGCATTTGTCGAGATCGAGCCTGGCCTCGAAGGCTTGATTCACATCAGCGAGATGTCTTGGACCCGCCGCGTCCGCAAGCCTGAGGACGCCGTGCAAGTGGGCGAGACCATCGAGGCCGCCGTGCTGGGCGTGAATGCCAAGGATCGCCGCATCGCGCTGGGATTGAAACAGGTGCTCGGCGATCCGTGGGCCGACGCCGAGACCCGCTTCAAGCCCGGCACGGTCGTCGAAGGCAAAGTGCGCAACCTGCAGCAATTTGGCGCGTTCCTGGAGCTCGCCGAAGGCGTGGATGGCATGGTGCACATCGGCGACGTCGCTGTCGAACGCATCGAGCACCCCAATAAAGTGCTCAAGATCGGCGATACCGTGCGGGTTCAGGTCCTCGAGCTTGATCTGCCCAAGCGCCGCCTCCGTTTGGGCATGAAGCAGCTCATCCCCACGCCGCTCGAGACCTTCCTCGCCGCCCACGCGGTCGGCGATACGCTCAGCGGCCGGGTCGTCAAAGCCTATCCCGGCCGCGTGCAGGTGGATGAGGGCATCGAAGCGGCGTGCCCCTCGGCGGTCGCGCCGGTGCGCAAGATCGAAGAGGGCACGCTCGCCGCCAAGCTCGCCGCCGTCTGGAAAAATCCCACTCCCCAGCCGGAGGAAGCCGCGCCCGCGGGCGTCACCCTGAAATCCGGCGAGGTGCGCAAGTTCCGCATCATCCTGCTCGATGCGGACGCCGGCCGCCTCGAAGTCGAACCGGCGTAGTTGGCCCCGAGAATTGGATCTCAAAAAATTATTTCGCGCCGGGCCGGATTGTGCCATAAAGGCTGCATCTGAAGGAGCGGTACAATGCGCTACCATGCCTCTACGTGCAGTTTCGTCCTTTGTGGGGCCTGCCTCCTACTAGCATCTCCCCTCCCCCCCCCACCGCGGGGCCAGCGCGCCTTCGATCTCCCAGCCACAATCGCGTGATCGCAATTTTCGGCAGCCCGCTTGCGGTTTCCTCGCGATGCAGTGCAAACGCAGACGCCGGCTGCCCAAGCGACGCCACTTCCCTTATTGAATTTGGAACTTGCGACGCACCAACGGGCTCCTGGCAACTAAAATATCGCGATGACTACTATGGGCCGGGGACGCTTGAGGATCCCGGCGACGAAGCGGACCAGCCGATTGCCTGCACCGGGGGCCACCCCGCCTGCTCAAATTGCAATGTGATCGCGTCTTACTATCCGATTCACGCATCAGAGCCGGCATTTCGCCACGATGCCGAGTGGATCAATTGCGAAGAGGGCGGGAGCTGCGAGGACGGTGAGGTCTGGTGGCAGGAATACCAGACTGCGGTCGTCGGCAGTGTGGAGTGCAGCCCAGAGGTCCCGGGCTGCTATGACGATCGCACCGCGAACCAATCGTATCAGACCAGCACAGCCTATTACTATTGGTGCAGCCATTAGGCGCCTGCAAGCCAACATAGCTCCGATATTGGAACCGAACATTTCTGGAGGTTGAGATGTCTGCGAAATCGCTTCAATTAATGGGTTGGGTGGGCGTCGGGTTCCTTTCGCCAATTTGCCTCGGGCAAGCGCCGCTGCTCGAATTGTCGCAGCCCGCAAGAGGCGCTACCGCCTGGCAGGTGACCATTCGAAACAGCTATTCATCTGATGCCACCGCGTTTGTCCTTTCGATGACAAGCCCCGACCATCCTTTGCGCGGCGGCGCGCCCCTGGCTCGCCACTTCGAGGATGAAATTCCCAGCCCACGATCGAGTGGCCTGGGGTTGGCTGCCGGCAGTTCGAGGATCATGCCTCTCGGCGGCGCGCGTCTTAGCGCCGTCGCGTACACGGTCGAAGCAGTCATTTATCGAGATGGCGCGACGGCAGGAAATCCCGAAGCCATTCGGCAAATTCTGCGCATTCGGCAATTTGAAATGGCGGATATCGCCGCTGCCCTACCCCTGCTCGCCCGAGCGCGAGCGGATACGGAATTGGCGGCCCACCTGCCCCTGCTCGTCAACGAATTCCGCGCCCGGGAGAATACGCACCTCGACCAGTTGCGTTCCCGCCCGCTGCACATGGTGGCGGTCGATCCGATTTGCGAGCTGGTGATTGCGAATTTGGGGGGGGCCGGTCCGAGCCAATCCCTATCCGACTTGGTCGCAACCATCGGCATCACCCTGCAGCAATGGGCAGATCAGCTCAGCTCCAGCCTGCCTCCGACCGCAACTGCGGGTGGTTCGTAACCGCCAGGGCGGCGGGTTAGGCGAGATCTGCAAGCGCGGTGCGCGCGGCATGAAAGCCGCAAAGCCCATGCACGCCGCCTCCCGGCGGCGTCGAGGCCGAGCAAAAGTACACTCCGCGCAGCCCGGTTTGGTACGGTCGCAGCCCAGGCCTCAACAGGATCTGGCCCAGGGAATTTCTTCCACCGGCGATATCGCCCCCATTCAAGTTGGCATTGTGCGCTTCGAGCTCCGCCGGCGTTCTTGCGCTGCGGGCCAGCACCAAGGCCATGAATCCTGGCGCAACCCGCTCGATCTGCGCTTCCATGCGCTCGCTCATGTCTTGTTCCGATCCGTTGGGCACATGGCAATACGCCCAAGCGGTGTGCTGGCCTGCCGGGGCCCTGGTGCCGTCGAACAGACTCGGTTGGCACAGCAGCACGAACGGCCGCTCCGCCTCTCGCGCCCCGTGGGCCGCGCACGATGCGCGCTCGCTGGCGGCGATTTCTTCCAAGCTTCCGCCCAAGTGCACCGTTCCCGCTTCCCGGCATTCCGCGGCAGTCCAAGGAATCGGCCCGCGCAGCGCATAGTCGAGCTTGAACACTCCTGGTCCAGGGCGGAAGCGCCCGAGCTTGCGCCGGTCGCGGGCAGGGAAGCGATCCCCCGCCAGCGCGAGCAGCCCGCGCGGCGAAACATCGCAAAAGACCGTTGCCGTCGCCGGCAGCTCCTTCAGCGATTGAATTCGGCGCCCAGTCTCGATTTCGCCGCCGAGCGAGCGCAAATGCGCCGCCAGCGCGTCCGCCACCGCCTGCGAGCCGCCGCGCGCGATCGGCCAGCCGGCCCGATGCGCGGCCGCCGACAGCACCATGCCGATCGCCGAGGTTCCCCTGGCCTCCAGCGGCATGATCGCGTGCGCCGCCAACCCCGCGAACAGCCCGCGCCCGGCCGCGGTCCGAAAGATCGCCCGCGCCAAACTCTCTGCCGGCCGCAGTGCGTGCACCCCGAAGCGCGCCAGCGCCAGCGGGCGCCGCGGCCAGTGGGGCGCAGCCATGAAGCCTGCCTCGAGCGCCGGCCAGTCATGCACCACCGGGGCAATCAGGCGCTGATAAGGCCCCGCATCCTCGCCCAGGCGCTCCGCGGTGGCATCGCCCGAGCGCTCCAACACCGCCGCAGTGCCGTCCTCAAAGGGGTGCGCCAGCGCCAGCGGTGGATGAATCCACTCCAGTCCGTGCTGCTCCAGAGGCAGGGTGCGGAAAAAACCCGTCGCCACCGCCATCGGATGCACGGCCGAGCAAACGTCGTGCCGGAAGCCTGGCAGCGTCAATTCGGCGGTGCGCGCGCCGCCGCCGATTTCGGTCTCGGCCTCGTAGACCGTGACGCGACCGCCGGCCTGCGCCCAAACGATCGCCGCCGCCAGCCCGTTCGGGCCAGAACCGACGACGATTGCATTCCCGGGCGCTGCCATGCCGAAGCTTAGGGCAAGTTGTAGCGCAGATTCAACCAGCCCATCGCCGCATGCGCGTATCGCGCCGTGCCCGGCGTCCCGTCGAAGGGTGCCCGGGTCACATAGGAGGCCTGGGCCAACAGTTGGATCGAGCCGAATTCGGCCGACTTCCAAAACGTCCGCACTTGCCCCAGGCTCGCTTCTTGAACGCTCTTGTTGACGCTGTTGCCCGCGCCGGCGAAGCCGTAACCCACTGGCGTCGCGCCCGAGAGGTCGAAATCGCGTCCGATCGCCACCCCGCCATAGTAGGCGTAGAGCACCTCCTGGGGATCCACTTGCCATTCGGCGCCCGCCAATCCGCCCGAGGCCCGCACCGGCGAAATGCTGCCGTCCTGGCGGATGATCATGTCCGGCGCCATTCCCAAAAAGTACCGCCCGCCGCCATCGCCGAGGAAGCTGCTGCCGATCAACCGCAGGCCTCCGGCGATTGCCCAGTTTCCGTTCAAGGAAAGGCCTCCGCCCGCAGCATGGGTCGTTGCCCCGGTGGCTGCGCTCAGAACGCGGAAGTTGCTTTCCAATGCCGCCAGCTCCAAGTGCAGACCCTGGCCTGAAGGTTTCGAGTCAAATGCCACTTTGCCCACGAGGTCCGGCGTAAATCCCGGCGCTGCGGTTCCGGACGCACCGTTGTTCACCTGCGCCGCATACGGGCCGTTGGGGCCTCCCGGCAGCGTCACCGTTGGCGATCCCGAACCCCCGATGTAGTTCTCTCCCTGTTCGAGTGAAATCCCCGCCGTCCATTGCGGCGTGGCGTGGTACAGCACGCGGAATTGCGGTTGCCGGGTCCAGGTCAATCCCACTTGATAATTCGTGTCTCCCACCAGTCCATAGAAGATGTCGGAGGGCATGGGCGACAGCCCCACCCGGTTGGGCGTAAGCATGCCCCAGTCCTGACCCGCCAGCATTTCCCAACTCCCGTGTCGCAGGTCCACGAAAAACACCCGCATCCGCAGGGTGTTGCTGTTGCTGCTCACATCGAGGTTTGTGGGCGCATTGCCCAAGAAGTCGGCTTCGAGATATCCGGCAATCTCGGTGCCATCATGCTCGCCGCTCATCTTCAGCGAAAGCCTCGAATTCTGCGCGCTCAGGCGCAGTTCCGAGAGCCGTCCGCTGGGCGTGTCATTGTAGGGAATCTTGGCGAAATTCGTGCCAATCCCGCTGCCCACAGCGGTCGAGCGGTAGACGGTCGTGAAGTCCAGAAAGCCGCCCGGGGCGAACTCCATGCCGCCGATTTTCACCGCGAGCGGCGATGCGGTCTGTGCCGCGGCGGATGCCGCAATCAAAATCAGGAAACCGGCCGAAGGCAGGGTGCGGAACAATTTGCGCATGCATTGTCAGAATACTCCTCGCCGGGGGTCGCGCCGCATTGTCCCCTGGGCATAGTCGGCGCGAACGGCTGCGAACACACCGCGGGAAGCAAAGCCGGCCCGGCCCCGGCGAAGCGCAGCGCCGGTTTGGGGCCACGGGCCCTCAAACCGACGCAAGCAGGACGCGCGGCGTACCGGCCCGGCGCAGTCACAGCCGTGGCCGGCTAGCCGCGCTGGGGCCGCCCGCGCCAACTTAATGTCCTCCGCCCCCCTGGCCCCCAACCCCGGTACCTTGATTGGTCACCGCCGGCGCCGCGCGCTCAAGGTAGGGGAAGAACGGCGTCAACTGCAGCGGCATCTTCTCGCGCGCTGAAAGCAGCGGAATCGCCTGTGGCGTCTCGAGCGATACGCTGCCGTCCCAGGCGTCCACCAGCAAGCGGCCCCCGAGCGGCAGTGCGGCAATCTGGGACACTTGCGCCGGTGCCAGCGGCGGCGCAGCGGCCTCGACCGCGTGCAGGCGCGCCAGATAATCGTGGCTGAACCAAGCATTGCCTAGGTGCGGGCTGAACAAGTGCGGCGAAAGTTTGCGCCGCGCATCCACTTGGCGCAGGAACAATCCCGCATCGCCGATTTGGCTTTTGTAGGGCGAGCCTTCGAGCAGCTTCACCGCAAGTGCATTGGCGTCCGCCTCCTCTTGCGGCGTTCGCTGCAGGTCGAGCAGGCGGAAGCTGTCTTGATCCGCAAACAGCATGCGGTCGCCAAAGGCATAGCGGGTGTCGAGCCTTTGCCCCAAGCTGATGTGCGCCAGTTCGTGGGCCAGCATCGCCGCCAGGCTGGCCTCGTCGGGCAGGCTGTCAATCAAGCCTCGCGAAAGCACGATGGTATGTCCGATCGCCACCGACTCCAGCGGCGTGGTAAGCAGGATGCGGCATCGGACCGGGGGCGAAATGCTGAGCCGATTGGTGAGCACCAAATTGTTGACCACTTGCTGCAGCACCGCGTCGGCGGGCCCCTCGGGCGCCAACAGTCCGGCCTTTTCCAAGCGGTCGAGCACATTGTCCTCGGCTTCCCGCTCCCAGGCGCGCGTGCTTCCCAGCGGCGAGAGCACGGTTGGCGGCGCTTGCGGCGCAATGCCGGCGCCCTCGATGCGTACTGACGTCAGCTCCTGCTGCCGGCCGGCGGCGCGCAAATCGTAGCCCCACAGCCGCGTCTGCGCCTGGTACCGCACGTGGCGGAACAGCCCGTAGGCCAGGTTGCTTTCTTCCGCATAGATGTACACCGGAACCCACACCCCGGGGCGCACGTTCAGCCGCCAGCTGTCAAAGTGCAGATCCGGATGACCGTACCGGTCCTGCCAAAAACTGCCGTTGAAGCGCACCAGCGTGTCGTCCTGGTCCTCGATCCAGACGCGCCCCCAGAAGCTGCCCTTCGCCTGTGCATCGAGCGGCGCCACGTCGAAGACATAGCAGCGCACCCGGCCCAGGAACTCCCTCCGCACATAGGCGAATCGGTAGTGCGCTCGGTCGAAGTGGTCGGCGGCGGGGAACAGCATGCCTGCGAAGCTGTTTCGGTACACGTTCAGTCCCAGCACCTTGCGCGCCGGCAGCGTCAACGCGTCGTCGAGCGGCCCGATCCATTGACGCCAGCGTGCTGGCGGCTCGATCAGGAACGAGTCGGTGTGAAAGCTTCCCGCAAAATGCAGGATGCCCAGAAAATACTGGTCCGCTACCGGCACGTCGCCGAGCGTGGCATCGGTGCGCAGGTCTTGCATGTAGGTTTCAATCCGTGGCTCGAGTTCTTGCATCCGCCGGTAGAGCTGCTGCTCGCGCACGCTCATCCGGTCCACGATCGCGTTCGCGTTCAGGCTTGCAGGTGCCGCTTGTGCGCTTGGGGTCGAAGGAACTTGCGCTCCTGCCGTTATCGCCGCCGCGCAGCCCAGCGCGATCAGACTCAAGATCTCGAACCATCGGCATCGCATAGCGAATCGCCCTCAATACGCGAGCTTGAAGACCATGTGCACCTGGACCGTCCAGTCCACCGCCTGCCCATGCCGCTGCGCCGGCCGGAAGCGCAGTTGCCGCGCCGCCGCGGCCGCTGCGGCGTTCAGGCCGTAGCCGAGTCCTTGCAGCACCCGTTCCACTTCCACCTTCCCGTCCGCTCCCAGACGCACCTCGAGCACCACCTCGCCCTCGATGCGGCGCTGCGCCGCCTCGGGCGTGTACGCCGGCTGCGGCCAAGACAGCACCTGCGGTGGAACGAATGCTGGCGCCTCCGTCATCGCCACCGGGGGGCCTTCCGTCGGGAACGCGGTCGGCCTGGCGAATCGGTTCAACGAAACGCGTCCGGCCTCGCCGGCAACGTTCGGCGCCGGCGAGCCCGCCGCGACCATGCTGCCGAAACCCCCGCTGCGAACGCTCGCTGGGTTCGCCGCTGGATCAGCTCCCGCATCTGCCCGGTCAAAGCCCGCCGCCGGAACCGCCCCCGGCGACGGGCCAGGCGCGGGGTCCTGGTGCAACGCTGCGCCGAACGTTCCGATCGTCGGCACCGGCACCACCGCACCGGGTTGCGGATCCAAGCCCGGCGGCGCTCCAAACTTCCCCAATTCGATGCCCGCCGTGGGCGGCTTCGCCGAACTCGGCCGCGCCGGCGCGGGCCTCGATTCGGGCCGCCGAGCCGGCAGATCGCCCGCCCGCTCGCGCACCGACGCGGGCGGGCGTACTGGCGTTGGCGGATTCTCCGCCCGCGGTGCCCGCCGCGGTGCCCATAGCGGCGGCGGTGGCGTCGCTGCGGGCGGCGTCGGCTGCGTTCGCGCGCGCCGCGCGCGCACCGGCGGCGGCGGCATCACGAAATACGTCAGTATGCGCACCGGCGTCGGGTTGGCGCGCAGCCGCGGCACTGGCGGACCTACCACCACCGCCGCCATCATCCCCCCCATCAGCAGCGCCTGCAGCGCTACGCTGATTCCCACGCTCTGCCGCTTGCGCCGCTTCGCCTCCTCCTTCACCGCCAGCGACCCGCCCGCCATTACGAACGTGGGCGTCCACTGCGCCTCGGGTCGCAGGTTCGGCGATGCCGGGCGATCGAAGTCGTCTTCTGAAACCCGGCGCATTCGTCGAAAGGACACCAGAACGGGGGAAGGCATGCCCAGCAACTCTCCTTGACCGGATGCGGTGCCCAAGGGTCGGGTTGCGGAGGATGCCGCTTCGGTCCCGATCACGCGCCATTTTGGATGCAAGCGCGGTCGAAGGTCGCAAATGCGGGGCGCGGGTCTCAGATCGGCACCCGCTAGCCATCCCCGGCTTCTACTCTGGTTTCCAATCCGGCGTGACCTGCCGCGCCCGCGTACATCTGCCGCTTGCCCCGCTTGCTGCCGTCGTCCTTTCTGCCCTGGCCGTGGTCGCGCAGTCGCAGGGGGTCTACCAGCCTTGCCTGGGCTGCGCCGAGCACCACGAGGTCCAAGTCCGATGGCACCGGCCCTTCCTCACCGAAATGGCCGGCGAGGGCTTCGTGATCTTCAACCATTACCGGCTCGAGTCCAGCGCACGCGCCCTGGGGCTGTGCGAAACCGACATTCTCATTCGCAATCCGGTGGCGGTCGGCGGCTGCCACGCCTACTCGGCCAAGCGCGCCTGGTTGATCGAAGCGCCGCTCGAAGTGGCGCTGTTCACCAGCCCGGCTTGGGGACTCGAGCGCCGCGGTCACCCCCGCTGGGCCATGGCCCTCGAATTCGTTCCCGTCACCTACCACCTGCTTTCGAGCCGTGCCACGGTCGAGGCCATTCACAAATACCAGCGCCTCGCCTTCCTGCTGCAATGAACCGCACTGGACGCTCGGATTTCGTCTTGCAAGGAGATTGTTCGCATGGATTTGAAAACCCTGCGTCTTTGGCCGTTCTTGGTTCTGGTTTCGTTGATCGGTTGCGGCGCCGCCGTGCCGACCCTCCCGGTGGTCACCATCGCGCCCGCCGCGGTCACGCTCCAGGCCGGCGGCGGTTCGCAGCAGTTCACCGCAACCGTGACCAATGCCAGCAACACCGGCGTGGTTTGGAAAGTGGACGGCCACCTCAACGGCGATGCCACCCATGGCACCATCACGCAATCCGGTATGTATGAGGCGCCCGCCGCGGTTCCCTCCGATCCGGTCACCGTCGAGGCCATCAGCGTCAGCAACGCCAATAGCTTCGCCTCCGCCGCCATCACCCTCACCCCCGCCGTTTCGCTTACCCTCACCCCGGCCACGGCCTCCGCCAGCAACAATCAAACCGTCCAATTCAGTGCCACCGTTGCCAACGCCACCAACACCGCCGTCACCTGGAGCGTCAATGGCACCGCGGGCGGCAGCGCCGCCGACGGCACCATCTCCAATGCCGGTCTCTACACCGCCCCGGCTTCCTTCCAAGGCTTGAGCCAGGTCACCATCGGCGTTGCAAGCGTCCAAGACCCAGCCGTCCACGCCTCCGCTACTGTCACCCTCACACAAACCGTAGCCGTCACCGTGAGCCCGGCCACCGCGACTGTGCTTCTGGGCGCTACCCAGAACTTCGCCGCCAGCGTCACTGGCGAGAGCAATACCGCCGTCATCTGGAGCGTCAATGGCGTTGCTGGGGGCAACTCCACACTGGGCACGATCGATTCCAAGGGTAACTTCACCGCCCCCGCCGCCGTCCCCTCGCCCGCGCAGGAAACCGTCACCGCCACCAGCCAAGCTGACGCCACCAAGTCGGGCTCGGCCCAAGTCACCATCGCCGCGCCGATTACCGTCGCCGTCGCTCCCGTGCAAGTGCAATTGAAGCCCGGTGCCACCCAGCAGTTCACCGCCACGGTCAAGAACGCCAGCAATACCGCCGTCACCTGGAGCGTCAACGGCACCGCCGGCGGCAACAGCGCCAACGGCACCATCTCCACGGCCGGCCTCTACACCGCCCCGGCCACCCAGCCCGGCACCGCCTCGGTCACGGTCACCGCGACTTCGGTCCAAGACCCGACTCGAGCCGCCAGCGCCGAGGTCGACTTCGTCCAGCCCATCCTCGTCAACATCGATCCCACCAGCGCGACCATCAATCTCGGCACCAGCCAGCTGTTCAAAGCCACCGTTACCGGCACTTCCAACACCGCCGTCGCCTGGACCGTGAACGGCGTCGCCGGCGGCAATCCTACGCTCGGCACAATTAACTCCAGCGGCCTGTTCTCCGCGCCTTCGACCCTGCCCAGCCCGGCGACGGAAACGATCACCGCCACCAGCGCGGCCGATGCCAATGTTTCCGCCAGCGCGCAAATCACGCTGCAGGTTCCCCCCGCCGACTTTACCCTTTCGCCGGCCAGCTCCACCATGAGTCTGGGCAAGGCGCAGAGCGGCCAAATCGCGTTCCAGGTCTCCGTCACCGCCGGCTTCACCCACAGCATCGCCTTCAGCGTCACCGGACAGCCGATCAACGTCACCGCCACGGTCAATCCGGCCACGGTAACCGCAAGCGGCCCAGTGAACCTCACCCTCGCCACCGACTCGATTAGCCTTGCCGCTTCCGGTGTTCCGATAACCATCACCGCCACCTCGACCGATGACAATGGCAATCCGCTGGTGCAAACCGCCACCGTGCTGTTAACCATCACCGGCTGGGCCGGCCATGTGCACACCGTCGCCGGCGGTCCAGGCGGCGTGGGCTTCGAGGATGGCACTGGCACCCAAGTCGAAGCCGGCCCCAGCTCCCTCACCAGCGACGGCAGCGGAACCATCTACTTCTCGGACAAGCGGGGCACCGCCCTGCGCAGCCTGGGCCTCGCGAACCAGACCGTCACCACCCTGGTCGGAGGCCCCTACACCTTCGGTGTCGGCGAAGGTGACGGCATGGCCTTCGACCCAACCTCGCAAACCGTCTACATCGCCGACGGATTGCGCAACCGCATTGACAGCTTCAAGCTCGGCTCTGCGGGCATCACCTTGGTGGCAGGCAGCGTCACGGAAGGCGACGCCGACGGCGTAGGCGCCGCCGCCAGCTTCGCCTTTCCCCATGGATTGGTGATCTCACCCGACCGCTCCACCCTCTACGTCGCCGACACCAACAACGAACAGATTCGCAAAATTGACATCGCCACCGGCACCGTCACCACCATCGCCGGCCAGCACGGCGTCTTCCGCACGACCGACGGCACCGGCACCGCCGCCACCTTCTGCCAGCCCACCGGTTTGGCCATCGACCCGGCCGGAGCCAACCTTTATGTCAGCGATCAATGCGGCTATGCGATCCGCCAAATCGCGCTCCCGAGCATCGCCGTCACCACCGTGGCCGGCAACGGCAGCATCGGCCTGGCCGATGGCCCCGCCGCTTCCGCCACGTTCAACGCCCTCAGCGGCCTCGCCATGGATCCGCATGCCGGCGCAAATCTGCTCTATATCGCCGACACCAACGAGATTCGCGCCCTCCGCTTAGGCGTCAATGCCGCCGTCTTCACCCTCGCCGGCAGCGCCGCCGCCGGCCAAGCGGACGGCAACGCCGGCCAAGTCACGTTTTTCACCCCCACCGGCCTCACCGCCATCGGCGATGCCGCTGGCGCGAACTCCACCTCGCTCTTTGTCGCCGACTCCGACAACGGCCTTCTGCGCCGCCTCGACATCTCGAATCCGCTCACCGCCGCCAGTCAGGCCGATGTCGTGCTCGCTTCCTCCACCATCGCCGGCCAGCCCTCGCATCGCGGCAACAGCGATGGCGTCGGCACCGGCCCGGATTTCACCGGTGTCTCTACCGCAGAATTCAGCCAACCCGAGGGCATCGTCACCGACGGCAAGATTGCCTTCGTGGCCGACAGCCTCAACGGCGCCATTCGCAAGATTGACCTTTCCAACTCCCAAGTCACGACCGTCGCCGGCCCGCACCAAGGCTTCGCTGACGGTCCGGCCTCGAGCGCGGCGTTTTTCCAAAATGCCGGCTTGGCCTGGGTGCCCAGTCAGAACGTGATCTATATCGCTGATACCGGCAACGGCGCCATCCGCAAACTCGATCTCTCCACGCAGACGGTGACGACCATCGCCGGCGCCAATGCCTCCGGCTACGTGGACGGCCCTCTCCTCACCGCTCGCTTCAACCATCCCTTCGGCGTGCTCGCCTCCAGCGACGGCACCAAGCTCTACGTTGCCGACACCGGCAATAACGCCATCCGCCTCGTTGATCTCAACCTGGGTACGGTCTCGACCATCGCCGGCAACGGCGGCTTGGGCAATGCCGACGGTATCGGCGCCGCCGCGCGCTTTGCCGAACCCAACGGCCTCGCCTTCGATCCCGATGAGAAAAACATCTTCATCAGCGACTTCGAGAACGAGGCCATCCGCGAGCTCAACCTCGCCACTGGCCAAGTCACCACCCTGGTTGGGAATCAGCACCAATGCGGATTCACCGACGGCCCCGCCACCAGCGCCTCGCTTTGCTCGCCTGCCTTTGTCGCCACGGACGGGCGCAGCCTGTTCTGGGGCGATTCCAACACGGGTCTTCTGCGCGTCCTGAATCTCGGCACCAATCAAGTCGAAACCTTGGCCGGAAGCCCCGGGCTGATGCACATGGCCGATGGCGATCTCGTCGAAGCACCCGGCGAGCTCACCGGCCCAGTGCGCTACAACGGCGTCTTCGGAATTGCTCTCGCCCCCGACGACAGCTTCATCCTCTTCACCGATAAGACCGCCAACGTCATTCGCATCATCAACTAGGGCGTTGGAATGCTAAACTGGTTGGATGAGGGCGCTCTGCATAGTCGCCCTGCTGGCAGCCGGGTGTGCGCTTTGCGTGCCCTCCGCGCTCAAAGCCCAGCAGAAGAAGGACGTCAAGAATTCGGTGACCTCCATCCGCGTCACTGTCACCGTCTTGGATCCCAAAGGCCGACCACTGCCCAATGCCGGTGTCGTCATGAAGCAGGTTGCGGTGGACACCGGTCGCATGTCCAAGCATCCCTTTGATATCGAAATCCACACCGACGAAAAGGGGACTGCCACTGTGCAGGGCTTTGAGCCCGGCGAGGTTCTCGTGCAGGTGATCGCCCAAGGTTTCCAAACTTACGGACAAGGCTTCATCATGGAGCACGCCAATGAGAACGTCCGCGTCAAGCTCGAGCCCCCGCGCTCCCAAGTCTCCATCTACAAAGGCGGCGGTGGCGCTCAATTTCGACCTTAACTTGCTGGCGAGCGCCTTGGCTCGGCCGCATCGTCAAATCCCGCCCCCGCTCCTCCGCCTCTATCGCGCCGCGCTGCGTCCCGATGCTTCGCCTCGCGCGTTGGCCTCGCTCCTGCTCCTCGCGCGCGCCATCACCCTGACCACCGGCGTCTGAACTCCGACCCCTGCTATCCTGTTCCCGTATGGATGCGTTCCTCTGTCCGTTCTGCAATGCCCCCATTGCTGGCGTCGGTCCGGTCGCGCGCGCCTTTGTTTTCAATGTTGCGGTGCGTCAGGTGGTGGAAAATGCAGCCGGGCTCCGCGCTGGCGATGTGCTGGTGATCGTGGATTCCACCATCCACCCCGAAGATCACGCCATCCATCGCTGCGACGATCCCCGCGGCAAGCAAGTGGTTCGCTGGTTCCAACACCATGCCACCGAGGCCTATTCGGCCATCAATTCCGCCATCCGCCGCAGTCTTGACGCCCGCGCATCATAAATGATCAGAACGTTCCGGCCTGCCCCAGCGCCTGCGGCCAAGCCGCCGCGCCGCGACAAGCCCGAAATGACGCTGGACCGGGCCCTTTCCCGCGCCGGCCTCGCTTCCCGCACGGTTGCCGCCGAGTGGATCACCGCGGGCCGGGTCACGGTCTCCGGACGCGTGCTGCGCGACCCGCAAGCCTGGGTCATTCCCGCGCGTCAGCAAATCCAGCTGGACGGCCGCCCTCTCCGCCCTCCTCGCCGCCTCTACTGGGCCTTGCACAAACCAGCCGGCGTCATCACCAGCCACGGCGATCCCGGCGGTCGCCCCACGATCTACGATGTGGTGGGCGAGCAGGCGTCTTGGTATTTCCCCGTCGGCCGCCTCGACCAGGACACCAGTGGCCTCCTGCTTCTCACCAACGACAGCGTCTTCGCCGAGCGCGTCGCCAATCCTGCCACCAAGGTCCAGAAGGTTTACCGCGCCACCGTGGACCCGCCACTTAGCGATGCCGCCCTCGCCCGCCTCGGTCAAGGCCTTGATATTGGGCGCGGCGAGCGCGCCGCTCCGGCTCCGGTGCGCCGCCTGAACGGGAGTGCGATCGAACTCACCTTGCGCGAGGGAAAAAACCGCCAGGTCCGCCGCATGGTCGAAGCCGTAGGTTCGCGCGTCATCGCCCTCGAGCGGGTCCAGATCGGCAAGCTCATGCTTGGCTCACTCGCCATCGGCGCGCTTCGCCCCATCCGCCCCACCGACGTCTATTGAACTTTGGGAGTGCAGGAGTGCCGCCGGTCTTCGGTAAACTACCCCCAGATGCATCTCAAGCAGTTCTACCTCGGCTGCCTCGCCCACGCCTCCTATCTCGTCGCCGACCCCGCGGCGGGCCTGGCTGCGGTCGTGGATCCGCAGCGCGACATTGAGATCTACCTCGAAGAAGCCGCTCGTCTGCATGTCCGCATCCGCTATGTTTTCCTGACCCATTTCCATGCCGACTTCCTGGCCGGCCATCTCGAGCTCCGCGATCGTGTCGGCGCCGAAATCTGCTTGGGCTCGGGCGCCAAGGCGGAATATGCGTTCCGCCCGCTCGCCGACGGTGAAGAGCTCGCGCTCGGAAGTCTCCGCCTCCGTGCTCTTCACACCCCGGGCCACACCCCGGAGTCCATCACGCTCCTCGTCTTCGAAGCGGGCGCCGGCGAGCCCCACGCGGCGCTGACCGGCGATACCTTGTTCCTCGGTGACGTCGGCCGCCCCGACCTTCGCGTCTCCTTGGGATGGTCTGCCCGCGATCTCGGCACGATGCTCTACGACTCGCTCCATCAAAAGATTCTTCGCCTCCCCGACGCCACGCTCGTCTACCCCGCCCATGGTGCCGGCTCTCTTTGCGGCAAGAACATTTCCAACCAGCTCGTGGGCACCATTGGCGATCAGCGCCGCCTCAATTACGCTCTTCAGCCCATGTCGAAAGATGATTTTCTGCGCATCGTCCTCGCCGACCAGCCCGATGCGCCCGCCTACTTCACCTATGACGCCGTGCGCAACACCCAGGAGCGTCCCGTGCTCGACGCCAGCCTCGAGCGTAATTTCCGCCCGCTCACGTTCGACGCCGCTGCCGCCGCCCACACCGCCGGCGCCGTCCTGCTCGACACCCGCCCTCCTGGCGCGCACGCACGCGCCCATTGGCGCGGCGCCATCAACATCCCGCTGGAAGGTGCCTTCGCCACCTGGTGCGGCACCCTGCTTGCGCCCGACGTTCCCATCGTCGTGATCGCCGACCCCGGTCGCGAACACGAAGTCGGCGTCCGCCTCGGTCGCATCGGCTTCGACCGTGTTGCCGGCTTTCTCGATGGCGGCATGTCCGCGCTCGCGCGGCACCCGGAATTGATCGTCGAGCGGCTGCGCCTGCACCCGGCCGCGCTGACTGCTGCCCCGGAGGCTTGCCTGCTCGACGTTCGCACACCCAACGAGCATGCCGCAGGAGCCCTGGATCGCAGCCTCCACATTCCGCTCGGCCAGCTCCCCGCGCGTCGCGCCGAACTTCCCCGGGATCGCCTCATCGTCGCCTATTGCCAAGGCGGCTACCGCTCCGCGATTGCGGCCAGCCTGCTCCAGAGCTGGGGAATGGAAGAGATCGCCGATCTCGAAGGCGGCTACGCCGCAACTCAGGCGTTACACTGAGAGGGATACGAACAGGAGGAATTGCATGCCCTTCGAACTCCCGCCGCTTCCCTACGCCGCCAGCGCCCTCGAGCCCGTGATCGATGAAGCCACCATGAATCTTCATCACGGCAAGCACCACGCCGCCTACGTAACCAATCTCAATGCTGCGCTCAAAGATCACGCCAATCTCGCGGCCCTCTCCCTGGACGACCTGCTGCGCGCGGTAAATACGAAGGTTCCCGAAGGGATCCGCGCCGCGGTGCGCAACAACGCCGGCGGCCACTCGAATCACAGCATGTTTTGGAAGATCATGCGCCCCAGCGGCGGTGGAGGCGGCGGTGTTCCCTCGCCCTTCGCCCAGGCGCTCGATCAACAATTGGGCGGCCTCGAGGCCTTCAAGGCCAAATTCAACGACGCTGGCTTGAAGCGCTTCGGCTCAGGGTGGGCTTGGCTGGTTCTTCGTGCCGGCAAGCTGGAAGTGATCTCGACCGCCAACCAGGACAGCCCGATCATGGAGGGTCTCTATCCCGTGATGGGCAACGACGTTTGGGAGCACGCTTACTACCTCAAGTACCAAAACCGCCGCGGTGACTACCTCAGCGCCTGGTGGAACGTCGTCAACTGGGAAGAGGTTGCGCGCCGGTACGACGCCGGCATGAAATCCTAGCTTTTCGCCCGTGTGCGTCGAATGACGAAGAAGCTCATCAGCGCCACGCCGAAGCACATCCCGGACGCTAGAAGCTGCAGGACATCTACGGCGTGGAATTGCTGAAATCGGGCGCTGCGGATGAATGGCGTGAGCCCGATGATGCCAATGATTAGCGGGACCATGACGCTGCTGCGGTAGTTCATTGAGTCTCCTGCCCGCCAACATACCACGGCTCATTATGTAAACTACGGTCTCTGACCCATCGCGCCGCAGCCACGCCCACCGCCCTCGACCGCGGCCTCAGCCTGCGCGGCGCCATCGCGGTCAATATGATCGACATGATCGGCGTGGGGCCGTTCATCACCCTGCCGCTGATCATCGCGGCCCTGGGCGGCCCGCAAGCGATGCTGGGCTGGATCCTGGGTGCAGGTTTTGCCCTCTGCGACGGCCTGATCTGGGCCGAGCTCGGGGCCTCGTTTCCCCAGGCCGGCGGCTCCTATCGCTACCTGCACGAGTGCTACGGGCCGCGCTGGGGCCGGCTGCTATCGTTCCTGTTCGTTTTCCAGCTCAGCTTTAGCGCGCCGCTCTCAATCGCTTCGGGATGCATCGGCCTGGCGCTCTACGCGACCTATTTCGATCCCCGCGTGGGGCCGCAGGCGGTGGCCGCGATCGCCATCGCCGCCTGCCTGCTGGCGCTGGCGCTGGCCTACCGCCGGATCGCCGCGGTGGCCAAGCTCGCCCAATATCTCTGGGTCGTGGTCCTCGCCACCGTGGCCTGGGTCATCTGGGCCGCCTTCACCCACTTCCACTCGAGCCTGGCGTTTGATTTCCCTGCGCATGCCTTTGCCCCCTCGACCGGATTCTTCCTTGGTCTGGGTTCGGCCATGCTCATCGCCACCTACGATTATTGGGGCTATTACAATGTCGGCTTCCTCGGCGGTGAGGTCGCCCAGCCCGAGCGCAACATTCCGCGCGCGATTCTGTGGTCGATTGTGCTGGTCGGCGCCCTCTACGTTGCCATGAACATCGGCGTGCTCGGCGTGCTGCCGTGGCGCGAGCTCACCGGCGTCCACGCACCGGAACGGGCCTACCTCATATCGGTGCTGATGCAACGCATCTACGGCGTGGGTGCGGCACGGGTGGCCACCGTGCTCGTCATGGTGACGGCGTTCGCCTCGGTATTTTCTCTGCTTCTCGGCTACAGCCGCGTACCCTATGCTGCCGCGGTGGATGGCAATTTCCCACCAGTCTTCGCCCGCCTCCATCCCCGTGGACACTTCCCCTCGGTGTCGCTGCTATGGCTCGGCGGCGCGGCTGCCGTCTTCTGCCTGTTTTCGCTCTCTGCGGTCATTGCCGCGCTGGTGGTCATCCGGATCGCGCTGCAGTTCCTGTTGCAAGCCGTCGGGCTTCTGGTCCTGCGCCGTCGCCGCGGTGCGGCGGCCGTGCCGCGCCCGTTTCGCATGGCGGCCTATCCGGTTCCGGTGCTGCTGGCCATCGCCGGGTTCATTTACGTGCTCCTCGCCCGCACCAGCTCGTGGCAGCAGTTGCGCTACGCTGGCGTGATCGCTGTCGTCGGCATCGCTTCGTATGCGCTCCTCCAGCACCGCCTCCGCAACCGCGCCTGAGGCGCTCCCGCGCGGCCTCGGGCTGCGTGGCGCGGTCGCCCTCAACATGATTGACATGATCGGGGTGGGGCCGTTCATCACCATCCCGCTCATTTTGGCCGCCATGGGCGGCCCGCAAGCCATGCTGGGCTGGGTGCTCGGCCTGGGCTTCGCGCTCTGCGACGGCATGATTTGGGCCGAGCTCGGCGCCTCGCTCCCCGCCGAAGGCGGTTCCTACCATTACCTCAGCCGGATCTTCGGTCCCGAGCGCTGGGGACGGCTCTTTTCCTTCCTCTACGTCTGGCAACTCCTCTTCAGCGGACCGCTCATGATCGCCAGCGGCTGCATCGGCCTTGCCCTCTACGCCACCTATCTCTGGCCTGGCCTCAACCACCCCCTGGTTGCGCTCGGCCCCCACCTGGCCCTTAGCCAGGCCACCCTGCTGGCCATGGCGAGTTGCCTGCTCGCGCTGCTGCTGGCCTACCGCCAAATTCGCTGGATCGACCGCGCCGCCCAGTGGCTGTGGTGGGGGGTGCTCGCCGCCGTGCTCTGGGTGATCTGGGCCGGCGTGACCCATTTCCACGCCGCTCTTGCCTTCACCCTGCCGGCCGGCGCGCTCTCGCCTTCGGCCGGCTTCTTCAGCGGCCTCGCCGCCGCGCTCGTGATCGCCTTCTACGATTACTCCGGCTACCAGAGCGCCAACTTCCTGGCCGGCGAGGTCCTCCATCCCGAGCGCGTGCTTCCCCGCGCGATTGTAATTTCGACTGTCCTGGTCGGCGTGCTGTACCTGCTGATGAACATCAGCATCCTCGGCGTGCTGCCCTGGCGCGACATCGCCTACGGGCCGGGCGCGCAGCATGCCGTCTCGTTGATGATGGAGCGCGTGTACGGCTCGACTGCGGCCAAGCTCGTCACCTGGCTGATCCTCTGGACCGCCTTCGCCTCGATTTTTTCCTTGCTCGTCACCTATTCCCGCGTCCTCTTCGCCGCCGCCGAGGATGGCAACTTCTTTCGCTCCTTCGCTCGCATTCACCCCCGCCATCGCTTCCCCTGGGTGGCTCTGCTTGCGCTGGGCCTGGTCTCGACCGCCTTCTGCGTGTTCCGCCTCGACCAGGTCATCGCCGCCCTGGTTGCGATCCAATTGTTGGTCCAGTACCTCGCCCAAGCGCTTGGCCTGATCCTGTTGCGCCGCCGCGAACCCCGCGCGTCGCGCCCCTTCCGCATGCCGCTGTACCCATTGCCGGTGCTTCTCGCAATCGCCGGCTTCGTTTTCTTGCTCCTCTGGCCCGCTGGTGCGTTCCGCCTGCTTGGATACGGCATGGTGGTCCTCATTGCCGGAATTGTGGCGTACCTCATCCGCAACCGCGCCATGGGTGCCGGTTCACGGTGACCGTTCACCGCTCCGGCCGCAGCACCATCCGCAGCAGCAGCGGCCCGATCAGGCTGGTCAGCACCGCCATCGCGATTCCGATCGAATAGTAGGAATTCGGAATCGCCGTGATCCGCAGGCTTTGGTCGGCGACCACGATGCCCACTTCGCCGCGTGGAATCATTCCCAAACCCACCAGCAGCGCCGACCGTCTTCCCAGCGGCAGCGCCGACAGTCCGCAGGCGAAAAGCTTGGTCAGAATGGCGATCACGGTCAATGCGGCGATCAGCAGCAGGGCGTGCCGCTGGGTGAGCACGCCCGGGCTGAGCCGCAACCCAATGTTGGCGAGGAAGAACGGCACCACGAAGCTGCTCACGGCCTCGGCCCGCGCCCGCAGCGCCGGGGCGAACTCCTGCGACTCGCTCACGAACATTCCCGCCAGAAACGATCCGATGATGGCCGCCAGCCCGATGTACGCCGACATCGCCGAGAACCCCAGCAGCACCACCAGCGCGAACGACCACTGCGGCGCCGACGCCCGCAGCCGGTTCAATCGTCCCCGAATCCGCGGAAGTGCCGTGCGCCGCAGCAAGAGAACGACGACGAAGAACACCGCTACGAACACCACCGTCAGCAGCAGGTTGATCCAGTGCGACTCCCCGGCCGCGAAGCTCGAGAGCATCGAAAGCGCCAACAGGCCCAGGATGTCGTCCAGCACCGCAGCGCCCAGGATCACGCGGCCGAAGACCGTGTTGGTCGCCCCGAAATCCGCGAGGATTTTCGCCGTGATCCCGATGCTGGTGGCCACCAGCAGCGTCCCCACGAACCGCGCTGTCACCGCGTTCTCGCCGATCGCCAGCGCGAAAATCCACCCCGCCGCCAAGGGCGTGATCACACCGAAGAACCCCACCGCCAGGCTGATCGTTCCGCGCTCGGCCATCTCCTCCGGGCTGGTGTTCAGGCCCGTCTCGAACAGCAAAAAGATCACGCCCACCTCGGCCATGAACGAGATGGTGGGCGACGGCATGGCCCAATGCAGAATCCCGGGGCCCACCAGGAATCCGGCCACAATCTGCCCGATCAGCCCCGGCTGCCCCAGCCGCTCGAATACCTCTTCGCCGACCTTTGCGGCGGCGAACAGCACAAACAAGCTCAGGAGCGGCTGGATCGTTTCCGGCGTCACGTTTCTTTACGATATGCCGGTTTCAGTTGTCGCCGGTAGAACTCGTCCAAGCCGGGCGGAGTGCGCCTGAGCGCCCCCAGCCGCTGCATGCGCTCGAGTGCAAGCTCGACCAAGCGCACCGGCAGCAGACTATCCTTCGGCCGGTGCAGCAAGATCGCCGACTCGCCTTCAAACGGAAGAGCCGCCACCCGCCAGCCCGGACCGGCCGCTTCCGCCGCCAAATTCGCCCATTGCCCGGGCCGAAGGTACAGGCGCGTCAGTTGGTCCCGCCGCCCCCACTCGGTCTGTCGCTGCGCCGCCGCGATGTTCGAAATGAATGTTGCCCGTTGGCCCACGCGCGCCATCTCGGCAAGCGCGCTGCGGGCCGCATCGGCTTCGCAGTATTGCAGCACACCGTTGCACCAGACCAGTTCGAAGCTGCCGCTCGCCAGCGGAAGGCGCGCGCAGTTCGCGCGCACGGTCCACGCGCCGCCGGGCTGCCGGCTCGCCTGCGCAACCGCATACGCGCTGCTGTCGGTGCCCAAGGCCCGCGTCATTCCCAGATCCTGACGCGCGTACGCAACCAGCGCGCCCTTGCCGCAGCCGACATCGAGCAGGGTGGTCGCGCCGGTGAGCTCGATCAAGCTCGACAATTGCGCTTCGACCACCGGAAAATAATCGGGATAATAGCCGTAGCCCCGAACTTCGTCGCCCCCCTTCAGCCCAGGCGGGAAATTCGGATCCTCGAAGTATTGGCGGTCGAAGGTGCTCACTCTTCCGGGGGGTTCTTGGCCAAGTCCTGCTTGTGTTTCGGCGGTCGCTTCCGCGCATCCGGCACGACGGTGGCGGATGGCACCGCGCCGATCCGCGCCCGTGCCATGGTCCGCGCCAGCTTCGCCGCCGTTAGCCGCTTGGACGGCTTCTTCATGAATTCATTTTACGGAAGTACTAGTCGCCCCGTTGCAGCTGCAATCGTAAAGTAGATCATGCGCAATGTGCCATTGGTTTTGACTCTTTTGGCCGCGGCTGCCATCGGCCAAGCTGCCACCGGCTCGATCTCCGGCACAGTTCTCGATCCGCAGAACAATGCCGTTCCGGGGGCCAAAGTCACGGTCACCAGCACCAGCCTCACCGCTGCCCGCAACGTCGCCGCCGACAACGCGGGCAAGTTCCTGGTTGCGCAATTGCTGCCGGGCGGCTACAGCCTCACCGCCGCGGCACCTGGTCTGAAGATGCAACGCCCGCAAGCGGTCACGCTCGGCATCGGGGGAAGCGTACAGGTCACATTGATAATGGGCTTGGCGCAGACCGGCCAACAGGTGAACGTCATTGCCACTGGTCCCACCGTCGAGGGGCAGACCGTCGCGCCGGCCGCCGACCTGGACAGCCCTCGCGTCGCCAACGTCGTCGCTGGTCTCACGGTGACCTATTTGCCCAATCGCGATCGCGATTTCACCGAATTTGGCGCGCTCGCCGCGGGCGCGCAGACCGGTCCGCGCGGCCTCGAAGTGGATGGCCAGCGCGCCGCCGCCACCCAAGTCGAAGTGGATGGCAGCGATTTCAGCGATCCCCTCGAGGGCGGCCCGCGTGGTGGCCAAGACGGCGGCTTCTTCTTCCCGCAAACCGCCGTGCAGGAGTTCTCGCTCGATCATGCCGGCGTGGACCCCGATGTGGGCGGTACCAACGGTGGCTTCCTCAATGTCGCCACCAAGGAAGGCAGCAACCGCCTTCACGGCGAGCAGTTCTATATCTTCCGCCCCCGCGCTGGGACCGGCCGGGACGCCTTCGGCCACCCGCTCAGCGACACCCAGAACGAATTCGGTGCATCCATCGGCGGCGCGCTCGTCAAAGACAAGCTCTTCTTCTATGTCGGCGGCGAGCAGGATTTCGTCCATGTACCCTACTACACCGCCTTTCAGCCGCAGGCCCCCGGCGGCCCGCCAGTTCCTGCGCAGCTTGCAGCGCAACAGGGACAGACCGTCGGCCACAACGACCCCACCGCGCTCTCGCTCCGCCTCGATTACCTTCTCGGCCCCAGCAACACGCTGACCCTCGAAGGCACCTACAACCGCGTCCGGTACAGCGATGTGAATCCGGGTTCGACGCAGGTCTGGACCTCGGAGTCGGGCGGCGACTCGCTCGCTGGCCAAAGCGATTGGATCCACGCCGATCTTTCCTCGACCTTCGGTTCTGCCAGCAATCAACTCTTGGCGCAGTGGGCCGGCGATCGCCGCGACCTCATGCCCAACAGCTTCGGGCCTGCGCTTGTCATTAACGGCTTCGGCACGGTCGGCGGCGATGGCCTCGGCCCCCACCGCTTCGTTTCCGATCAGCGCGGCTTCAGGGACGATCTTGCATGGAGCTGGCACAGCCACCTCCTCCATTTCGGCGGCAGCTACGCCCACGATCCCGCGGCAGAGTTTCAACAGGCCAACCTCGAGGGCCGTTACGATTTCAATTCGCTTGCCGACTTCGTCGCCAATAATCCCCGCCGCTACCAAAAAACATTCGCTGCCTCGCCAGGATCGCTCCAATACCAGGGCTCGGTGGAACGTGCCGCGTACTACGCCTATGATCGCGTCGCGCTGGAAGAAAAC
>DATNED010000185.1:0-34297 GCA_035553115.1 Terriglobales bacterium | reverse complement strand
TCGGCCGCGGCGGTGACGTCGCTGACCATCTGCAGCGCCTTGGCGCCGGCGTTGCCGTCCACCGCGGCGATATTCACCGTGCCGTCGTCGCTGACGTCAATCTTGGCGCCGGTGGCTTCGACGATCGAGCGGATCATCTTGCCGCCGGGCCCGATCAGATCGCGGATCTTGTCCACCGGAATCTTGATGGTGGTGATCTGCGGCGCGTAGACCGAACGCGCCGTGCGCGGGGCCGAAATGGTCTCGGCCATCTTGTCGAGGATGAACAGCCGCGCGCGCCGCGCCTGCTCCAGCGCCTCGCGCATGATGGCGGCGGTCACGCCCGAAATCTTGATGTCCATCTGCAGGCCGGTGATGCCCTCGCGCGTGCCCGCGACCTTGAAGTCCATGTCGCCGTAATGGTCCTCGGCGCCGGCGATGTCGGTGAGGATGGCGTATTTGTCGCCCTCCATCACCAGGCCCATGGCGATGCCCGCCACCGGCGCCTGCATGGGCACGCCGGCGTCGGCCAGCGCGAGCGATGCGCCGCAGACGCTGGCCATCGAGCTGCTGCCGTTCGATTCCAGGATGTCGCTCACCACGCGGATGGTGTAGTTGAAACTGCCTTCCACCGGGAGCTGCGAAATCTGGCTGCGCTCGGCCAGCGCGCCGTGGCCGATCTCGCGCCGTCCCGGGCCGCGCAGGAAGCCGACCTCGCCCACCGAAAAGGGCGGGAAGTTGTAGTTCAGCATGAAGCGCTTGAAGCCTTCGCCCTCGATGGTCTCGATGCGCTGCTGATCCTCCTTGGTGCCCAGCGTCACCGTCACCAGCGCCTGGGTCTCGCCGCGGGTGAACAGCGCCGAGCCGTGGGTGCGGGGCAGCACGCCGACCTCGCAGGTGATCTGCCGGATCTCGTCGAAGGCGCGGGCATCGGGGCGGCGGCGCTGCTTCAGCAGCGCGTCGCGGAAGATGCGCTCGCGCATGATCTCGAAATACTTCTTGGTCTGGGTCTTGAGGTCGGGCTGATCGGCCGGCACCGCCGCCAGCGCCTCGGCCTCGACCGCGCCGGCCAGCGCCGTGCTTTCCGACTTGGGGTGGGCCTTGGTGTCGAGCGCATCGGTCAGCCGCGCGCCGTACTGCTGGAACAATTGCTTGAGGAAGGCCTCGTCGGTGACCGGGGGTTTGACCTCGCGCTTCTTCGCCGCCTGGGCGCCGGCGTCGCGCCGCAGCTGTTCGATGCCGGCGAGAATCTTCTTGATCTGCTCATGCCCGAATTCGATCGCGCCCACCACCACTTCTTCCGACACCACCTGCGCCCCGGCCTCGACCATGGCAATGCCGGCCGCGGTGCCCGCCACGGTGATGTTGAGCTGGCTGGTGCGCATCTCGGCATAGTTGGGGTTGCAGATGTACGCGCCCTGGACATACGCCACCCGCACCGCGGCCACCGGATTGGGGAACGGCACATCGGAAACATGCAGCGCCGCGCCCGCCCCGGTCATCGCCAGCACATCGGGATCGTTCTCCTGGTCGGCCGACAGCACCAGCGCAATCACCTGGGTCTCATTGCGGAACCCCTTGGCGAACAGCGGGCGGATGGGACGGTCAATTTGCCGGCTGGTAAGGATCTCTTTTTCCGAAGGCCGGCCCTCGCGCTTGATGTAGCCGCCGGGGAAGCGCCCCGAGGCGTAGGTGTATTCGCGGTAGTCCACCGTCAGAGGGAAAAAGTCAATGCCCTCGCGCGGCTGCTGCGCCGAAGTCGCGGTGGCCAGCACCATGGTGTCGCCGAGGCGCACCACCACGGCGCCCCCGGCCTGGCGCGCGATCTTTCCAGTTTCGAGGGTGAGCGTCTTACCCCCGGCCAATTCAACAGTCACACGGGACGGCATAGTCTTCTCGTTTCTTCTTTCGGAGTGGAAACCTGATGGGAAACGGCGGCGGCGAGCCGCCGGCCGCGCGCGGGCTACTTGCGCAGGCCCAGTTTTTGGATCAGATCGCGGTAGCGATCCGGGTGCTCGCGCTTGAGGTAGTCCAGCAAGCGGCGGCGCTTGCCCACCAGCAGCAAGAGGCCGCGGCGCGAGTGGTGATCCTTGGCGTGGGTCTTGAAGTGTTCGGTGAGGTAAGCGATGCGGTCGGTGAGCAGCGCCACCTGGACTTCCGGCGAACCGGTGTCGCTGGAATGGATGCGGTAGGTGCCGACGAGCGTTTGTTTGGCAGCGGATGTGGTCGCCATGCGACGGGGCGGTGCTCCTGTTCTTCGTTACTTTTTTCTGCTTTGGGAGCCCTCAGTTTAGCACAGCCGCGCAGCCGCGCCCCCTACCGGCCGCCGCCGGTGGCGGCGGGGTGGATGACAAAATACGTTGCTCCCGCCTGCGGGCCGCCGTTGTACAGGCGCAGCAGCACGTCGTCGCCGGGAGGCAGCTTCTGCAACTGCGCCCGAAGGTTGGCGGCGCTGGTCACCGGGACGCGGTTGATGTCGGTGATGACCAAGCCGGGGCCGATGATGCCGGCATTGAACGCCGGTCCGCCGGGAGTGACTCCGGTAATCAGCACGCCTTGCACGTTGTCGGGAATCTGGTAGCGGTCGCGCGCGGCCGCGGTGAGGTCTCCCAGCGCCACCCCCAAGGCCACGCCGGCGCTCGGCTGCGGCGCCGCGGCCTTGCTGGCGGTGGCGTTTTCATCCTGGGGCGCGATTCCGAGCCTGGCATCGAGCGTCACCGGCTTGCCGTCGCGCAGAATGCCGAGCTTCACCGTGGTGCCGGGAGGCACGGAGCCGGTGGCCAACTGGAGTTGGGTCGGATCGGCGATGGGCTGACCGTTGAAGCTGACGATCAAATCTCCGTACTTGAGTCCGGCCCTGGCGCCGGCCGCGCCCCCAGTCACATCGCTGACCAGCGCGCCCTCGGTCGAGGACGGCACGTTGAAGAAATGCGCTTCGTCGGGCGACAGGGCCACGATGGTGATGCCCAGGTAGCCGCGCACGACCTTGCCTTTGGCGATCAACAGGGCGCTGATGGGCTTGGCGATCTCGCTCGGAATGGCGAAGGCTTCGCCGCTGAAGCTGCCGGTCGAGGTGTAGATGAAGGCGTTCACGCCGATCACTTCGCCGCGCGTGTCCACCAGCGGGCCGCCGGAGTTGCCGGGGTTGATGGCGGCATCGGTCTGCAAGTAGTCGCCGGGCGCGCGCAGATCGCTGCGGTCCTGGGCGAGGCGGCCTTTGCCGCTGATGATGCCGTGGGTCATGGTGAACTGGAACGTGAACGGGTTCCCGAAGGCATAGACCTCATCGCCTTGCTTCACCGCCTTCGAATCGCCCCAGGGCAGATTCGGCAACCCGCTGGCGTTGATCTTGATGACCGCCAGATCGGTCAGGGCGTCGGTGCCCACGACCCGGGCTGGAAACTCGCGCTTGTCGGTCAGGCTGACGCGGATGCTGGTGGCATCCTGCACGACGTGGTTGTTGGTCACGATGAAACCATCGGGGGAGATGATGATGCCGCTGCCGAGGCCCATGTCGTATTGCGGCCGGCGCGGGAACTGGTGACCGAGGAACTGGGAAAGCGGGTTGTCGGGGGGCAGGCCCTGGCCGCCAGGATCCCCGGAATCGCCGCCGTCGCCGGAGGCGCCGTCCGCGCTGGAGTGCGCGGTCACGTTCACCTGCACCACCGCCGGGGCGACCCGCTCGGCCAGCAACTCCTGCTCCTTGCTCAATTCGGTGAGCGCGCCCACTTGGCTCGATGCCAACGGACCATCGGTGGCGTGGGTGATGCCGGCCCAAATCTCGGCAGGCGTGGCGTGCGAGCGATAGAACGCCATCGCGCCCGCCACGCCGACGATGACGAGCAACACGGCCAAGGCGCGACCGCTCAGGTACAGCCCGGAGAATCTGGACGAGGGCATGGAAAACTCCTTCAGTGGTCAGCAGCCTCACTTCATTATACTTGGACGCTGAATCCACGTCCGTGGCTGCAGGGCCGCATGCTATACTGGCACCGCAGTACCAGCGTTCCCGCACCATAGGAGAGCCCTATCCGAGACTTCCGACCGCGCCGCATTCCTGAACCGCGCACCCGCATCAACGAACGCATCCGTGCCCTGAAAGTGCGCGTGATTGATGAAGAGGGCGGCCAACTGGGGATTTTGCCCCCGCAAGAAGCATTGGCGATGGCCCGCCAACGCACGCTGGATCTGGTCGAGATCGCGCCCAACGCCGATCCGCCGGTCTGCCGGATCATGGATTTCGGCAAGTACCAGTACCAGATGGAAAAAAAGGCGCGCGAAGCGCGCAAGAATCAAAAGAATGTTGTCATCAAGGAAGTCAAGTTCCGGCCCAACACCGACGACCACGACTATGAGTTCAAGAAAAACAACGTGCTGCGCTTCCTCGAAGAGGGAGACAAGGTGAAGGCCGTGGTCCAATTCCGGGGCCGCGAGATCACCCACAAGGAGATCGGCTTCGGGCTGATCAACAAGCTGCTGGCCGAAGTTCAGGCCGCGGCCACCATCGAGTTCCGGCCGCGCATGGAGGGCAATGCCCTCACCGCGATCCTGGCCCCGAAAAAATAGAGACGACACAGGTTCCCCATGCCTAAGTTGAAAAGCCATCGCGGAGCGTCCAAGCGTTTTCATACCACTGGAACGGGCAAGATCGTGCGCGGCCACTCCGGCGCGCGCCACATCTTGACCACCAAGTCGCGCAAGCGCAAGCGCACGCTCGATCAGGAGACCCTGATCAGCGCTGCCGACCGGCGCCGCATCGCGCGCATGATCCCCTACGTTTAGGTAGGGATCGAACCCGGGCCCCTGGCGCAGTATCCAGGGCGAGCTCACCTGCCAGCCGCGGCTTCATCGTGCCCGGCGGCAGTGCATAGAAAAGGAGAAACCGATGCCTCGCGTAAAACGCGGCACCAAACGGCGCGACAAGCGCAAGAAAATCCTCGGCCTCACCAAGGGCTTCTTCCTCACCAAGAGCAAGCTGTACCGCTCCGCGAAGGAAGCCGGCCAGCGCGCGCTCAAGTTCGCCTACAGCGGGCGCAAGCAGCGCAAGCGCCAGTTCCGCGAGCTCTGGATCGTTCGCATCGGCGCCGCCGCCCGCCAGCACGAGATCAGCTACAGCCAGTTCATGCACGGCCTGCAGCTCGCGGGCGTCGCGCTCGACCGCAAGATCCTGGCCGACATCGCCGTGCACGACGCTGCCGGCTTTGGCCAGCTTGCGGCCCAGGCGAAAGCGGCGCTGCAGCAGCCAGCCGGCAATTAGCATTTCATACGTAGCCATGGCGAAGACGGCCGCGGAACTCGCAACTCGGGCGGGCACGGCTTGGCCCGAGCTGGGCATCGCCACCGAGGCCGAGCTTGCGGCGGCGTTGGCGGAGTTCCGCGCCGCCGTGGCGCAAGCCCCCGCCGCCGACCGCGACGCCTGGCTCTCGCGCTCGCGCGGCCTGGTGCGCGCGCTCACCGACCAATGGCTCAAGCCCGCGCCCAAAGAATGGAAACGCGCGCTTGGGGCCGGCATCAACGCGCTGCGCGAGGCGGCAGAGGCGCGTTTTTCCGAAGCCGCGGTCGCGGCCCCCGCTGCGGGCGAAGCCGTGGACATCACGCTGCCGGGCGAGCCGGCGCTGGCGGCGCCCGCGCATCCGGTGCTGCAGGTGCGGGATGAAATTGTTTCGATCTTCCTCCGCCTGGGCTACACCGTGGCCGACGGTCCGGAGATCGAGACGGTGTACTACAACTTCGAGGCGCTGAACATTCCCGCCGGGCATCCCGCGCGCGAAGAGCAAGACACGCTCTACCTCGGCCCCGCGCTGGACGGCTACGTGCTGCGCACGCACACCTCGCCGGTTCAAGTCCGGACCATGGAGCGGCAGCGTCCGCCGGTGCGCGTCCTCGTGCCCGGCAAGGTCTACCGCCGCGACGCGCCCGATGCCACCCATTCGCCCAACTTCCACCAGATCGAAGGGCTGGCGGTGGACGAACATCTGCATTTCGGCGATCTCAAGGGCACCCTCGAACACTTCGCGCGCGAGTTCTTCGGCGCCAACGTGCGCACCCGCCTGCGGCCGTCCTATTTTCAATTCACCGAACCCAGCGCCGAGCTCGACGTCCGCTGCATCTTCTGCTCGGGCCAGGGCTGCCGCACCTGCAAGCACAGCGGCTGGATCGAGCTGCTGGGCTGCGGCATGGTGGATCCGGCGGTGTTTGGCTTCGTGGATTACGATCCGGAAAAGTTCTCCGGCTTTGCCTTCGGCATGGGCGTCGAGCGCATGGCCATGATCCGCTACCAGGTAGACGACATCCAGCGCTTCTTCAGCGGCGACCTCCGCTTCCTGGAGCAATTCCGATGAGAGTGCTGCTGGCATGGCTGCGCGAATTTGCGCCCACCCGGCTGGCCCCGGAAGAGCTGGCCCAGCGCCTCTCGCTCGCCGGCCTGGCCGTGGATCGCGCCGATGCGGTCGCGCTCGAGTTGGACCTCACCTCGAACCGCCCCGACTGGCTCAGCCACTATGGGGTCGCGCGCGAGATTGCGGCCGTGTGCGGAACCAGGCTGGCGCCGCTGCCTGCGGCCGAGGTGCCCCAAGGCGCGTGTCCGATCCCGGTCGCGATCGAAGACCCGCAGGGCTGTGGACGCTATTGCGCGGCGCTGTTCGAGCAGGTGCGCATCGGGGACTCCGCCGGCGCAGTCGCGGAGCGCCTGCAGCAGCTCGACCAGCGCCCCATCAACAACGTCGCCGACCTGACCAACTACACCCTGTGGGAGATGGGCCACCCCACCCACGCCTTCGATGCCGACACCCTCCGCGGCGGCGAAATCCGCGTGCGCCGGGCGCGGCCGGGGGAGCAGCTGACCACGCTTGATGGCGTCGAGCGCACGCTCGACGCCGCCGATCTGGTCATCGCCGACGCCGAGCGCCCGATCGCGCTGGCGGGCGTCATGGGCGGCGAAGCCACCAAAGTCACCGCCCGCACCCGGCGCGTGCTGTTGGAGAGCGCCTGGTTCGACCCCGGCACGGTCCGCCGATCGGCCCGCCGCCACGGCCTCCACACCGACGCCAGCCACCGCTTCGAGCGCGGCGCCGATCCCGAGGCCGCGCCCCTCGCCGCCCGGCTGATCGCGATGCGCATGGCGGGCCTGAAGGCCCGCCATGCCGGCGGCCTCGGCGACGCCCGCGGCCACCGGCCCGAGCCCCAGCCCATCCCGCTGCGCGCGGCCATGATCGAGCGCATGCTGGGCAAAGCGGTGGATGCCGCGGAATCCGCGCGCACGCTGGAGAACCTGGGCTGCCGGTCGCTGGAAGCCGCCGGTTGGCTTCCGCCCTCGTGGCGGCCGGATCTCGCCCGCGAGATTGACCTCATTGAAGAGATCGCCCGCCTGCACGGCTACGGGGGCTTCCCGGCGCGCCTGCCCGCCTTCGCCGGGGCGGCCGCCACGCTGCCCGAGGCGGCGCTCCGCGACCGCGTCCGCCAGCAGCTCCGCGGCCGCGGCTTCGCGGAGACGGTGGCCATCAGCTTCGCGTCCGAGCGGGAATGCGCGCGCTTCGCGCCCGATTGCGAACCCGTGCGGGTGCTGAACCCCTTGAGCCAGGAATCCGCGATTCTGCGCACCTCGAGCCTGCCCTCGATGCTGCGCGCGCTGCTCGAGAACCTGCACCACGGCGTGGGCGCTCCCAAGCTTTTCGAGATGGGCAAGACCTACCAACTCGCAGGCGGCGTGCCGGTCGAGCCGCGGGTGCTCACCCTGGGCGCGGTCGGCGGCGCAGTGGACTATGCCCGCCTCAAGGGCGAAGTCGAGGCGGTGCTCGCCGCTTTCGCGCTTCCCGCGCTCGCGGCGGAACGCACCAGCCACGCAGCGTTCCATCCCGGGCGCCGCGCCCGGTTCGGCAATTTTGCGCACTTCGGTCAGCTGCATCCCGACGCAGCGCGCGAATGGAAACTGCCCTCCGACGCGTGGATCGCCGAAATCGCCCTCGAGCCGCTGTATGCCGCCGGCCCGCGCGCCATCGCCTATCGGCCGCCGCCGCGCTACCCCGCCAGCGAGCGCGATTTTTCGTTTTTGTTCGACGATGCCGTGTCGTGGGCGCAGGTTTCGGGTGCGCTCGCCGCGCCGCCCATTCCGCTGCTGGCCGCGATCTCGCCGGCGGAGGTCTTTCGCGGGCCCGGGTTGGGCCGCGGCCGCTACAGCCTGCTGATCCGCGCCCGCTTCCAGAGCCTCGAGCGCACGCTGCGCGACGAGGAAGTCCAGGCCGGCGCGGATGAGATCATCCGCCGCCTGCGCGCCCTCGGCGGCACCCAGCGCTAGAAGTGGTCGCAAGAAGCCGCAGGCAGGCGCGGGAAAGCCGGCTCGCCATTCTTGGGCCTCCGCGAGTGTACGCCTTGGGTCTTGCCCCCGACCTTATAATGGCTGCATGAAGTCGAGCAACGTTGTCGGTTGGAGTGTGGTTCTCGCAATCGGGTGCGGCGCGTTCGCGCAAGCGCCCGCCAAACCCGCGGCTGCGCCCAAGACCCCGGTGTCGCTCGCCAGCCTGACTGCGCCCGCGGCGCCGCCGCCGAAAACCACCGTGGTCGAGCAGATCGTGGCACGGGTGAACGACAAGATCATCACCACCAGCGACATCGAGAGCGCCCGCACGGACATGATGGCGCAGATGGAGCAGCAGGCGCAGGAGACCGGCAAGCCTGCGACCCAGGCGCAAATTGACGAAGCCAACAAGGACCTGCTGGCCAACCTGATTGACAACCAGCTTCTGGTCCAGAAGGCCGCCGACCTGGGCATGAGCGCGGACACCGAGGCGATCCTCCAGCTCGACCAGATGCGCAAGGCCAACAATTTGCCTTCGATGGAGGCGCTGCAAAAAGCGGTCGAGCAGCAGGGCGAAAACTACGAAGATTTCCAGCAGTCCATCAAGAACCAAATCCTCCAGCGCAAAGTCATCGAAGAAGACGTCGCCCCGCGCGTCTCGTCCCCGACGCCGGCGCAGATTGCCGCCTACTACAACGCCCACAAGCAACAATTCGTGCGGCCCGAGGAAGTGCAGTTGAGCGAGATTCTGGTGAAAACCGAGGGCAAGCCGGCCTCGGAAAAGGACCGCCTCAAGGCCCTCGCCGACCAGGTGCAGGAGCGCGCCGCCAAGGGCGAGGATTTCGCCAAGCTGGCGCAGAAATACTCCGAAGCCGATTCGGGCCCCGCGGGCGGCGACATCGGCTTCGAGCGCAAGGATCAACTGGAGGCCAGCCTCGCCAAAACGCTGTTCGCGCTGCCGGCGGGCGGTGTGAGCCCGGTGGAAACCGTGTCCAGCGGCTACTTGATCTTGAAAGTCACCGCCGCCCATCACGCCGGGCAGGAGACCCTCGATGAGGCCTCGAACGAAATCAGCAACATCCTCTACCAGCAGTTGATGCAGCCGGAGATGAAAATTTACCTCGCCAAGCTCCGCCAAGACGCTTACATCACGGTCAAGCCCGGATACGTGGACAGCGGCGCCGGCGCCGGCGCCGCGGTGGACATCACCCATTTCCAGCGCGTGCTCCCCAGCGACCTGCCCAAGCCCACCGACAAGGACAAGAAGGGCGGCGGCTTCAACGTCGGCGGCGGCGGAGTCTAACGGCGACCTGAGAATGCCGGAGAACCTCAAGACCGTCTACGTCTCCGACCTCGTCTGCGACACCACCATCACCTCCGTCTTCCTGGTCGCGGGCAAGGACGTGCGCCAGAAAAAGGACGGCGACCCCTACCTGTCGCTGCTGCTCGGCGACCGCACCGGCCAGATCGAAGCCAAGATGTGGGACGGAGTCGAGGAGGTGCAGTCCACCTTCGAGCGCGACGATTTCGTCAGGGTGCGCGCGCAAGTGGTTTCCTACCGCGAAAAACCGCAGCTCAAAATCGAGCGCCTGCGCATGGTGGCGGAATCGGAGGTCGCGCTCGGCGATTACCTGCCCGCCACCACCGCCGACGTTGCGGCCATGTGGAGCGAGCTGGAAGCCCGCATCGCCGCCTGCACCAACCCGCACCTGAAGCTTCTGCTCACCGCCATCTTCACCGACCCCGACATCGCCGCGCGCTATCGGCGCGCGCCCGCCGCCAAGGCCCTGCATCATGCATACCTGGGGGGCTTGCTCGAACACGTCACCTCGCTGTGCCGGCTGGCCGAGCTGGTGCTGCAGAACTACCCCTTCGTGGACCGCGACCTGCTGATGAGCGGAATCCTGCTCCACGACCTGGGGAAAATTGACGAGTTGAGCTACGCGCGCAGCTTCAGCTACACCACCCCCGGCCAGCTCCTCGGGCACATGATCCTGGTGCTGGAAATCCTGCACAAGAAGCTCGCCGCGCTCCCCGATTTTCCGCACCCGCTTCAGGCGCTGCTCGAGCACCTCATCATCAGCCATCACGGCAAGTACGAGTTCGGCTCGCCCAAGCTGCCGATGTTCCCCGAGGCGCTGCTGCTGCATCAGTTGGACGACATGGATTCGAAGATGCAAGCCATGCGCAGCCAACTGCAGGGCGAGCCGCCGGCCGAGGCGGAATGGACCAGCTACAACCGCTCGCTCGAGCGCCCGCTGCTGCGCACGGCGCAGTGGCTGCAGGCCAAGCCCGCCAGCGCCGGAGGCGCCGGGGAATGACCTCGCGCTCCGGCGCCGAGTTGCCGCAGCTTGAGTTGGAGTGCCTCGCCGCGCTCTGGGCGCTGGAGCGCGCACCGGTGGCGGAAGTGCATGCGCGCCTGGCCAGCCGCGGACGCCCGCTGGCCTACACCACCATCCTGACCGTGCTCGACCGCCTGCGCCGCAAGCGGGTGGTCGAGCGCGAACGCCGCGGGCGAGCCTTCGTCTACACGCCGCTGGTCACGCGCGAGCAAATGCGCGAGCGCGCGTTGGCGCGGCTGGTGTCGAATTATTTCGATTCCCGCGGCGAATTCGAGCGCTACCTCGGGGTGGACGCAGCGTCAGCGCCGCTGCCGCGGGCGGTACCCGTGGTGGCCGAGCCTGAACCCGCGCTGTTGGATTAGAGTCGGCGGCTAGGCGCCCGCCGCCCGGCCGCTTTCGCTCTTTCCCGCCAGCGCCGCCGCAATCGCGCCGGTGACCAGGAAGGTGATGAAATCCACAGCGATGAACTCGACCGGGACCTTCCGCCCTTCCGGCAGCATCAGGCCGTAGGCCAAATTCGGCGCCACCGACGCCAGCAGCGTAGCCCAAATGCCGAAGCGCACCCCTTCCACCGGCCCGTGGCCGCGGTAGCCCTGCAGGAAGATGAAGGTGAACGAAAACGCATAGATAATGCCGATGAGAAGGAATCCCACATAGCCGAGCGCGGTAAGGTCCGTGCGCCAAGGCACGCCGCCATTCGCTTCGAGCGCCGGCCGCATGAGCATCGCGCCGCAGAATTCAATGATCGTGCCCACGATGAAGACCACCAGGAAGATGCGTCCGAACTTATTGCCTTTCACAGTGTCTTTCCCCCTTTTTCCCCGAATAGGTCACCGGACGGCTGTATTGTGCGCCGAGCGGCCCCGCAATGCAATATGATAATGACCACATGGGCGCAACCCGGGTGAAACTCCCCAGACTTCCGGCTCGAGGCGCTGCGCGAACGGCACCGGCAACCTGGCTCGGAGCGCTCGCCGCCGCAGCAGTTTCCGGCGCCGCTTTGGGCGCGGCCTTCCCTTCCCTGGGCTGGGAATGGCTGGCGTGGCTGGCCCTGGTTCCGCTCTGGATCGTGGTGGCCCGCGCGCCCAGCGCCTGGCGCGCGCTGTGGCCGGGGTATCTTGCAGGCGCGGTGTTTTTCGGGGTGAGCTGCCCCTGGATCGCATCCACCATCCACCGCTATGGGGATTTGAGCCCGGTGCTGGCCGGCCTGGTGTTCTTCCTGTTTCTTGCGCTCATGGGCGCATACCTTGCGCTGTTCGCCCTTGCGGGCTACTGGATCGGCCGGGGCGCTGGTCACCGCCTGCTCCCGCTGCCGTTTCTCTGGGTCGCGGTCGAGATGCTGCGCACTTATACCCCGATGGGCGGCTTCCCCTGGAATCTGCTCGGCTACGCCGAATACCAGCATCCGGGCTTCATGCTGGCCGCGCCGGTGGCCGGCGTCTATGGCGCCGGTTTCTTGATCGCGCTGGCCAACACGCTGGTGGCTGCGTTGGCGATGCGTTTCTGGGAATCCCGCGGCAAGCAGCCGGCGCGCTGGCCGGTGCGCATGGATGCCGTCCAGGCCAGCGCCCTGGGGCTGCTGCTGGCGTTTGCCTCGTGGCCGTATCATGCGCCGACGAACCCCGAGCGCGCGCTGCGCGCCATGCTGGTGCAGCCCAACACGCCCTTGGACCAGGGTTGGTCCGGCGGCGGCCTGACCCGTTTCCTGGCGGCGCAGCAGCGGTTGTCCCTGCCAAGCACGCCGTCGCGGCCGGTGAACCTGATCGTTTGGCCGGAGCAGCCTGCGCCCCTGGACTACGCCGAACAGCCCGAGTTCCAAGCCGCCGCCGCCGAGATGATCTCACGCACGCGCGCCGCGTTCTTGTTCAGCGAGGTCACCTACGCTGCCGCCAACTACGGGGCGCCGCGCAACTCCTCGCTCCTGGTCCGCGCCGATGGCACCACCGGCGAGCGCTACGACAAGCGCCACTTGGTGCCCTTCGGCGAATATGTTCCGCTGCCGGGTTGGTTCCAGCGCATTGCCGGCGTGGGCAAGCTGGTGCAAGGGGTGGGCGACTTCGTTCCCGGCCGCGCGCCGGTGCTGTTCCACATCGAAGGCGGAGTGTTTTCGACCCTGGTCTGCTACGAGTCCATCTTCCCCGCCCTGGCGCGCGCAGACGTGCGCCTCGGCGCCCAGTGGCTGGTCAACCAAAGCGATGACAGTTGGTACGGCACTTCCTCGGCGGCCGCCCAAGGCTTGATGATGGCGCAAGTCCGCGCCATGGAAAACCGGCGCTGGCTGCTGCGCGACACCAACGATGGCCTGACTGCGGTGATTGATCCCTACGGTCGCATCACCGCCGAGCTGCCGCGCTTCACCGCCGCTGCGCTCGAGGCGGGCTTCAGCCCCGAGACCCGCTTGACGATCTACACCCGCTACGGCGACTGGGCGGCGTGGCTGTGCGTCCTGATCTCCGCCGCCCTCGGCGCGCTCGCCGCAGAGCGTCGGATGAACCTTCGGGATTGAAGGCGATCCTGAATGCGGGTTGTCACCGCAACCGGTTCAGGGCAAGATGGCGGTGATGACCCGCCGCCAAGCGCTCCAGGCCGGCCTCGCCCTCTCCGCCGCGGCGCTGGCCACGCCGCTCTCCTCTGATGCCGCAACCTTCGCAGTGCCGGCAGGGCCTGCGCTGCCTGCGCCTGCGGCACTTCCCCGCCGCCGCGAGCAGCTCGACCTGGGCTGGCGCTTCCATCTCGGCGACGCCGACGATGCCGCAGCGGACTTCGGCTTGGGCCGCAACCAGGAGACCTTTGCCAAGACCACCGGAGCGGTGCGCGCAGCCCGCGCCAACTTCGACGATCGCGCCTGGTCCGAAATCGAGCTGCCGCACGACTGGGCCGTGGATCTGCCCTTTGTCGAAGACCCCGCGCTCGTGGCCCATGGGAGCAAGCCGCTGGGACGGAAGTATCCGGCCACCAGCATCGGCTGGTACCGTCGTGTGTTTCAGCTTCCCGGCGAGGACGCCGGCCAGCGGCTGCGCCTGGATTTCGACGGCGTGTTCCGCCACGCGATGGTGTTCTTCAACAATGCCTTCCTGGGAGAGAGCTTCAGCGGATACGCGCCCTTCGGCTTCGATCTCACCGATCTCGCCAACCCTGGCGCCGAGAACGTGTTGGTCGTGCGCGCCGACGCCACCCTGGGCGAGGGGTGGTTCTACGAAGGCGCGGGCCTGTACCGCCACGTCTGGCTCACGCGCACGCCGCCGCTGCATTTCGAACCCGATGGCGTGGCCGTGCGCAGCGAGGTCCGCAGCCGCCGGGCTCTGGTGACGGTCGCCGCCGAGGTGACGAACGCCGGCGATGCCGCCGCCTCCGTCCGGCTGGCCGTGTCCGTTGGCGGCATCCGCGCGCGCTCCGCCCAAACCGAGGTCGCGCCCTGGAGCACAACCGAGCTCACCGCGGTCGCAGCCATCGCCAACCCCGATCTTTGGTCGCTCGAACGTCCCCATCTGTACCAGGCGGAGTGCGGGCTCGAGGGCGCAGGCGGAGGCGACGCGATCTCGATTCCCTTCGGCATCCGCGGCCTCCGCTTCGATGCCGACCAGGGCTTCTTTCTCAACAATGAACGGGTCGAGTTGCAGGGCACCTGCAACCACCAGGATCACGCCGGCGTGGGCGCAGCGCTGCCCGACCGGCTCCAGAGCTACCGGATCGAGCGGCTGCAGGCGATGGGATGCAATGCCTACCGAACCAGCCACAACCCGCCCACGCCGGAATTGCTCGACGCCTGCGACCGCCTCGGCATGCTGGTGCTGGATGAAACCCGAATGATGGCCTCGACCCCCGAGGGGCTGAGCCAACTGGAACGCCTCATCCGCCGTGACCGCAACCACCCCTCGGTCGTCATGTGGTCGCTGGGAAACGAGGAGCCGTTGCAGGGGACCGAAGCCGGCGGGAGGATCCTCGCCAGCATGAAGCGTCTGGCGAAAAAGCTTGATCCCACCCGCCCGGTCACCTTGGCGATGAACGGCGGCTGGGGGCGGGGCGCATCGCTCGTCGTGGACGTGCAGGGTTTCAATTACGGCAACGGCGGCGGCAGCGCCCAGACCGCACCGCACATTGACGATTTCCACCGCCGCTTTCCGCGCCAGCCCTGCTTCGGCAGCGAGACCGCCAGCGCCGTCTCCACCCGCGGCATCTACGCCAACGACAAGGAGCGCGGCTACGTCAGCGCCTACGACGTGAACTTCCCCGGCTACGCCCTCAATGCGGAGGGGTGGTGGAAGATTTTCGCGGTCCGCAAGTTCCTCGCCGGCGGCTTTGCCTGGACCGGCTTCGACTACCGCGGCGAGCCCAGCCCGTATGGCTGGCCCTGCATCAGCTCGCATTTCGGCATCCTGGACACCTGCGGCTTTCCCAAGGACAGCTTCTATTACTACCAATCCTGGTGGACGGCGAAGCCGGTGCTGCATCTGTTTCCGCACTGGAATTGGGCCGGGAGCGAGGGGCAGCCGATCGAGGTCTGGTGCCACACCAACCTCGAGGAGGTCGAGCTGCTGCTGAACGGGCGCAGCCTCGGCAGTCGCCGGGTCGAGCCCCAGGGGCACGCCGCTTGGACGGTGCCGTACGCGGCGGGAGTGCTGAGCGCGCGCGGCAGGAGCAAGAGCGGCGTCGAGGTCACCTCGACCCGCGTCACCACCGGCCCGCCCGCCGCCTTGGCGCTCCGCCCCGATCGCACCGGCCTGCGCGCCGACGGCGAGGACCTGAGCGTGGTCGCGGTCGAGGTCCGCGACGCCGCCGGGCATCTCGTGCCCACCGCGTCGAACCTGGTTCGTTTCACGCTCGACGGACCGGGACGGATCCTCGGCGTCGGCAACGGCGATCCCAGCAGCCATGAGCCCGACCACGCCAGCCAGCGCAGCGCCTTCAACGGCCTCTGCATGGTGCTGGTGCAGTCCCGCCGCTCGGCCGGAACGGTCGTGCTGGAAGCCACCGCCGATGGCATCGCATCCGCCCGGATCCAGATCGCCACCACGCTCGCAGCGCGCGCGGGCGCGGCAGGGGCACGGTAGAATGAATGGGCATGGATCTGGACGAACTGCAGCGCGAACACCAGCAACTAGCCGCCCAGGCGCACGACGTCCGGGTGTATCTTTGACCCGCCCGCGCTGAGCAAGCAGCTCGCCGAACTCGATCAGCAGGCCGCGGCGCCGGATTTCTGGAGCGATCCGGCGCGCTCGCAGGCCGTGAACCGCTCGCGCAAGCGGGTGCAGGAGCTGCTGGACGACGACCAGCGCCTGGCGCGCACGCTCGAGGATCTTGGCGCCTACTTCGAGCTGGCGCGCGAGGGCGAGCCCGTGCTCGAGGAGATCGCGCGCGAGCAGACCGCGCTGCGCTCGAACCTGGAGGCGATCGAAACCCGCACGCTGCTCGGCGGCGAAAACGATGGCCTCAACGCCATCCTCACCATCCATCCCGGCGCCGGCGGCACCGAAAGCCAGGACTGGGCCGAAATGCTGCTGCGCATGTACACGCGCTGGGCCGAGCGCCACGGCTTCCGGGTCTCGGTCAACGACCGGCAGGAGGGCGAGGAAGCGGGCATCAAGTCCGCCACCATCACCATCGAGGGCGAATACGCCTACGGGCTGCTGCAATCGGAGAGCGGCGTCCACCGCCTGGTTCGCATCTCGCCCTTCGACCAGGCCAAGCGCCGCCATACCTCGTTTGCCAGCGTCTTCGTCAGCCCGGAAATTGACGACAAAATCGAGATCAACATCCGCGAAGAGGACCTGCGCATTGACACCTTCCGCGCCGGCGGCAAGGGCGGGCAGCACGTCAATATGACCGACTCGGCGGTGCGCATCGTCCATTTGCCGACCAATATCGTGGTGCAGTGCCAGAACGAGCGCTCGCAGCACAAGAACAAGGACATGGCGATGAAGATCCTGCGTTCGCGCCTCTACGAGCACGAGCTCGAGAAGAAGCGCGCTGCCGCCCGCAAGGTCGAAGACAGCAAGCTCGACATTGATTTCGGCAGCCAGATCCGCAGCTATGTGCTCCAGCCCTATCAGATGTGCAAAGACACCCGCACCAAGCTCGAGATCGGCGACGTCAACCGCGTCCTGGATGGCGACCTCGACACCCTGCAGCGCGGCTGGCTGATCGAACGGCGCAAGCTCGCGGCGGCCGGATAATGCGATGATCTCCGCCGACCTGATCCTGCATTTCCTCGCCGGCGCCCCCGACCGGCGCGCGTCGCAGAAGCAGCTGCTGCGCGGCCTCAACATCCGCGGCGGCGAGCGGCACGCGCTCAAGGGCGTTCTGGCCGCACTCGTGCGCGAGGGCCGCGTGGCCGAGCGCCGCCACATGTTCGAGCTGCGCGCCGCGCCGGATCCGAGCGCCGCGGCCAAGTCCGGGCCGCTTCGCGCGACGCCGGAGCCAGTGCGCCGCGGCGAGGTCCGCGGCCGCATCTCGCTCCACCGCGACGGCTACGGCTTCGTCACGCCCGAACGCCCGCTGCCCTCGGGCGTCGACATTTTCATTCCGCCGCCCGCCACCGGCGGCGCCATGCAGGGCGACACCGTGACGGTCGAAGTTGCGCCCACGAAAGCGCGGCCGCCGGGGGAGGAGCGTCTGGAAGGCCGCGTGATCGCCGTCCTGGTGCGCGCCCAAGCCATGCTGGCCGGCATCTACCATCAAGACCCGCGCGGCGATTACGTCCAGCCCTTCGATGAGCGCGTGCGCGAGCGCGTGCGCATTCCGCCCGATGCCGCCGCTCCGGCGCCGGGGGCGAATCCCCATCGCGTGCTGGGCGCCCCCGCAGCCCAAGCCCCCGCATCGCTGGATGGGCTTGCGGTCGAGGTGGAGCTCACGCGCTTCCCCTCGGCCGGCGCTCCGGCGGTGGGCCGCGTGGTCGAGGTCCTGGGCCGCCCCGACGATTTCGGCGTGGACGTCGAGATCACCATCCGCAAGCATCACCTGCCCCATCGTTTCCCGCCCGCGGTGCTGGCCGAGGCCGCGGCGCTGCCGCGCGAGCTGCCCGCCGAGGAATTGTCCCGCCGCCGCGACTTCCGCAGCCTACCCATTGTCACCATTGACGGCGAGAGCGCGCGCGATTTCGATGACGCCGTGCACGTAGCCCGCACCGACTCGGGCGGCTATGCGCTGCAGGTGCATATCGCCGACGTCTCCTATTACGTCGCGCCCGGCTCGGCCATTGACGAAGAAGCCCGGCTGCGCGGCACCTCGGTCTACTTCCCCGACCGCGCCGTGCCCATGCTGCCGGCCGAGCTTTCGACCGACCTGTGCAGCCTGCGGCCGCGCGAGGACCGCCTGGTGATGAGCTGCCTGATGGAGTTCGACGCCCGCGGCGAGCTCCTGCGCCACGAGATCGTTCCGGGCGTGATTTGCTCCGCCGAGCGCATGACCTACACCCAGGTCAACGCCGTGGTCGAGGGCGACGCCGCGGCGCGCGCGCGCTTCGCGGCGCTGGCCGCGAATTTCGAGCTGATGGCGGAGCTGCAGGGCGTGCTGTATGCCAAGCGCCAGCGCCGCGGCTCGATTGATTTTGACTTGCCCGAGCCCGAGATCACGTTTGATGAATTCGGGCTGATGCGGGCGATCGTGAAATCCGAACGCAATGTCGCCCACCGCCTGATCGAAGAGTTCATGCTGGCCGCGGCCGAGACCATCGCCCGGCATTTGTGCGACAAGGTCGAAGCCTCGGTCTACCGCATCCACGAGATGCCGGATTTGAAGAAGGTGGCCGACTTCGAACAAACCGCGGCCGCCTTCGGCTACTCGCTCGGCGTGGGCCCGCTGCCCATCCAAAAAATGCGGGTGCGCGGGCGCGTAATGGAGGTGCCCCAGCCGGGCAAATTCCTGATCAGCCCGCGGAATTACCAGAAGCTTGCCGCCCAAATCGCGGGCAAGCCGGAGGAGCGGATTCTTTCGTTCCTGATGCTGCGCTCACTCAAGCAGGCCCGGTACAGCACCCAAAACGTCGGCCACTTCGCCCTGGCCACCGACTGCTACACCCATTTCACTTCGCCCATCCGCCGCTACCCCGACCTGATGGTGCACCGCATCCTCAAGTCGCTGCTCGACATTCGCCAGGAGCGGATCCAGGAACACCTGCCGCAGGAATGGTCCCGCAGTGAGGGGCTCGAGCCCATCTGCCGTCAGAGCAGCGAGGCTGAGCGCCGCGCCGATGAAGCGGAGCGCGATTTGATGGATTGGAAGAAGGTTCGCTTCATGGAGCAGCGCGTCGGAGAGGAGTTCGCGGGAATCATTCTGCATGCGACACGCGAGGGATTCTTCGTGGAGCTTGAAGACCAATTCATCGAGGGCTTCGTTCCCGCCAGCGTGCTCACCGACGACGAGTATCGCTTCCGCACCGCCAGCCTGGATTGGATCGGCGAGCGCAGCAAGCGCAGATTCCGCCTCGGCGACCGCCTTCAGGTGCTGGTGGACCGGATTGATCCGGTCCGCCAGAGGATTCTCCTCGCTCCCGCCTCTGCGCCGGCCGAGGGCGGAAAGGCGACCGCAGGGAGCCGCGGGGGCGGCGCCCCCGCTTCGAAGCGGCACACCGCCGCTACCACCACAAGCCGAACAGGCGGGGCGCGGCCGCCTTCACCGCGCCGTAGACATTGACCAGGCCATGGCCCAGGGCGCCGTTGGCGTCGCCCTCGATGGCCGGATTCGCGCTGCGTTCGATCAGCGAGCGCGCTGCGTCGCCAGACTGGTTGAGCTGCGCCAGCAGCGCCGCCTCGCCCGCCACCAAGGGCGTGCTGAAGGAGGTGCCGTCACTGGTCGCCCAGATCTGGCCGGCGCCGGGGTAGGTCGTGAAGAGCTGAACGCCAGGAGCGGAGACGTCCACGTCCACAAACGAACCGGCGCCGGAGTCGAAGTTCGAGAAGCTGGCGATGGGCAGGCGGCTTTGGGTTCCGTCCGCCGCGCCCACGCCGGTCACGCCCGGCAGCGACGCCGGGAAGACCGCGGCCGCGCTGTCGGAGTTGCCCGCCGCTGCCACCACCACAATGCCGTCCCGCACTGCCTCGGCGATCGCGTCTTGCACGTCGGGCGTGGTGGCGAGCGCACTGAAGCTCAGGTTCATCACGTTCACGTGCTGATCAATCGCGTAGGTGATGGATTGGTAAATCGTTGCCGCGCTGGCGGTGCCTCCCGGCCCGAACGCCTTGATGGGCAGGATCATCGCCCTGGGCGCGACCAGGTGAATCAGGCCGGCCACCGAGGTGCCGTGGCCGAAGTCGGGATCGCAAGCCAGAATCGCCTGCAATGCCGCCACCGCTTGGGCCGTGGTGGTGGCGCTATTCAAGACCGAAGCCGAGGACTGGCCGCCATTCAGCACCGACGCCGAAGATTGTCCGCCGGCCAGGGTACCGCCCGTTCCAAACTCGGCAGCGCAAGTGCCGCCGTTCAGGACCGAAGCGGAAGATTGACCGTTCAGCACCGAGGCCGAGCTCTGGCCATCGAGCCCCGACGTGCCCCCCGGCCCCAGCGCCAGGTCGGCATAGGCGGTCCAGTTGGGGGTGTTGTCGTAGAAGTTGTAGCCCTTGCCGGCGAGCAGCACCGGCGTCAGCACAGGGTTCGACGGGTCCACGCCATTGTCAATCAGCGCCACCACGGCGCCGCTGCCGGTCGCGAGCGAGTGGGTGCTCGCGCCCGCTTGGATCTGGCTTACAACTGCTTGGTTGGGATAATTCGACGGCACCACCGCCCCATAGAAGTTCGTCGGCGCCGAGTTCAGCACCGATCCATTGGAGGATGTAACCGTCACGCCGCCGCCCGAGATGCCGATGTTGATGTTCAGCACCGAGCCCAGCAACGGGTTGAGAATGCCGCCAAGCAGGCTGCCGACCGGGTTCAATACCGGCGCAAGCAGCGAGGTCACCGGGCTCAGCAGGCCGCCGAGCAGCGGAGTGGAAGTCGTGGTCGAAGAAGTGGGGGAACTGCCGCCGTTCAGCACCGAGGCGCTGGACTGGCCGTTGAGCACCGAGGCGCTGGATTGGCCGTCGAGATTGGACCCCGTCGGCGTGCCGTCGAGGTTCATGGGCTCGTTCAGCTCCGGCCGCCCGGCCGCCGGGTCGGTGAGCACTTCGGCGAGCAGGGCCGCATCCGTGCGGCCGTCGCTGGCGGTGATCAGGTACAGATCGCGGTTCGGATTCAATTGCCGCGAAGCCACGTTGTGGCGAATATCAAAGCTGGCTACGGTCGCGGCATTCAAGTGCACGAGCACGCCGTAGTTGGCAGTCTGCGCCGAAGCCTGGGGCATCCAGCCAGCCAAGGATGCGAAGGCGCAAAGGGCTAAAGCCAAGAAGCCCGCGCCCAGGTGCTTGCGAATTCGATCGGTTGCTAAAGCCATGCTTGCTCTCCTCGCGAGGGCGTTCGTGCGCTCCGTGGGCGACACTTTCCCCCCGCAAATCCAGAGATCGGCGGGCATTAGAAAAGCTTTAGAAAAGCCCGAAAGAATCTTTTGTCTATTGATTCCGCTAGGTTTAGAAGCGGCCTACGGCTGCGCCGCCAACCCCGAGGCCAGCAATTCGGCAGTATGCAGGGCCGCCCTCCCGGTGCCCTGCTCGATCTGCTCCCGGCAGCTGAATCCGTCGCTGACAACGCGCGCGCTCGCCCCCGCGCCGCGCACCCGCGGCAGCAGCACCCGTTCGCCCAGCGTCTGCGATATCCGATACTTGTCCCGCTCGAAGCCGAACGCACCCGCCATGCCGCAGCACCCCGAATCCAGCACCTCGACCTGCGCCCCGGCTGCGCACAGCAGCTCGACCTCAGCGTCCATGCCTTCGAGCGCGCGCTGGTGGCAGTGGCCGTGGACGATCACTTCTCCGGCGATCGCCGGCGGACGCCAGGTAGGGGCGTGGACCTTGAGAAAGCGGCCGAGCGATAACGTAAGTTCGCGCAGCCGCGCCGCGCGCGGGTCGCGCGGCAGCAGGTTCGCCATTTCATCGCGGAACACGCTCGCGCAGCTCGGCTCCAGCACCACCACCGGCGTGCCGGCGGCGATTTCGGTTTCCAGGCGCTCCAGCACCCGCAGAAGATAGCGCCGCGCCAGCTCCAACTTGCCGCAATCGTACAGCGGCCGCCCGCAGCACAAGGGCTGCGCCGGCAGCCGCACCGAAAATCCCGCCGACGCCAGCACGGCTTGCGCCGCGCGCAGCGTCTCCGGACGCAAGTGGTTGTTGAACGTATCCGCCCAGAGCAGCACCGGTCTTGCGCCCGGATTGCACTCGACCGACCGCCTGCCGCGATGGAACGACCGCGCCAGCCGTGGCAGCCGGCGCGCGGGGTGCACTCCCGCCCAGCGCTTGAAGAGCTCGCCCGCCCAACCCCGTCCCAGGGTGTTGGCGATGCCGGGGGCAAGCGCGCCCGCCCGCGCCAGAACATCAATGCGGCTGAAAAGGTGCGCCGCCAGGGGCCGCCGCTTGGTTTCGTAGTAATGCGCCAGGAACTCGGCCTTGTACGTCGCCATGTCCACCGACACCGGGCACTCGGACTTGCACGCCTTGCACGCCAGACACAGATCCAGCGCCTCCTTCACCGACTCTTCCGCCCAGCCGCCCGGCAGCACCTCGTTTTGCATCAGCTCCCACAACAGCCGGGCGCGGCCGCGGGTCGAGTGCTGTTCTTCTCCCGTGGCCATGTAGCTGGGGCACATGGCGCCGCCGCCTTGTTTGCGGCACAGCCCCACGCCGACGCAGCGGGAGGCAGCGTGCGCCAGGGAGCCGCCGTCGGATTCGAGCGCGAAATACGTCTGCAGCTGCAGCGGCGCATAATCGGCGCCGTAGCGCAGATCCGCGTGGGGCTCGGCCGCATCAATCAGTTTGCCGGGGTTCATGCGGCCATCGGGATCCCAAAGCCGCCGGAACTCGCGGAAGGCCTCCATCAGCGGCTCGCCGAACATTTTGGGCAGAAGCGCGCCCCGCGCCTGCCCGTCGCCGTGCTCGCCCGAGATCGAGCCGCCATGCGCGATCACCAAATCGGCGGCTCGATCGATGAATTCGCGGAATGCGAGAATCCCCGGCGCCGATTCGAGATCGAAGTTGATGCGCATGTGCACGCATCCCTGCCCATAGTGGCCATACATAGGCGTGGTGTAGCCGTAGTCGGCCATCAGCCCCGCCAGGCGGCGCAGGTAGGAACCGAGCCGCTCCGGCGCAACCGCGGCATCCTCCCATCCCTCCCAGCCGCTGGCGCGGCCGGGCACGAAGGCGGTCGCGCCCAGCCCGGATTCCCGCACCTGCCAGATGCGCGCCGCCTCCTCGGACGAATACGCGGCCGCCGCAGGCCGCCCAGGCAGCCGCCCCGCCGCCGCCAGAAATCGCTCGACCTGGAGGGCCAGATCTCCAGCCTCCCAGGCGCCGAACTCGACCAGCAGCGTGCCCCGCCCCGGCGGCAGCAGATCCAGGGAGCCCAGATGCAGATGCTTCGCGCGCATCAGATCGGTGAGCACGCCATCGAATCCTTCCAGCCCGATGGGCTGGAATTCGAGAATCGCGGGCACATGGTCGGCGGCAACGAAGGCATCGGCGAACCCGAGCGCGACCAGACGGCGAAAGGGCGGACTGGGCTTCAATTCGAGCGTGGCCTCGAGCACGGTGACGCAGGTGCCCTCGGAGCCCACCAGCGCGCGCGCGACATTGCAGCCGTTCTCCGGCAGCAGCTCATCGAGGTTGTATCCCGACACCCGCCGCGGAATGCGCGGAAACGTTCGCCGGATCGCCTCGCCATGGCGCTCGGCAAGGCGCTGCAGGCCGGCATAAATCGCGCCGCGCCGCCCGCCCAAGGCAATGGCCGCGCGCATCTCCGCCTCCGGGGTCGGCCCCACCCGCAGCCGGGTGCCATCGTAGAGCAGCACCTCGAGCGCGGTCACGTTGTCCACCGTCTTGCCGCCCATGAGCGCGTGCACGCCGCAGGAATTGTTCCCGATCATGCCGCCGAGCGTGCAGCGGTTGTGGGTGGCCGGGTCGGGCGCGAAGGTCAGCCCATGGGCTTCGGCCGCCTCGCGCAGCCGGTCGAGCACGATGCCGGGCTGCACCCGCGCCTGGCGGGCCCCGGGGTCGAGCGCCAGCAGCCGGTTCATGTACTTGGAGAAGTCGAGCACGACCGCGGCATTGCATCCCTGCCCTGCCAGGCTCGTGCCCGCGCCGCGCGGCAGCACCGGCGCTCCCGCTTCGCGGCACGCGGCCAGCGCGGCCTCCACGTCGCTCGCATCGAGCGGAAGCACCACGCCGATGGGGATCTGCCGATAATTCGAGGCATCGGTCGCGTATAGCGCCCGCGCGCCCGCCTCGAACCGCACTTCCCCGCGCAGATTCGCCCGCAGCATGCGCTCCAGCTCCGCTGCCGCCGGCCACTCCTGCCGCCATTTCGCATGCGAGCTGGGCAAGATGGCAAACGCGTGCGGGCCGGGCGAAGACGCCATGCCCGAGTGTACCGCCCGCGGAACCGCTAGACTGTTTCCGATGCCGACCTTCCGCTTGGGCAAGACCGGGTTCCGCTTCAACGCCTCGCACTCGTTCCCCAACGACGCCGGCTACGACCGCCATCTCCACGGGCATGACTACGAGTTCACGGTGATGGTCGAGGGCGAGCGCCCGCCGGGCGCAATGCTCCTGGACGCGCGCCAGCTCAAGCGCGTCGTCGCCAGCGAGGTGATTGAAAAGCTGGATCACGCCAATCTCGACCAGATCCTTCCCGACGCCTCGCTCGAGGCGTTGGCCGAATGGATCTGGCAGGCGCTTCGCCCCTTCGTTCCCGCCAAGCTCCGCCTGGGATTGACCGTTTGGGAGACGCGCTCGATCTACATCGAGTTCTGGGGCACGTGAAGGATCTCGGGGATGTAGCCGCCCGAGCGGATCACCCCAACCAAGCGCGAAACGCTCGCGGCAATCGCCTCCGGCTCCAAGGCGCCCGCCAGCGCCGCCGCGCCGAAGGCGCGCTCGGTGAGCGGGGTGCGCACCATCCCCGGCGAAACCACCGCAGCGCGGATGCCGCGCGCGCGCAGTTCCGAGTCCTGCGCCCGCGCCAGCCCGATCGCCGCGTGCATGGCGCTGGTGTAGGCGGTTTCGTCCGGGAAGTCGCGGTGCGCGGCCAGCGAGGAAATATGGATGACGGCCCGCGCCGGCGCCCCTGCCGGCGGCGTCAGCTGCGGCAGCAGCGCTCGCGTGAGCGCGTGGCGGGCCCACACGGTGATCCGCCAGATGCGCTCGAACTCCTCCGGAGGGGTGCGCTCGATCGAAGCGGCAAGGAATTCGCCGGCGGAAAGCACCAACGCCTCGAGCGGCCGGGAGTCTGCCGCGACGGCGGCCGCCGCCGCTGCGATTCCCGCCTCGGTCGCGAGGTCGCACGCGATCCAAGCTCCGCCCCGCCGCGAGGTGCCGAGCACCTCCCAGCCCGCCGCCGCGAAATGCCGCGCGCAAGCCGCGCCGATCCCGCTCGAAGATCCCGTGATCAGGATGCGAGGGTTCATGGCCTGGCCACCTGCACCTCGACCGGCTCGAGCAACCGCCACAGATCCGCAGTCGCCAACTCCACCAGGTAGCCTCGCTTTCCACCGTTGATGTAGATCGAGCCCAGCGCGCGAATGCCGGCCTCGGCCGCAACCGGGAGCTTGTGCCGGGTTCCGAACGGCGACGTGCCGCCGACCAGGTACCCGGTGTGGCGCTCGGCGACCTCGGGGCGGCAGGGCTCGACGCTGCGCTTGCCCAACTGCCGTGCCAGGTCCTTGGTGGAAACTTCGCGATCGCCATGCATCAGCACGATCAAGGGGGCGCGCGTGTCGTCTTCCATCACTAGCGTCTTGATCACCCGATGCTCCTCCACCCCCAGAGCCCGCGCCGACGCCGCCGTGCCGCCGTGTTCCTCATAGGCGTAGAGATGGTCGCGGAATTGCACCCCCGCCGCGCGCAGCGCGCGCACCGCCGCCGTCACCGGCGCCTTAGCGGACATAGGGAACCGCCTCTGCCCATGGCCCGCACTCCACGCCGAACATGTCCCCGAACACGACGTTGGATGCGAGCGTGCGCATGGGAAATAGTATGCCGCTGCCGGTGGCAAGGATTTGCACAAGCCTGTACGCTGGCTTCCCACGAGACCTGCGCGCGGCAGCGCAAGTCGTTTGTTTCCAGATGCGCGGCAACGGCCCTCCGCGTGCTCCTTTCAGCCCGATGCCGTCCGAACCTACGGAAACCTCCCGGCAGAACGTCGCCGATCCTGTGCCGTGCCCCCTCTGCGCCGGCACGGGGCGGCTGGCGTTAACCATTCCCGATCCCGGCCGCGAAACCTGCCCTGCCTGCATGGCTCTGGGCGAGGTCGCTGCCGAAGCCGCTGTCTATTTGGCTCGCCGCAACATCGTCGCCGCGCCCTTGCCCAAAATCGTGCGCCGCCCGGCGTAAACTCGCGCGCGCTTGCGGCGCTTAGCGCTTCGCGTTTATCGCTTAGCGTTTAGCGTTTAGCGTTTATCCAGCGGCACGTAGGCCTGCGGCACCACCGGACCGATGTACTCCGCCCGCGGACGGATGAGCCGGTTGTCGGCGTATTGCTCGAGCACATGCGCGGTCCAGCCGCTCATGCGCGACACCGCGAAGATCGGGGTGTAGAGGTCGGGGCTGATGCCCATGGCGTAGTAGGCGGAGGCCGAGTAGAAGTCCACGTTGGGGTTGAGCTTCTTTTCGCGCTTGATGTACTCCTCGATCTGGTGCGAGTGCTCGTAAAGGGCGGTGAGCCCGGCCGCTTGGCACAGCTCGCGCGACATCTGCCGCAGATGGGTCGCGCGGGGATCCTCGGTATGGTACACACGGTGGCCGAATCCCGGAATTTTCACCTTCTTCGCGATCAGATCCTGGATGTAGACGATCGGATCGTTCTTCCCCACTTTCAGCAACAGGTTGATCACCGCCTCGTTGGCGCCGCCGTGCAGCGGCCCCTTCAGCGCGCCCACCGCGCTGGTCGCAGCGGAGTGGATGTCGCTCAGCGTCGCCGCCGTCACCCGCGCCGCGAAGGTGGAGGCATTGAACTCGTGGTCGGCATGCAGAATCAACGCGATGTCGAAGGCGCGCTCGGCGGTGGCTGACGGGCGCTCGCCGTTGAGCATGTACAGGAAGTTGCCGGCCAGCGACAGATCCGACGCCGGCGCCACCACCGGCTTGCCCTTCCGCACCCGGTCCAGCGCCGCCACCAGGGTCGCGGTTTGCGCCAGCAGGCGGATGGATTTCCTCACGTTGGCCTCGCGGCTCATGTCGCGCGCATCGGCGTCGTACAGGCCGAGGGCCGAAACCATGGTCCGCAGCGTGTCCATGGGGGCGGCGTCCTTCGCGCTGGAGTGGAAGCCCGCAAGCAGCTGCAGCGCCGCGGGTGGAAGCGGGCTCGCCTGCCGCAGTTCCTGCTTCAGACTCGCCAGCTCGGCCGAAGTCGGCAGCTTGCCGAACCACAGCAAAAACGCGGTCTCCTCGAAGGTCGAACGCTCGGCGAGATCGTGGATGTCGTAGCCGCGATAGGCGAGGACGCCTTTGTCGCCATCAATGAAACAGATCGAAGAGGGCGAAGCCACCACATCTTCCAGCCCGCGCGTCCCTGCCGTCGAGTGCACCGTTGACATTGCTTGCGTTCTCCCGTTCCTGCAAATGCCCCATTAAGAGGTATAACCTACTTTTCAGCGCGCCGTAAACCCGCCTCTTCCATCATGTCCGCCCAGATCATCACCCTCACCACCGACTTCGGCAGCGCCTCCGCCTACACGGCGATCCTCAAAGGCGCGCTGCTGACGCGCTGTCCCGGCGCGAATCTCGTGGATTTGGGCCACGACTTTGCTCCCGGAGACACGTTCGGACCCGCCTTTCAGTTGCTGAGGTCCTGCTTCTATTATCCCGCCGGAACCGTCCATCTGGTGGGCCTTGATCCGGCTGCGGAGTCAGAATTTTCCCGCGTGCTCCTGGCCAGCGCCGCTGGACAACGGTTTCTGGCCATGGACAACGGCGTGCTCGGCCTCGCGCTCGAACGCGAGCCCGCCGCCGAGGTCTGGACCGCTCCGTTCGAGCCCCGCACCACCTTCGCCGCCCGCGACGCCTTGGTGCCGCTGGCCGCACTCTTATTTCAGGGAGTGCAAGCCCAACGCCTGGGCAGCCCGGCGCCGGATTGGCAGCGCTTGGGCCTCCCGCGCACGCGCCCTACTCCAGACGGGATTTTGGGCGAGGTGCTTTGCGCGGATCGCTTCGGCAATCTCATCACGAATGTTGTCGCTGCCGACGCGCCCCGATCGCTGGCGATTGCCGGGACCAGCGTTGCACGGTGGGTTCGCGCCTATGCCGAACTCGCCCCCAATCAAGTCGGCCTCCTCTGGGGCGCCGAGGGCTGGCTGGAAATCTCGGCTGGCGGCGCGTCCGCAGCCGAGCTCCTGGGCGCGCGCCGCGGCACCAAAGTGCAGGTCTACTTGGCCGAATAGGGTAAAATCGTACCTCCGATATTCAATCGCAGGAGGGTGATGAATGGGTAAGGTAGCCAAGACCGCCGACCGCGCCAAGGCCGGCGAGTCGCCAGAGCAGGTTTGTCCCAAGTGCGGGAAACCCGTGCGCGTGGTCAAGCGCGTCCGCAACCGCTCCATGAACGTGGCTGGTGGCATGTATCTATCCTGCTCGGCTTGCGAATTCGCTGAAAAACTGTAGCCGGTAGGCATGTCGAGCAAACCTCCGATCGAGAGTTTGCGCAGGCCCGCCGCCAAGGTCTTCGTCGCCACCACGGTGATGTTGACCTTCATCTCCTTTTGGCGCGCGGCGGCCATTGTCCTCGCCGACCTCGGCTCGTCCGCATTCTACGTGGGCGGCATCGCCGAGCGCGCCATCGGCAAGAGCGCGCCCTGGTTCATCCTCGCGGTCATGCTCTTCAGCTACGCCGTGCGGGCGCTCTATATCGAGAGCAGCACGATGTTTGTGCGCGGCGGCGTGTACCGCGTGGTCAAGGAAGCGCTGGGCAGCACCCTGGCCAAGGTGGCCGTCTCCGCGCTGATGTTCGATTTCCTCTTGACCGGCCCGATCAGCGCGGTCTCGGCCGGCCAGTACATGGCCGGCTTCGTGCAGGACCTCAGCGGCCATATCGGCCATCCGCTCCAAATCAACGTCAACAGCTTCTCGGCGGTGTTTGCCCTGGTCATCACCGGCTATTTCTGGTGGAAGAACATCCAAGGCATCCACGAGACCAGCGAGAAGGCGCTGCGCATCATGCAAATCACCACCGTCATGGTGGTGCTGATGATCGGCTGGTCCTTGTTCACGTTGATGCACCAGGGCGCGCACCTTCCCCCGCTTCCGCTGCGCGAGAACATGCGCTATGGCGCCGACGCGCTGGGCTGGCTGACGAACAGCAGCGTCACCAGGATCGCGCTTTTGGCCGCGCTCATCGGCTTCGGCCACTCCGTGCTGGCGATGAGCGGCGAAGAGACGCTGGCGCAGGTGTACCGCGAAATTGAAAGCCCGAAGGTCAAGAACCTCGAGCGCGCCGGGCTGGTGATCTTCATCTACAGCTTGCTGTTCACCTCGCTCTCGGCTTTTTTCGTGGTGATGATCATTCCCGATTCGGTGCGGGGCCGTTTCCTCGACAATCCCCTTGGCGGCCTCGCCATGTACCTCACCGGCCCCTACACCCTGCGCCTGGTATTCCAGGGCTTCGTGGTGCTGGTCGGCGCGCTCATGCTCTCCGGCGCGGTCAACACCGCCATCATCGGCTCGAATGGCGTGCTCAACCGCGTCAGCGAAGACGGGGTCATGACCGATTGGTTCCGCCGCCCGCACAGCCGCTACGGCACGACCTACCGCATTGTCAACCTGATCGTCATCCTTCAGCTGATCGTCATCGTCATCACCTGGGGAAATGTCTATCAGCTGGGGGAAGGCTACGCCTTCGGGCTGATTTGGAGCTTCACCTTCCTGGCGGTCGCCGTTCTGGTGCTGCGCTTCAAGGAACCCGAAGGGCGCGAGTGGAAGGTTCCGCTCAATTTCCGCATCGCGGGCCGCGAGATCCCGCTGGGGCTGTGTTTGATCGCGATCGTCCTGCTTTCGACCGCGATCATGAACCTGTTCACCAAGGAAATCGCCACCATCGCCGGCTCGCTGTTCACGGCTGCCTTCTTCGCGACCTTCATCGTCAGCGAACGCATCAGCAAGCGGCAGCGGGCCCGGGATGCGCAATTGGAGAAATTCCGCATCGCCGGCAGCGCCGACGTGGTCGCCGACAGCCTGGGAGTGCGCCCCGGCAACGTCCTGGTGACGGTCCGCGACCCGCACTCGCTGCACCACCTCGAGGCCACGCTGGCGCAGACCGACACCGTCAAGCAAGACATCGTGGTCATGACCGTGCGCCTGTTCCGGAGCTTCGCCGGCCCCGCCGTGGCCGACGACAAGCGCGCCTTCGATCAGTACGAACAGGAGCTCTTCACCGGCGTCGTCTCGCTCGCCGAAAAGGCCGGCAAGCCGGTCTCGCTGCTCGTCGTCCCGGGCTCGAACGCCTACCACACCATCGTCACCACCGCGCAGCGGCTCGAATCCAGCACCATCGTCGAGGGGGCCTCGGTGCAGCGTTCGGTGCTCGATCAGAGCAAGATGACCGGCGATGCCTGGGAGGAGCTGGCCGAACCGCGCCCGCGCCTTGATCTGCGCATCGTCTCCCCGGACAACTCCGTCTACGTCGTCCACCTCGGCCCCCATACTCCCCGCCTCCGCCCCGAAGACATTGACCTGATCCACAACCTTTGGGTCGAGGTCACCGCCGATCCCGAATACCGCGGCCTGCACCACTACGACGTGGTGGCGCTGGCGCTGAGCGAGCTGCAGACCGAGCTGCACAGCCAGCGCCGCCGCGAATTGATGGAGCGCCTGCGGGAGCTCTCCGTCCAGCCGCGCTACACCCCGCCCGAACCCGAACGCGTCCCCGGCCGTGAGTAGCGCCGCTCCAGCCTCGGCGCCGGCTTCGATGACCGGCTTCGCCCAAGCGCGGCGCGAGCGCGCCGGCGTCAGCGTCACTGTTACCTTGAAAAGCGGCAATCAGCGCTACTTCGACCCGCGCTGGCAGATTCCGGAGGAGTGCGAGCCGTGGCAGCCGAATCTCGCCGAGCACCTTCGCCGCGCCATCCGCCGCGGCCACATCGAGGTGCGCATCTCCCTCGCCCGCGCCGACTCGGCTTCGGCCGCCCGGCTGGACTCCGCCGCGGTCGAAGCCTACCTTGCCGCGCATGCGCAGTTGAGCCAACGCCTCGATCTCGACGCGCATCCCTCGGTCGCCGATGTGCTGCGCTTCCCCGGCGTCTGGACCTCAGCCTCGGGCGACGTTGCCGCTCCCGATGCAGCGACCCTCCAGCCGCAGGTGCTGGCCGCCTTTGAAGCCGCCCTCGCCGATCTCTGCCTGATGCGCCAGCGCGAGGGGGCGGCGCTGGCGCTCGATGTCACCCGGCAGCTCGACTGCATCGCCGCCCTGCAGGCGGAAGTCAAAGCGCTGCGCCCGGCCATGGAGAGCGCGGGCCTCGCCCGGCTCCGCGCCCGCATGCAGGAGCTGCTCTCCGGCGCAGCCGTTCCCCAGGAGCGCATGCTGCAGGAGGCCGCGCTCCTCGCCGAGCGCAGCGACGTCAGCGAAGAATTGGTCCGCCTCGAGGCGCATGTCGCGCAGTGCCGTGCCTTGCTGGCCGCCGGCGGCGAAATCGGCCGCCGCCTCGACTTCCTGGCGCAGGAGTTGAACCGCGAGGCCAATACCCTGCTCGCCAAAACCACCGCCGCCGATGACGCGGCCCTGCGCTCGACCGCCTTGGGCCTCGAATTGAAAGCCGCCATCGAACGCATCCGCGAACAGGTGCAGAACTTCGAGTAGCCGGCCCATGGCCCTGTTCATCATCTCCGCCCCCTCGGGCTCGGGCAAGACCACGCTGGTGACGGAATTGTTCCAGCGCGTGCCGGGCCTCAGCTTTTCGATCTCGTACACCACGCGCCCGCCGCGCGGGAGCGAGCAGGACGGGCGCGAATACTTTTTCGTGGACCGCGCCCGCTTCGAGGCCATGCTCGCCGAAGGCGCATTCCTCGAGCATGCGGAAGTGTTCGGCAACTTCTACGGCACCGCCTGGTCGTTCCTGCGCGACGCCGAGGCCCGGGGGCAGGATCTGGTGCTCGACATTGACGTCCAGGGCGCCGCCCAAGTCAAGCGCCGCATCCCCGCCGCCGTCACCATCTTCATCGCCCCCCCCGACCGCGCCACCCTCGATCGGCGATTGCGCAACCGCGGCCTCGACGCCCCCGCCGTGATCGAAAAGCGCCTCGCCGACGCCTCCCGGGAGATTGGCGCTTATAATGAATATGAGTACTTGGTGATTAACGATCGGCTGGAGGAATCCGTCGAGGAGTTGACCGCCATCGTCCGCTGCCATCGCGGCGCCGAAGCCGAGGCGTGCGCCCGGGCGGCGGCTTGCCGCCTGCCCAATGCGGCGGTGCGATTGGCCCCGGTGCTGCGCTCGTTCGGTTTGGAGGAGGTTTGAATGTGGGGACCGTTTCAAAGCGTTGAAGATGTGCCCAGCCGGTATCAGTTTGTTCACGTCGTCGCCCGCCGCGCGCGCAAGCTCCAGGCCGGCGCCCGGCCGCTCATTCCGCCCCCCTCGCGCAAGCACACGCGCGTAGCCCAGGCCGAGGCCATGAGCGGATTGCTCGAGTTCACCCTTCTCCCCACCAACCCCGCTGCGGACGAGGCTGCCCCGCCCGCAGGAGAGTGATCGAGGAGTAATCCGCCGTGCGCGTGCTTCTCGGCGTCAGCGGCAGCATCGCCGCCTATAAGACCGCCGAGTTGGTGCGCCTGATCCGCCGCAACGGCGATCGCGTGCAGGTGGTGCTCACCCGCGCCGCCCGGGAGTTCGTTGCGCCGCGCGCCTTGGCCGCGCTCAGCGACGAGCCGGTGCTCGAAGATTTATTCGCTCCCGGGGCTGCTTCCATCGAGCACATCGCCGCCGCGCAGGCCGCCGACGTCGCCGTCGTTGCCCCCGCCACCGCCCATACCCTGGCCCGCATCGCCGCCGGCCTGGCCGACGATTATTTGACCACGCTGCTGCTGGCCACGCCGGCGCCGCTGGTGGTCGCGCCTGCCATGAACGTCCAGATGTGGCGTCACCCCGCCACCCAGGCCAACCTCGCCCGCCTGCGCGAGCGCGGCGTGGTGGTCGTGCCGCCCGCCGAAGGCGAGTTGGCTTGCGGCATGCACGGCGAAGGGCGGATGGCCGAACCCGATGCCATTTTTGCCGCCGTTCAATCCGCGGTGCCGGCCGGCGCCGCGCCCATGGAAGACTTGCGCGGGCAACGCATCCTGGTCACCGCCGGTCCCACCCGCGAGGCGCTCGATCCTGTGAGATTCCTGAGCAACCGCTCCAGCGGCAAGATGGGGTTCGCGCTTGCCCAGGCGGCGCGCCGCCGCGGCGCGCAGGTGCGCCTCATCGCCGGACCGACCGCGCTGACCGCGCCCGCCGGGGTCGAGGTCGTGCACGTCACCACCGCCGCGCAAATGGCGGAGGCCGCCTTAGCCTTCTTTCCAGCCTGCGACTTCGCCATCATGGCTGCGGCGGTGGCCGACTACCGCCCGAAGCACATCAGTGCGGAAAAGCTCAAGAAGTCCGGCGCGGGCTTGCACCTTGAGCTCGAACCGACGCCCGACATCCTGGCCGAACTCGGGCGCCGCAAGGGGCGGCAAGTTCTCATCGGCTTCGCCGCCGAGACCGATGCCGCCCGCGGCCTGGAGTACGCCCGCGCCAAGCTGGCCGCCAAGCGCGCCGACTTGATCGTGCTCAACCACGTCAGCGATCCCGAGATCGGCTTTGACTCCGACGAGAACGCTGCGACCCTGGTTGGAAACGGCGACGAACGCGCGCTCGCCCGCGCTCCCAAACCCGTGATCGCCGATTTGATTCTCGACGCCGCCCTCGCCCTCGCCCATGCCGCCCCACATCCTCGCTGAATACCTGCGCTTTCAGCAAGAAATGGGCGTGGAACGCGTCCGCATCCCGCTGGCTGGGACTTCGGCGGTCCCGCTCGCCCCGGCTCGAAGCGAAGCATCGCTTCCGCAGGAATCTGAATCCCTCGAAGTCATCCAATCCGACCTCGGCCCCGATTGCCGGCGCTGCAAGCTCCACCGCGGCCGCAACAAGATCGTTTTCGGCGCCGGCAACCCCCGCGCCGAGCTCGTCTTCGTCGGCGAGGCGCCCGGCGCGGACGAGGACCTCCAGGGTTTGCCCTTCGTCGGCCGCGGCGGCCAGCTCCTGACGGATATGATCCAAAAGGGCATGGGGTTGGCGCGCGAGCAGGTGTACATCTGCAACGTCATCAAGTGCCGCCCCCCGGACAACCGCGCCCCCGAGTCCGACGAATGCGCCGCCTGCTCGCCGTTTCTCTGGCGTCAGCTCGCAGCCATTCAGCCCAAGATCGTGTGCGCTTTGGGGGCCACCGCCGCCCAGGCGCTGCGCCCGTTCAAGGGGCCGCTCGCCTCGGTGCGCGGGCGCGTGCACCAGCTCTCGCACGAGGGCCTGAACACGCACCTCGTCGTCACCTATCACCCCGCCTACCTGCTGCGCGATCCCTCGCAAAAACGCGAAGCCTGGAAAGATCTGCAACTCATCATGAGCTTCCTCGGCCTCCCCGCCCGCAGCTAGTCCGTTGAAGTCAGG
>DATNED010000184.1:0-3892 GCA_035553115.1 Terriglobales bacterium | reverse complement strand
CGTTCCACCCTGCGCGATCTTCAGCCAGCCGGTTTCGACCTGCACGTTCTCGTAGGCCGGGATCACGCCGCTGTACGGCGTCATCACCGTGGCCACGGTGAACTCGCGCTCGAGGATGGCGTTGCCGGCGGCGTCGAGCGCGCGCACCCGGTAGGTGGGGCTGGGCGGATCGTTGGGCGGATCGGCCAGCGCGATCTGCGCCGGCGTCTCGACCGCGGGCGCCGTGTCCATCAGGTGAAGGCTGAACGCATCCAGCGGCAGATCCAGTTTCTTGGCCAGGACCTCGTCAACGGGATACAGCTCCTGCATCCACCGCGCCGGCGAATACATGTCGCGCACGCCGGTCTCGTCCACGTCCTTGGCGGCGTAGATTTCGACCTTGGCCGTCGCCTTGCCTTCCTTCTTCAAGGCCTCGAGCGCGGGCGCAATCTCGTCCTCCAGCCAACTGTAGCCCTGCTTGTAGGCGTCGAGCACCTCGACCTGCGTCTGCCCCGGCGCGGCCCCGGCCTTGGTCAGGATGTCGCGCAGTTGTTCGGCCAGTTTCCGCCGCACCTCGGGCCCCTCGCTCACCCCGGCGCTCAGCGTGACCGCTTGCCCCGGAGCGAGCTTGGCCGCCGCCGCGCGCGCGTCGTCGAGCAACGCGGTGCCTTCCCACGGGATATGAATGTCCTCGGTGAACACCGGCGTCCCCTGGTGGAACGGGAACTCCGGATTGTCATAGTGCAGATCCGGATTCGCATCGCAGCACTGGGTTCCCGCCCGAAGGCTGGCCGCGGTCACGTCGGCAGCGAGATGGTAGCGCTTCTGGATCTCATCGCGCACGAAGCCCGCCAGCTTCGGGTCCACCAGGTCGGCGTAGATCTCGGCCTTGACGTTCGTCGCTGGCGCTGTCCCCATCTCCCCCAGCCACCGGTTCAAAAAAAACAAGGCCGCCGACGCCTGCCCCACTCCGGAATGCAGGGAGAAGAACTGGTGCAGGTCGTAACGGATGTCCTCGACAGACTCGTGCTGCTTGCCAATCTCCCAGACGTTGGGTAAGTGCCCGGCGGCGAGTTCGAGCGCCGCGGCTGCGCCGGCATCGTCGCCCCGCACCAGGATCCCCGCCCGCGATCCGAAGGCGCGGTCAACCACGCGCAACTGTCCCTCGCCCGCCGCGAGAGCGGAGGCGGCCTGGGCGGCGGCGGTGTCGTTGGCGGCGAGCCTTTTCTCTAGATTTTTCGCCAGCGCCGAGTCGCCCGCCACCACCGGCTGCTCCTGAATCTGGCGCAGATTCGCGCTTGCTGCCGGCGAGGCGATCGGCAGCGTGATCGCGGTGGACTCCAGCCCCATCCGCGCCGCCAGGTTCGCCATCGCCACCCCAGCCTCGCCCGCCGGCACATATAAATGCGCCGTGGGCGCGCCCGGCACCGGCACCCGCCCGCCCGAGGCGAACAAGCCTCCGCGGCTGCCATAAAGATTGCCGAGATCGAGCCCCGAGGGCCCCGCCGCCCCGCCGCCGCTTGCCGCTCCGCCCCGTCCTCCAGCCGCGCCGCGCCCTCCTGCGCCGCCGCCCGCGGTCGCAGGCGGCGGGTTGCCCTCATCGTTATTGGTTCCGGCTCCGCCTTCACCCCCGCCGTTCCCGCCGCCCGCGGTCGGCGCCGCAAAGGTCTGGGGCTTGAACGGCTTCGGGTTGACTGCGCTCACCGCCGCCCCGCCCAGCACGAATAGCTCGTGCACCGCCGCCAGCTTCCCGCCCGCGAATGCCTGGGCTAATTCTGCCGGTGTGATGGCTCCGGTCGCGGTCAAATACGCCTTGCTGATGCCCGGCACGCCATCCTGGTAATCGAGTCCAACCAGCGTCGCGTGCGCCGCCGGCGCGGCCGCATTCACCGCCTCGGCGATTGTGCCCAGCTCATCGCGCCCGGTGCCCACCGCCCACTGGTACGGCGTACGTGCGCTGAACGCATCTGCCGCTGCGTCCAGCCCGGCATCGTCGCCCACCAGCGCCAAATCGCTTGCGGCCGAGCCCGGCGTCAACACCACCACCCGTCCCTCGCCCTTGGCCAGCCGGAACGTCCACGCCTGCACGTCGGCAGCCCTCGCGGCCGGCACCGCTCCCGCGCCCACGTAGATCCGCGGCCCGGTCTCGGCCAGCTCGCGCGCGCCGGCGCTTTCGACCAGCGGCGGCGTCAGCCCGGTTGTGCCCTCGGCCAAGCGTGCCGCCAAGTTCGCCGCCGCGGAATTCTCCGCCGCCGTCGGCTCGCCCGGCACCACGATGTGGCCCGCGATCGCATCCGTCAAGCCGTCGTGGTTGGTGTCCTGCAGCATCCAGCCGGGGGCAAAGGCCCGGCTGAAGGCGTCATTGGCCGCCGCCGTCGCCGGCCGCGTTCCCGTTCCGCCCCGGCGCTGCGCTGCGGAAAAACCGACAAAGGTTGCGACCAACCCTGCGACAACGACAATCCGGCGCATGCGCCCCCCTGACTGATGGCTGACTGCTGCTGGCTGACTGCTAGAAGATGAAGTGTACCGCCAATTCCGCCTGCTGCAGCGGCCCGGCGCCCGTGGGCTGGCCCCAGCTCGCCGAGCGCAAATTCGTCGATACCCCGCTGTAATTGTAGGTGCCGAATAGGTTGAACACCTGCGCGATCACGTCCACCTGCTTGCTCTCGCCCAGTCCGAAGGTCCGCGCCGCCCGCAGGTCTACGTCGTTGTAGCGGCCGTTGGCCAGCATGGACGGATCCACCGCGCCCAAGCCGAGCGAGGTCCGATAGGCGTTCACCAAGGTGTAGTTGAGGTCGCGGCGGCCTTGGTTGCGGGTCGTGCCCACCACGTATTGGGTCGTGCCGTCGGCATTGCGCGTAGTCGAGGTTTCACTGAACGGCGTCGAGGAGCGCACGTTGAAGATGCTGCCCAGCGTGATCCCCCACGGCGCCTGGTAGCTGCCGCTGGCCACCACCGAGTTGCGTCGGTCAATCGAGCACGGCCCCCAATCCTGGCTGTAATCCGCATAGTTGGTCACCGTGCCCTGCGCGCTGTCGTCCAGGCAGCTCGAAAGCGAATAGCTCACCAGCATCTGGAAGCGGCGGCTGAAGCGCTTGTCGGCGCGCACGTACATCGCCTTGTATTTGGACTTCGACATCGGCGTGTGCTGGTTCACGCGAGCAAACGTCGGGAACGGCCGCACCCCGGCGCTGTTGGGGTAGTTGAGATCCACGACCTTGTAATCGCGCAGCGTCAGCTCGTAAACGCCATCCACGTGGATGGAGAAGTTGGGCGTGATCACGCGCGAATAGCCGAGGTTGAATTGCTGCGAGTACGGATTCTGGTAGTTCGGCGCCAGCACCGTTACCGACGGCGCGATCGAAGCCGCCGTCTGGCCCGCGGCGAACGCATTCGGGTACGACGGGCAGGAGGCCTGCCCGGGCGTCGAGCAGGTCAACTGCACCACGCTCTGCGTGAAGTTCCGGTCCTCGCTGAAATTCTGCAGCGTCTGCAGGTTGCCATAGTAAATGCCGTACCCGGCCCGCACCACGTTCGTGCTCTTGCCGTCGGGGTTGTAGGTCAGCCCCAGACGCGGCCCGAAATTGTTCTTGTCCCCGCGCTGGCTGGGATCGCCCAGGCCCGGCACCGGCTGCGCGAATGCCGCGGGGCTGATGTGCTCGTCAAAGGAGCCGTATTCGCGGTCGTAGCGCAGCCCCATGCTCAGCGTCAGGTTCTGGATGCCGCTGTAGTCGTCGGTGACGAAATAGCTGGTCTGCGCGGTCGGCACCGAGGTCAGCACCGGCGGAATCGTCTGCGAGAACGAGGTCGGGCCGTACGCCGGGGTCGAGCCGCTGGCCGGATGGAACAAGTTCGCGGCGTTGAACACTGGCGCTTGCGCTGGCGTCAGCGGCTGCGTCGGGTCGGTGTTGAA
>DATNED010000183.1:0-27532 GCA_035553115.1 Terriglobales bacterium | reverse complement strand
GATCGCCAAGAAATACACCAACCGCGGGTTGCAGTTCCTCGATCTGATCCAAGAGGGGAACATCGGCCTGATGAAGGCGGTGGACAAGTTCGAGTACCGCCGCGGCTACAAGTTCTCGACCTACGCCACCTGGTGGATCCGGCAGGCCATCACCCGCGCGATCGCCGATCAGGCGCGCACCATCCGCATCCCGGTGCACATGATCGAGACCATCAACAAGCTCATCCGCACTTCGCGCCAGCTGGTTCAGGAGCTCGGCCGCGAGCCCACCAGCGAAGAGATTGCCCGCAGAATGGAGATCCCCGTCGCCAAGGTGCGCAAGGTCCTGAAGATCGCCCAGGAGCCCATCTCGCTCGAGACCCCGATCGGAGAAGAAGAGGATTCGCATCTGGGCGACTTCATCGAGGATCGCGGCGTGATCTCTCCCTCCGACGCGGTCATCAACGTCAACCTCAAGGAGCAGACCTCGCAGGTGCTCAAGACGCTTACCCCGCGCGAGGAAAAGGTGATCAAGATGCGTTTCGGCCTCGACGACGGCAGCGAGCACACGCTGGAAGAGGTGGGCCAATCGTTCGCCGTCACGCGCGAACGCATCCGCCAAATCGAGGCCAAGGCGTTGCGCAAGCTCCGCCACCCGTCCCGAAGCCGCAAGCTGCGCGCCTTTGTCGAGAGCATGGTCGAGTAGGGCTTCCCGATGCCCGAGGCACCCACCGCCGCCCGTCCGCCGAGTCTTGGCCCGCTGTTGGCGGTGGTGCTGGCGCTGGGAATTGGCGGCGGCTGGCTGCTGGGCCGCGCCTCACCCTCCACCAGCGCCGACGCGCCCGGACCGAACTCGATCACCGCGGCCGAGCGCATGGTGGCGCCGGCGGTGGTGAAAATTGAAGTGGCTTCGGCCCGTCGCACCCCGCGCACCCGCTTCAACCTCCCTCCCGGCCTCGCCCCGCCACAGATTCGCAATCGGGTTCAGCGCAGCCTGGGCTCCGGCCTGATCGTGGATTCGAGCGGCTACATCGTGACGAATCGCCATGTCGTCAACCGCGCCCAGCAAATCTCGGTCTCGGTCCCAGGCGACAGCCATGTCTACTTCGCCACGCTGGCCGGAATGGACAGCGAGACCGATCTCGCGGTCATCAAGATCTCGGCTCCCTATGCGCTCCCCACCGCGCGCCTCGGCGATTCCCGCCAGTTGCAGGTCGGCCAGTGGGTGGTCGCCATCGGCAGCCCCTTCGATCTGGACGGTTCGGTCACCGCCGGCATTGTCAGCGCGCTCCATCGCGCGGTGGATCCCAACCAGCAGTTCGAAAACTTCATCCAGACCGACGCCGCCATCAACCCAGGAAACAGCGGCGGCCCGCTGCTGACGCTGGACGGCCAAGTCGTCGGCATCAACACTTCGATCTACACCGCCACCGACGGCTACCAGGGCGTGGGCTTCGCGCTTCCCAGCGAGCTGGTGAGCAAGGTCTATCCCCAGCTGGAAAAGAAGGGACACGTCACGCGGGGCTCGATCGGCGTCTACTTCGAGAGCGCACTCGATCCCGCCGTCCGCCGGGTTTATCACGTGGCCTCGGGCGTGCCCATTTCGCAGGTCGCGCCCAAGGGCCCGGCAGCGGGGGCGGGCATCCAAGCGGGAGACATCATCACCAGCCTGGACGGCGCGCCCACCGCCGACGGGGATTCGCTGATGAACGCGGTCGAGTTCCTGCCGCTTGGCCGCACGCTTCAAGTCGGCTACATCCACAACGGCGCCGCCCGCACCGCCAAGGTCACGGTGATGGACCGCGACCAGATTTATCCCGATCTCGCTCCCCAGCCGCCACGCCCGCAGCCGCTTCCCGACGCCGGCCCCGACCTGGGCATGGCGGTCAAGGACGCCGCTTCCGGCGGCGGCGTGCAGGTCACCGACGTCGCCAGCGAATCCTTCGCGGACGACATGGGCATCCGCCCCGACGACGTCATCACCGAGGTCAACCGCCAGCCGGTGCGCACCCGCGCCGATCTTGACCGGTTGCTGCGGGCGGTGCCGAGGGGCAGCGATCTGGCGCTGCTGCTCCGCCGCCCCAACGGCGACGGCACCGACAGCCGCTGGCTGGTCGGCGGCACGCTCCCGCCCGCGCAATGAGGATGAGGACGCTGCTCGCCGTCCTGCTTGCCTGCGGCGCGCTTGCAGCCCAGGCCCCGCGCAAGAAGCCGACGAAGAAAAAGGCGGCCACCCACCATGCCGCGCAGGGCATCGCCCCTGCCCGCGCCAGGGAAATAGAGGCCGCGCTGGTGCAGGCGGGCTACTTGAGGAGCGCGAGCGGCCACTGGGACGCGGCCAGCGCGGCGGCGATGAAGAAGTACCAATCCGACCACCACTGGCAGACCCGCTTCGTCCCGGACGCCCGCGCCCTCATCGCCCTGGGACTCGGACCCGCGCGGGAGGCGGCAGCGCCCGGCGGTTAGGAGCCGCCGATGGCGTCAGGCCGCCGGATAGGTCAGCCTGCCGGCCGCCACCCTCGAGAACGATGTTCTCTTGTGCTCGCGCGGAACACCGGCGCCGATGATCTCCAGCGCTCTCCAGCCGCGCACGTTCAGCGCATCGGCGATCAGCGAACGGTGGCAGCGCCAGGGCACGGCCTCGGCGCACATGATGGCGGTTCGCCGCGCGCGCGCCAGTGCCTCGAGCTCGTCGAGCGCCGCGGCGAAGGCTTGGGTCTGCATGTAGTCGGCGTAGCCGCGGAAGCTGGCGTTTTTCCAGCCGCTGTTCTCCGAGTCCTTGCGCGCGTGCCGCAACCCGCCCAAGCCGGCCAGGTGCCGGTATTCGATTCCGGCCGCGTTCAAGCTCGCCGCCAGGGCTTCGCTGTTGAACTGGGGGTTGGTCCGCGATTTCGGAATCGTCCGCACATCCGCCAGCAGCGCGATCTCCTGGGCTTGCAGCAAGCCCAGGAATTCCTCGATCGCCCGCGTCGAGTGCCCGATCGTCCAGACCGTCTCCACTGGCTTGTGTCCCCCGTCCACTAGAATAGAACCGGATGTCCCGGCTTTCGACTGACAACGCTCTCCGCCTCTGGCGCGACGCCTCCGACGCCGAGCTGCAGGAGCTTGCTTCTGCCGCGCGCGCCCGCTTCCATCCGCCCGATGAGTGCACCTACCTCATTATGCGGATCGTCAACTACACCAACGTCTGTGTCGCCCAATGCGATTACTGCGCCTTCTACCGCCTCCCGGGCCAGGCCGGCGGCTACGTCCTCAGCCGCGACCAAGTCTTCGCCAAATTGGATGAGCTGCTTGCGCTCGGCGGCGACCTGGCCGGCTTCAACGGCGGCTTCAACCCCCATCTTCCGCTCGACTACTACTGCGAGCTCTTCGCCGCCATTCGTGAGCGCTATCAGGATCGCCTGGAGTTCTACGCCCTCACGGTCGCCGAATTCCTCTACCTCGCGGACCACGCCAAACTCTCGCTTGCCGACGCGGCTGCGCGCTTCCGCGCCGCCGGCGTGCGCTGGATCACCGGCGGCGGCTCGGAGATCCTCGCCGAATCCTTTCGTGCGCGCCACAGCAAATTCAAGTACACCGTCGCGGAGTACTTCGACGCCCAGCGCGCCCTGGTCGCGGCCGGCCTGAAAACCACCGCCACGATGGTCATCGGCTTTGACGAATCGCTCGACGAACGCCTCGAGCACCTCGAACGCACGCGCGCCTTCCAGGACGAAACCTCGGGCCTGGCCAGCTTCCTCTGCTGGACCTACAAGCCGTACGGCACGGCCCTCGGCGGGCGCGAGGTGAGCTCGCGCGAGTACCTCCGCCATCTCGCGCTTTGCCGCGTGTACCTCGACAACATCCCCCGCATCCGCACCTCGGTCCTCACCCAAAACGAGGCTGCGCTCGATGGCCTGCGCTACGGCGCCGACGATTTCGATCTCCCCATTGAGGACGAAGTCACGCAATCGGCCGGCGCCACCATCTCGCTCGACTTCGACGCCCTGCTCGACCGCGCCCGCTCCCTCGGCTTCACCCCCCGCTACCGCGCGCTCTCGCGCGCCGGGGTTCCAGCGTGAGCGCCGCATTCTTTTTTCTGCTGGGCCTGGTCGCAGGCGCGGCCACGGTTTGGCTCCTCGCCCGCCGCGACCGCAGCGAAATCGCCCGGCAAATCGAGACCAAGCTCGAATCCGCGCTGCCCCGGGTGGCCGAATCCGCGCTGCGCGCCTCGACCGAACAGCTGCACCGCACCGCCGAGGGCGATCTCAAGCTGCTGGGCCAGGACACCGTCCATCAGGTCCAAACCAGCCAAGCCTCGTTGGAAGCCGAGCTGGTCAAGATGAGCGAGAAGCTGGCCGGCTACCAGGAGCGCATCACGTCCTTCGAAAAGGAGCGCGCGGCTTCGCAAGCCGTCATGCACAAGCAACTCGAGACCGTAGCGGGAGCGGGCGTGGCCATGGTGCAAGAGGCGCGCACGCTGCGCGCCGCGCTGGCGACCAGTTCCGGTGTTCGCGGCGCCTGGGGCGAATCGGTCTTGCAGAACATCCTCAACGCGTGCGGCCTCAACGAGCAAATTGACTATTCGCTGCAAATGGTTCTACCCGGAGGACTTCGCCCCGACGCCATCATTTATCTTCCGGCCGGGCGCAGCCTCGCGGTGGACGCCAAGGCGAGCCTCACCGCCTTCCTTGAGGGCCTGGAAGCCACGAGCGAGCAACGCCGCAGCGAGTGCTTCGCCGAGTTCGCCCAAGTCCTCCGGCGCCGGGCCAAGGAACTGGCCTCGAAAGACTACCCCGGTGCGCTCGACCGAAGCCTTCCCCTGGTGATCATGTTTGTTCCCAGCGAAGGCGCCTTCCGCGCCGCACTCGACTGCGACAACGCCATCTTCCATTACGCCCAGGAGCTGAAGCCGCCGGTCGTCCTTGCCAGCCCGACCACGCTGTTTCCGTTGCTTACGGTGATCGCGCAAGGTTGGCAGCAGCACAAGGCGGCGCAGCAAATGCAAGCGCTGCTGGCCGAGGTCGCCGAGCTTGGCAACCGCATGCAGATCTTCCTTGGCCACGTGCAGGCGGTGGGCAAGGGCCTGGACCAGGCTGGCAAGGCCTTCAACGCCGCCCAGGCCTCCTACCGCTCGCGCCTCGCGCCGCAACTGGGCAAGCTCGACGAGCTCGGCGCCGGCTGGGGCGAAATGCCGGAGCTCAAGCCCGCCGAGCACCCGCCGCTGCTCAGCGAGTAAGCTCGGGCGCGTACAAGCCGAGTTCCTTTCGGGTCCACCAGTCGCCGCTCGATCGCTTTTCCTTCGGGGTCGCGAACCAGTACTGCCAGATCACCGCCCGCACGGCCCGCGGCGGCGCGCCGGAAAACGGATTCGCCGCGAACAGTCCGTCCACGTCCGCGCTTCCCTGCAGCAGCCGCACCTCGGTCTCCTCCACCCAGGGGTCGCTGCGGTAATTCGCCAGCGATGCGAACCACAGGTTCCATTCGAACCTGGGCTGATAGGGCGCAAACAAAAACATATCGCCCACCGGCCGCCGCGCCGGATCCTGCGCTTTGTAGCGGAACGGGTAGGTCGTCCAATGCTCGCCGTCGTTGCTTCCCTGGAACTCGATCTCGTACCGGTTGGGCGTCATGACCGCGAACAACCCGTACTGGTCCACGATCCGGAACGGCGCCAGAGCGGTTTCGACCGCGATCGGGGCAGGGAAGGGCGTCCACACCCGATGCGCCAGCTCGGCCCCGGTGATCGCCACCCACGCCATCAGCGGCGCCGCGCTCCAGCGCAACGCCGGCTTCCATCCGGCCTCCAGGTTTCCATCCGGCAACAAGGCCAGCCCCAACCCGAGCACCAGCCAATTCAGAAATCCGTAGTTCGCGGTGGCGATGATCGCCAACTGGAACGGCGTCACGATCCAGAAGCAGATCATCCGCAGTCGCCGCGGCCCGAACGCCAGCCAGCAAACGCCTAGCTCGACCGCCAAGATCGAAAACGCGATCGCCGCCTCGATCCCGTGCGGCAGATACGTCTGCGCATACCACCCCAGCCAATTCGGCAAGGGCAGGTTTTGGTAATACTGATCGAGCGCGGTCAGGTGCCGCCACTGCGGATCGCCGCTCCCCCACTTCGCCAGCCCGGAACCGAAGTAGATCAGGAACCACAGCCAGCGGAACGAGAACCAGCTCCACCAACTCGGCTTCCTGGCATTCACAAACAATGCGATGAAGCCCGCCGCGACCAGCATCCCGTCGGACTGATAGCTGGCGAACACCTGCGCCGCCGCGATCAGCGAAATGAAGCACGCCAGGCACACCGCGAGCGCGATTCGCTCCCACCGCAACAGCAGAACGGAAACGCTCGCGGCCATCCCGAGCGCGCAAATCAGGTGCAGGCCGAGGTTTCCGCTCCCCAGCCAGAGCAGCGACGGCACCGCCCACAGCCGGTGCCAGAACCCCATCTGCTGCCGCGCCGCGCCGAACAGATCGCCGGCGGGCAAGATGCCGTTGGGCCCGATCAGCCCCGGCCCCTCCCGCCACCACGCCAGAAACACCCAAACGTACAGGAACCCGATCCAGCGGATCAGCCCCCCCGCGACATTGATTCTTCTTCGGTCCACCGCGTTCAACGATCAACGATCAACCACCAACTACGAACTGTTCCTCAGTCCCGTGGCCTGCAACCGCGCCAGCAACCGCTTGTAGGGAATCTGCAGCCGCTCCGCCGCGCGCTGCTTGTTCCAGCGGCACTCCTCAAGCGCTTCGCGCAGCATCCGCTTCTCGACGAAATGGCTGGCACGCGCGACCACCTCGGGCAGCGACCCGGACCAATCGAAGCCCTCCGGCATGGCGAGTTCGCCGGGCGCCGCGGAGGGCACCCGCCGCATTTCGCGCAGCTGCAGATCGCTGGCGCGCAGCTCGTCGCCTTCGGAGAGGATCACCGCCCGTTCGATGGCGTTCTGCAACTCGCGCACATTCCCCGGCCAGGAGTAGCCTTCGAGCGCCCGCTTCACGGCCGCGCCCAGCTTCATGGGCGGCTTCTTCAGATCGCGGCAGAATTGCAGCAGGAAGGCCTCGGCCAACGCCAGCACATCCGCGCCGCGCTCGCGCAGAGGCGGGATCAGGATCGGGAACGCCGCCAAGCGGAAATACAGGTCTTCGCGGAAGAGCTTCTCCTTCGACGCGCGCTCGAGTTCGCGGTTGGTCGCGGCCACGATGCGCACATCCACTTGCACCGTCTGCACCCCGCCCACGCGCTCGAAGGCGCGCTCCTCGATCACCCGCAGGATCTTCGCCTGCACCGCCAACGGGATCTCGCCGATCTCGTCCAGAAAAATCGTTCCCCGGTGGGCGAGCTCGAACTTTCCCAGCTTGCGCGCATTGGCGCCGGTGAATGCGCCCTTCTCGTGCCCGAAGAGTTCGGTCTCGACCAGGGTTTCGGGAATCGCGGCGCAGTTGATGGCGACGAAGGCTTCATTCGCCCGCGGGCTCAGCCGGTGCAACGCGCGCGCGAAGAGCTCCTTGCCGGTGCCGCTCTCGCCCAACAGCAGCGTGGTGGTGTCGGTGGGCGCGATCTTCTGCAAGCTCGCCGCCGCGCGCTGCATGCTGGCGTGCTCGCCGATGATCTTGGGAAAGCCGTACTTGGCGGCGAACTCCTCTTTCAGCAGCACATTCTGGCGCTGCAACTGCTGTTGCGCGATGGCCCGCCGAAGCAGCAGGGTCAGGTGGCCCAGATCGAGCGGCTTCTGAATGAAGTCGTACGCCCCTTCCTTCACCGCCCGAACCGCGTCTTCGATCGAGCCGTACGCGGTCATGATCACCACGGGGGTGCCAGGCGCGTGCTCGTGCGCAGCCTGCAGCACTTGCAGCCCGTTCAGCCCGGGCAGCTTCAAATCGGTCAGCACCAGCGCGAACTGCTGTCCGTGCATCTGCCGCACCGCCGCCTCGCCGTTGCTGGCTTCGGCCACGCCGAAGCCTTCGTGCGTGAGCGCGGTCTTGAGCATGAGCCGCAGCTCGTGCTTGTCTTCCACGATGAGGATGGTGTCCATGGATGGAATGGAGGCGCGGGCGGGCGGCTACCCCGGCTTCGTCCGCGGTCCGCGGTGGGCCGGCAGCAGCAGCTCGAAGACGGTGTGCCCGGCGGCCGAATCCGCCAGCAGCACGCTGCCCTGGTGCGCGGTGATGATCTTGTGCACCATGGCCAGCCCCAGCCCGGTGCCGCTGGGCTTGGTGGTGAAGAAGGGAATGAAAATCTTGTCGGCCACGATGGGGTCCACGCCGGGCCCGTCATCCACGCAGAGAATCCGCGCCGAGCCGCCCTGCCAACCTCCGAACCGCACCTCGACCCGCCCGCCGCGCCGGCTCAGCGTGATCGCCTCGCAGGCGTTGCGCAGCAGATTGATCAGCGCCGAGGTGAGCAGCGTGCTGTCGCCAGCGACCTTGGGAAAGCGGCCTTGCACCGTGATCTGGACGCCGGGAAAATCCTGCACCTGGAGCGCCTCGGCGCACTGCCGCAGCAGCGGCCCCAGCTCGACCGCCTCCGCCTGCACCGCCATCGGGCGCGCGAAGGTGAGGAATTCGGTGGCAATGTCATTCAGCATCGCCGCCTGCTCGAGGATCTTTCCCACCTGCTCGCGCTGCTCGCTGGGCAGGGAGGCATGCAGCATCTGCCCGTAGCCGGAGATGGTGGCGAGCGCGTTCTTGAACTCGTGCGCGATGCCGGCCGCCATTTCGCCGAGCGAGCTCAGGTTGCGCCGCCGGTTCAGCTCTTCTTCGAGGGCGTGGATCTGGGTCAGGTCGGTGAGCAGGCACACCATCCCCGCCGCCGGCGCGCCGGACTCGGGGCCGCGGAGCGGAAACACGGTCAGCCCCAGCCGGTGTCCGACGCCGCCGGGGGTGGTGTAATGCACCGTCTTGCGCTGCAAGACGCGCTCGCATTTGCGCGCCTCCTCGAGCACCGCCGCCGCCCGCCCGATGAGCGTGCCGTCGGGCTCGCGCAGCTCGGCGGCACCGAACAACTGGGTCAGGTTCAGCCCGTGCGGCTCGTTCAATCCGAGCGCCGCCCGCGCCGCCGGGTTGGCCTCTTCCACCTGGCCCTGATCATCAAAGAGAATGATGCCGCTGGGCAAGTGCCGCAGCAGCTCCTGGGAAAGCCGCAGCACATCGGGTGCGGCGCTGCCGCCTGCGGCGGCGCGCCGGGCCGTCCGGCGGTGCGGGCTCTTGCGGCTGCTGATCAAAGCTGCGGCCATGGCCATCCTGATTCTATCGGCATCCGCCCCAGTTCACTCCATTCCTAACGGGCGCCGACCCAGAGCCGCCAAAGGGCCGGGCCCCACGCCAGCGCCGCTGCCGCGCCGCCGGCAAGAAACACGCCAAACGGCAACGCGCCGCGCGAGAGGAACAGTGCCGTCGCCGCGCGCGCCCGCACCCATCCGTCGCCGCGCCGCAGGCGCGCGATGAGCACCCCCAAGGCTTGCAGCAGGCCCGCAGCCGAGGCCGCCACCGCCGCCAGCGCCAGTGCGACGGCGCCGCTTTCGAGGCCCAGAAACGCCCCCATCATCCCGAGCATTTTGATGTCGCCCCAGCCCATGCCTTCGCGCCCGCGCCAGCGCTGGTAGGCGACCCCCACCAGCGCCAGGCTGCCGGCGCCGATCGCGCTCGCCCATGCCGCCGTGAGCAGGCTCGGCCCAATCCCCAGCCCAGCGAAGATCAAGCCCGCCGCCCAGCCGCCGAGCGTGATTTCATCGGGAAGCTGGCGGCTCTCGATATCCGTCGCGATCAGCGTCGCCAGGCAAGCCAGGAAAAAGGCTTCGCGCACGAACTCGCCGCTCGACGCGGTTCGGGTCCAGCTCCAGGCAAACGCCGCCGCCACCGCCATCTCGATCACCGGATACCGCCAGGGGATGGCGCGCCGGCAGGTGCGGCATTTGCCGCCTTGCCATGCGAACGACAGCAGCGGAATGTTTTCGCTTGCGCCCAGTGCCTGCGCGCACGCCGGGCAGCGCGACCCCGGCCGCGCCAGCGACTGGCCTCGAGGGAGGCGGTAGGCGCACAGCCCCAGGAAGCTGCCGGCGATCAACCCGAAGGCGATGATCAGGATCATGGCAGCACGCGGCAGTAATAAATGACGTCCAGCCGCGGAAAATGCGCGGTCCAGTACGCCGCCCCCTGGCTGAAGACCAGGCGCGGATCGGGTCCATGCCCGTGGGGAGGGCCGTCGCCGTACGCGCTGGAGAATTCCCGCACCGTGTCCATGCCGCCGATCACTTCGCCGAAGGGCGCGAAGCCCAGCTTGTCGAGCTGCTTGCTGTCGCGCAGATTGATGAAGACCTCCGCCGTGCGCGAGCGCGGCCCGTTGGCCGCGAACGCGATGGTGCCGGCGAGGTTGCTGTGCGCGACGGCATCGTCGGGAATGGGCTTCTTCCGCCAACGCGCCGAGTCGGCCGGGTTGGGGCTCAGCCCCCATTGCGCAACGAAGCCCGCAATCACCCGGTACAACGCATTGCCGCTGTAATAGCCGCTCGCCACCAGCTCATAGAACCGGTCCGCGCCGTGCGGCGCCCACTCGCGATGCACCGCGATGGTGAAGTCTCCGCTGGTGGTATGGCACCCCACCTGGTACTGCTGGGGCGAGAGCCGGGGCCCCGCCGGCATCTGCGCGGAACCCGCCACCAAGCCGATCGCCAGCAAGAGCGCGAGGCCGGTCCACTTCATCGAATCCTCCGATAGATGCTCTGGTAGGCCGCCAGCGTCGCCGCCGCGATGCGCTCGCTGCCATGATGCGATTCGACCTGCTCCCGCCCCGCGGCAACCAGCGTTGCAGCGCGCGCGCGGTCGCCGAGCAGGGCCGCGCAGGCGCGCGCCAGGCCTTCAATGTCGCCGGGCGCGACCAGCACGCCGCTGGAGCCGTCGCGCACGAGTTCGGGGATGCCGCCCGCGCGCATGGCCACCACCGGCCGCCCCAGGCGCATGGCCAGCAGCGCCGCCGACCCCAGCCCTTCCTCGCGCGACGGCATCGCGAACACGTCGCCGGCGGCAATGCACTCGGCCGCGCTGCAAGCGGCGAAGTGCACCCTGGTCTTCACGCCCAGCGCCTCGACCTGCCGCATCAAGGTGGCTTCGAGCGGCCCTTTGCCGGAGAGCATGAGATGCACTTCCGCCGGCATTCGCGCCGCCGAAGCAATCAAGTCGCCCACGCCTTTCTCCGCCGTGAACGCGCCCACGCAGCTCACGCAGGGCGTATCGGCCGCAAGCCCCAGCCGCTCGCGCAGGCGCATGCGCGCCGCCTCGGCCGCGGGCAGCGGCTCAGCCTCGACCGCATCGGCGATCACGCAAATCCGCTCCTCCGCCAACCCGGTGGCGGCCACTTGCTGGCGCACCTGTTCGGAGACGGCGATCACCAGGTCCGTGTGCCGGTACTTCCACCGCGACGCCCGTCCAAGAATCGCGAACGCCACCCTGCGGCTGAGCACGCGCGTGCACCAGCCCCGCCGCAGCGCGGTGTTGCGCAGCATCCAGGAATGGGAGTGGCCGTCATGGGCATGGACCACGGCGGCGTGGCGCGCGGCGAGCCATGCCGCCAGGCCCGACGGCACCACCTCGAAGTCCTCCGACTGCAGCCGCTGCATCACCGGCCCGGGCCGCGCGACGAAGAGCTGCGGCTGCTCCAGCGCGCGCAGACCCCGCGCCAGCAGCAGCAACTGCTGCTGCCCCCCGCGCCACACCGGGCTGAAATCCAGGTGCAGAATGCGGTCGGCACGATTTGCCATTAAGCTAGTCCAGTGAAAATCTCGGCGCGGATCAACACCTTCAACGAGGAGGATAACATTGGCCCGGCGCTCGAATCGGTGGCTTTTGCCGACGAAATCATCGTGGTGGATTCGTTCTCGACCGATCGCACCGTCGAGATCGCCCGCGGGCTGGCCCACCGGGTCCTATCCCACCCCTTTGCCAGCCACGGCGAGCAGCACAACTACGCCGATTCGCTGTGCACGCACGAGTGGGTGCTGGTGCTCGACGCGGACGAGCGCATCACCCCCGAGCTGCGCGCCTCGATTGAAAAGGCGCTCGCCGCCATCTCCGCCTCCCCGGATGCTTTTGATGGATTCCGCATGGCGCGCCGGGCCTGGTACCTGGGCCGCTGGATCCGCCACTCGGGCTGGTATCCGGACTGGCAGACGCGCCTCTACCGCCGCCGCGCCGCCAGCTGGAAGGGCGAGCCGCCGCACGAGGCCCCCAAAGTCGCCGGGCGCGTGGGCACGCTCGAGGGCGACCTGCTGCATTACACCCGCCGCAGCCTGCACGAGCATGTCGAGGTCATGAACAAGTACACCGCCCTGGCCGCCGGCGCGCGGCATCGCGCGGGCCGCAGGGTCTCGACGCTCCAGCTCCTCTTCACCCCGCCCTGGGTCTTCTTCCGCACCTACGTCCTGCGCCAGGGCTTCCGCGACGGCTGGCCCGGCATCGTGATTGCCTACCTCGCCGCCAGCTACGTCCACCTGAAACAAGCCAAGCTGCGGGAACTCCAGAAGGGGTAGGGCATTGGGGAACATTCCTGGCCGCCGCGGGGTCTACCCCGTCAGGGCTGGAAAGGTCGTAAACTGAAATGGGAACGATGAGCACCCACGACACCGCGGTGGGATTCTCCAGCGCAGCGGCAGCGCCGTTGTGGGGAGAGCAGCAATTGGTGGGCGAGCTGCGCTTGGGCTCGGTCGAGGCGTTCAACTATCTCATTTCGCTTTACCACCAGCCGCTTTTTCGGTTTTTGACCCGTCTGCTCGGTGACCGCGAGGACGCTGCCGACGCGCTGCAGGAGATCTTCCTTAAAGTCTTCCGCTCCGCCGCGCGCTTTGAAGGCAAGAGCAGCCTGAAGACCTGGGTCTACCAGATCGCGATCCATGAGGCGAGCAACCATCGCCGCTGGTGGCGACGCCACAAGAGCCAGGAGACCTCGCTCGACGCCGCGCCGACCGAAGGCAGGCCCGATCAAGCGACCCTCGCCGAGCGCCTCTCGGACGGGCGCGAATCGCCGCTGGAGCTGGCCCTGCTCAGCGAGCAGCGCCGCCAATTGCAGCAGGCGCTGGCGCAAGTTCCCGAGCCTTTCCACGCGGTGCTGGTGCTGCGCGAGGTGGAAGGATTCAGCTACGACGAAATCGCCGAGATTCTGCAGGTGCGCATCGGCACGGTGAAGTCCCGCCTGCTGCGCGGCCGCGAAATGCTGCGGCATAAATGGCTTGAGAGCGGTTTGGAGGCGCGCGCATGACCACCGCCACCTGCCAGGAGTTGCGTCCGGCGCTCTCCGCCTATCTCGATGGCGAGCTCGAGCCTTGGGAAAGCGGTCGCCTGATCCATCATCTGGAGGGCTGCGCCGCCTGTTCGTCCGAACTGGCCGACTTCCGCGCCTTGGGTGCCGGGCTGCGCGCTCTTCCGCTGCCGGTGGTCCCGCCCGACCTAAGCTTGCGCCTGCGGGTGGATGCGTCCCATTACTCCGTCCGCGATCAGCAGTGGGAGTACTGGAAGCTGCGCCTCTCCACCGCGCTGCATGCCTTGGCGATGCCGGCCGCGGTGGGCACGGCGGTGGCCCTGTGCCTGTTCGCCGCGCTCGCAGGGAGCGTGCGCCGTTATACTCCGCTCACCAACCGCCCCGACGTGCAGGTGGGCATGGGTGCAACCCCGCCGCGGCTGCTCAGCTCCCTCGCTTCCGGGGTCGGGGGCTCGGTCATGATCGAGGCGCAGATTGACGCCACCGGCCACGTCTACGGCTACAACGTCCTCTCCGGCAAACCCGACGCCGAGGTGCTCTCGCGCCTCAACAACCAGTTGCTTATGAGCGTCTTCCAGCCCGCCACCACCATCTTCGGCCAACCCACGAAGGGCCACTTGGTGGTGTCGTTCGGCACCGTGGACGTCCGCGGTTAATCTCTCGTTCGCCGGCGTGCGCTGCTTGAAACCCGACACTCGAATCTTGAAGCTTTTCGCCGGCCTTCTGGCTTCTGCCCTGCTGCTCGCCACGGTCCCGACGCAGGCTCGCGGTCAGCAGGCCGTACGCACCAGCGTCGTGGTGGACTCCAACCCGGCGCTGTTCGCGGTCCTCGCCGCTCTCAACGCGGCCGGCTACGACCGCGGCCTGCCAGCCCGGCCGGCCGATAAGAACGCGAAATTGCCGGCTCCCGATCCCGCCGATGCGCTCCGCCTTCGCGTCCGCGCCGCGATGGCCGCGCAGCACCCGGCCGTGCTCGCCGAGCTGCGCGCCTACTACACCGCCCACCGCCTGCGCGACGCGAACCAAGATCTCGCGCAGTACATCACGCTGGCGCTGTTCCTGGGCAATCCGCCCGGCCTGACGCTTTCGGTCCCGGTCACCGGCCTGCCGCCGGATGCGGCGGGCGTGGCCGATGTGCTGCCGCTCGTGCGCGAGTTTTGGCAGCAGGCGGGCATGGACGCCATCTGGAACGATATCCAGCCCGACTACACCCTGGCGCTCTCGCAGGATTCCGCCGCCGCCCGCCGCATGCTCAGCAGCGTGAACGCCTTCTTCCGCATCCCGCAAGAGTACTCGCCGCGCCAGTTCTTCATCTTCCCGGCTGCGCTCCTCTCGTCGGGTCAATCCGACGCCCTCAACTACGAAGACAACTACTACATCGCCGTCAACCTCAGCCTCGGCTCGCAGATGAACCAGATCCGGCACACGTATCTGCACTTCTTGCTGGATCCGCTGATCGCCCAGTTCCCGGGCGCCTACGTGCCGGTGGAGCAGGAGATCTTGCCGCTGGTGGCCAATGCTCCCGCGCTCGATCTTCAGTTCCGGCGCGATCCCGAGTTGCTCTACACCGAGTGCCTGGTGCGCGCCGTCGAAATCGAGCTTGATCCCGGCACGCCCGAGCAAAAGCAGGCGGCGGTGGCCGCAGCCATGAGCCAAGGCCTGGTCATCACCGGGCTTTGGTATAACCAGCTCGAGCTGTACCGCAAGGATGAAGCCAACTTCACCACCTTCTACCCGGTCGCCGCCTTCGCCATGCGCATTGACGACCTCGCTGGCCAGGTGAAGCACATTGCGTTCGCTGCCGCTCCCGCCGCCGCTGCTGAAACCGTGGTCCAGCCGGTGCGCGCGCCCGGCCTTTTGGATCGAGCCCAAACCCGCTATGACGCCCATGATTTGGCCGGCGCGCAGACACTGGCCGAGGCTGCGCTCAAGCAGGCCAACACCGATATCGCGCCGGTCTATTTCTTGCTGGGCAAGATCGCCGCCGCCCAGAACCAGCCACCCGCGGCGGTAGCGAACTTCGAAAATGCGATCGCCAAGGCCCCTGCCGCCGACACGCATGTGCGCACGTGGTCGAACATCTTCCTGGCCCGCCTTTATGACGCCGAGAACAACCGCGAGCAGGCCGTGAACCATTACAAAGCAGCTCTGGCAAGCGCCGACACCGATGATTCCAAGGCGATTGCGCAAGCAGGCATCAAACAGCCGTTCCGTCCGCCGGTCAAGCACTGACGCGGCGCGGCGAAGCATTGAAAATCTATCCAATCTGGGACAAAATATCCAAGAACCCCATGCTCAAAACCACCCTTACCCTTACCTTGGGGCTGGCCCTGTGCGCGCTGCCCTCGCTGAATGCGCAGGCACCCGCCAAACCCAGCGCCACCGCCGCCGCGCCCAAGGGCGCGCATCCCAAAAGCAAGGCCGAAGGCGATGCGCTGAGCGCGCTCAACAAGCTGGCGAAGGACGCCAACACCACGCCGGACCAGATCAACGCCGCGGTGACCGACTTCAACACCAAGTACCCGACCAGCGACTACCTGGGCTCGGTCGCGGTCTTCGCGCTGCAATACTTCCAGACCCCGCCCCATGTCAGCTATGAGCAGAGCCTGCTCTACGGCGAGATGGCGATCAAGGCCGATCCCACCAGCGTCTACGCCCTGACCACGATGGGCGACATCATCCCCAATCAGGTCAAAGACACCGACCTGGACCGCGACCAGCGCATCAAGGAAGCCACCGACGACGACAACGCCGCATTGCATGTGGTCGAGACTTCGGGCGACACCATCAACGGAGTGCCCTTCCCGCCGGCGGCCAAGCAGGTGGCATCGGCCATCGCCTATGCTTCGCTGGCGCGCATCGCGAACCTGAACCACGACTACCCGAACGCCGTAGCCAACTACCAGAAGGCGATCACGTTCGACACCGGCCGCAGCCAGGCGGGCGACTACTTCTACATGGCCCGCGCGCAGATTGAAATGAAGAAGTGGACGGACGCCCTCGCCTCGCTCGATGCCGCCGCCAAGGACGCGCCCGACGACCCCGCCGTGCAGAGTGCGGTCGCTTCCAACCGCAAGTTCATCGAGGCCCAGCAGAAGGCCGGGCACTAGCGACTGCTCGAAGACCTCCAGGCGCGGCTCGGCCACAGCTTTGCGACACCGCATTTGCTGCAGCAGGCGCTGACGCACCGCTCCCACGCCGCGGGCTCGAACAACGAGCGACTGGAATTTCTGGGCGACGCCATCATCGGCATGCGGGTGAACGAGCGCCTGTTCGAGGCGTTTCCCGCGGCCAGCGAAGGCGCGCTGACCCGGCTGCGGGCCTGGATCGTGAGCTCCAGCAATTTGGCGGCGGCGGCCATCCGCCTGCGCTTGGGCGACGATCTGCGTCTGAGCCGCGCCGAGGAGGCGATCGGCGGACGCCGCAAGCCCCGCCTGCTGGCCAACGTGCTGGAGGCCGTGACCGCGGCCATTCATCTCGACGGGGGTTACGGCGCAGCCTCGGCCTTTCTCGACCGCCACGTGCTGGCCGCATCGCTCGATGATTTGCAGCCCGGCCAGATGCACGACTTCGCGTACAAGTCGGCCTTGCAAGAGTGGGCGCACGCGGGCGGCCACGGCCTTCCGCAGTACCGCGTGATTGCCTCCGAGGGTCCCGAGCACGGCAAGACTTTCACCGTCGAGGTCTCGCTGGAGAATGGCGTCACCGCCCGGGGAGTGGGCTCGAGCAAGAAGCGCGCCGAGCAGCAAGCCGCCGCCGCCGCCCTGGCCGCGCTGGGAGCCGGGGCTGACGAGCCAGGGAACAGCTAAAATAAAAGCTCATGCCGAAACCTTCCACGCCGCTGCACGAGTCGTTTCTCCGGGTTTGGATCCCGACGCTGGTCGTGGCCCTGTTCATCATCACTTTTGTCGCCCAGCCTTTCGACATCCCCTCGGCTTCGATGGAAAACACGCTGCTCATCGGCGACCACCTCATGGCCGACCGCGTGCGCCTTTCGCCCCCGGCGGATTGGACTGGCAAGCTCCTCCCCTATCACAGCCTCGAGCACGGCGACATCGTCGTCTTTCTGGCGACCAAGAACGACGTCGAGTACTCGAACACCGCCCCCGGCACCCACATTGTCAAGCGCTTGATCGGGGTTCCGGGCGATCGCATCCATCTCGTCCACGGCACCGTCTACCGCAACGGCCAGGCGCTGGTCGAACCCTACGCGATCGCGCCGGCATTCTACGATCCCGGCCGCGACGACTGGCCCAACGGCGGCGTGCCCCAGGGCTCTTCGCCGGAGTGGGACGCGGCGCTGCCGCAATACGTCCACGACGGCGACCTGGTGGTGCCGCCGGGCATGTACTTCTGCATGGGCGACAACCGCGGCAACTCCGCCGACTCCCGGTACTGGGGCTTCGTTCCCGTCGCCAACGTGATCGGCCGCCCCAGCGTTGTTTATTGGTCGTATCTCAGCAACGAGGGGGATTACGAGGCGACCAGCATCGGCGGCCGGGTGGCGGATCTGTTCTCGACCTTGATCCATGCGCCGGTGCGCACCCGCTGGAGCCGCACGCTGCACCTGCCGAGATGACCCGCAAGCGAGTCGCGTGGCTCGCCGCAGCGGCGTTCCTGCTGTTCGCTGTTGTCCTGCCGACGGTGGCGCTTCCGGGCGCCAAGGCCGAAGTGCTGCGCGCGCTGGAGCAGGGCCTGCATCGCAACATCACCGCCGACGCGCTGCATCTGCGGCTGCTGCCGGTGCCCGGCGTGGAGCTGGATGGCGTCCGCCTCAGCGACGACGCCGCGTTCGGCCTCGAAGATCTAGTGATTGCCGATTCCGCCACCGCCAACCTGCGCTGGTTGGCGCTGCTGCGCGGGCGGCTGGCTTTCTCGCGCATCTCGCTGGACGGCGCAAACATCAACCTCGTGCGCAATGCGGCGGGCGAATGGAACGTGCAGGCGCTGCTGCAGACCACGAGTCGCACCTCGGCGCGCGCCGCCGGCGGGCACGCGCTGCCCGCCGCCGAACGCTTCCCCTATTTGGTCTGGTCGAATTCCCGCGTCAACTTCAAGCTCGGCGTCTACCGCACCCGGTTCTACCTCGATTCCGTGGAGGGCTCGCTCGCGCGCGAATCCGGGGCATGGCGCCTGCAACTGCGTTTCCAGCCCGAGCGCACCGACCTGAACCTTTCCAACACCGGCGACGTGCGCGTGGACGGCCGCTGGAGCACGGCCTCGGGAGAGCCCTGGCCCTTCGATCTCGCCATCCGCCTTCAGGACTCGTACCTGGCCGGCTCCAGCGCGCTGTTTGCCGGCCACGACGCCGGCGTGCACGGCATCCTCGGCGCGCAGTTGCGGGTTCTGGGCACCGCGCAGCGCTTCGAGATCACCGGCACGGCCAGCGCGCAGGCCGTGCGCCGCTGGGACCTGCTGCCGCCGCCGGCCTCGGTGCGCTGCGCATTTCGCGCAGCCTACTCGCCCGGCCAAGACCGCCTCGATCTCGAAGACTTGGGCGAGGCCGGCTGGCAGCGCTTCCGCCTTCAGGGCACGGTCGCAAGTATTTTCACCGCGCCTCGCGCCGATCTCGAACTGGCGCTCGATCAGTTCCGCGGCGCCGACCTGCTGCCGTTGCTTGAGGCGCTGAAGGCGCACCTGCCCCCGGACCTGCGCATCGGGGGCGCGGTCAGCGGCAGCGCGCACATCGCGCTCGGCGGCGGCCAGCCTCTGGCGGGCTCGGGCAGCTTGAAGCTGGCTGCGCCGACGTTCACCACTGCGACGGCGATGCTCGGCGCCCCGGCAGCCCAAGTCCGCTGGGACGGCCACCGCCTCCGCCTGCTCCCGGTCGAGGCCGCGCTGAAGCGCAGCGGCGCGCCCGCCCCAACGAAACTCCAGCTTGCCGCCGCCGCCGATGCCGCAGGGTTCCAGGTGGAGCTGAGCAGCACCGCCCTCGGCGCCAGCGACGCCGCAGCGGTGGCCCATCTCGCAGGCGTCGCCTCGCCCTGGCCCGCGGGCGTCGAGGGAAAGGCCAACGCCACGCTTGCCCTCGGCGGCGCATGGCATGCGCTGAATCGGGTCACGTGGACGGGCGCGGCGCGCTGGGCCTCGGCCACGTTCCACGCGGCATCGGGTCCGGTATTTGCAGTCAAGCCTCTGGACGTGACCTGGTCTCCCCGAGGCGCGCAGGCGCAATTTGCGCTCGCTCCGGCCGCGGTCGCCGAGGCGTTGGAGGGCACGCTGGCCTGGTCCGATACCGGCCCGCTGGAATTTGCCCTGCGCGCCCCCAAGCTGGACTCCACCACCGCCTGGGCCTGGATGCATGCCCCTCCAGGCGGCTTGGTCGAGCGCGTCCTCGGCGATGTCGGCGTGGATGCGCAGGCCGCCTGGCTGGGCCCGGCATTGCAGCCGCACGGGGCCTTCGGCACGTTGCGGTCCGAAGCCTTCCGCTGGCCGGGTGCGCTCGAAGGCAGCCTGACCGCGCAGCTGGGATGGGCGCCGGCTGCGCGCGCGCCGGTGCCGATCACGGGAACCTTCGCGCTTCGGCGCGGGCGCTTGCACACCGGCAGCGGCTGGCACAGCTTCGATCGCTTTTCCGGGAGCTTCAGCCTCGCCGGCGCTGCCGCGGCGCTGGATCGCCTGGCATGGTCCGACGGCACCGGCGCGCCGATGCTCGGCAGCGGCTCGGCCAGCGTGGACGGCCATGGACGATTGCGCTTCGATCTCAGGCTCGCCGCCCCGAAGCGCAGCCTGCACCTCAGTAGCCAATAGCGGCGCACCGCCCTGCGGGGCCATAATTAAGGAAGCTCTGGATCGCGGATTCGCGAGGTGGCCCATGGTTGCCCAATCTTCTCCCCCCTCCTCTTCCTTCGAAGAGGCCGCCCGGCGCGTGGAAGCGGAAGTCAAGCGCTGGATCGCAAACTTCAACGACCAGGTGGTGCCGGCATTGCGTCAGGATGGCGGCAAGGCGCTTCGCGTCGCCGCCGAGAAGCTGCACCGGCTGGCCGACACGCTCGACCGCAGCCGGGACTCTTCCTCTTCGTAGCTGCGGCTGCGATGCTGGCCGCTTGCGGCGGCAATCCCAAGGCCAAGGTCGAGCCACCGGCGCCTCCGATGCCTCCGGGGGTGACCTGGGGCGCGCCGGGGGTTTTGATCGTGTCTCCGTCCGCGCCTGCGGCCCCGCCGCGCGCATCCACGCGGCTCCCGCCGGCGCCCACGGCCCATCCGCCGATGCCGGCAGGCAATCTCAGCACCGACTACCGCGTGGGCGAGGTCTTCGACACCGGCATTGCCAGCTTCTATGGCCCGCGCGAACAGGGCAACGAGACCGCAAGCGGCGAGATCTTCGACTACCACAAGATGACTGCCGCCCATCGCCTGCTGCCGCTGGGCACGCGCGTAAAGGTGACCGACCTCAAGACGAGCAAGTCGGTCGAGGTGAGGATCAACGACCGCGGCCCCTTCTGGCCCAACCGCCTGCTTGATCTTTCTTGGGGCGCGGCGCAAAAAATCGGCGACGACGGCCTGGACCCGGTGCGAATCGAGATTGTCTCGCTCCCCGATCCGATTCCGACCGGAGTGTATACCGTCATGGTGGGCTGGTTCACGCAGGACGACCCGCTGGCCCAGTGCCGCAACTGGATGCAGCAGCGCCTGGACAAGCCCGTGATCACGCTCCCTTCGGACGAGGGGCGCTGGCTGCGCTACGCCAAGTCGGTCCGCCTCGACCCGGAGACCGCCACGGCGATTGTCCGCGAACTCCGTGAAAAGCAGTACCAGGCCTACCTCGTCCGGCTGAACTAAAAAACGTGGGGACTTGACGATTGTCGGGCGTCGAGGCATGATTGTCGATGTTCGAGGCACGATCATGCCGAAGCCTTTCGACCTGCTGCAAGGAACCCTGGACCTGCTGATCCTGCGCATCCTCTCCTCGGGGCCGTGCCATGGCTGGGGAATCGCCAAGCGGCTGCTGGTGAGCTCGCAAGACGTGCTGTCGGTGGGGCAGGGGTCGCTCTATCCGGCCTTGCATCGTTTGGAGCAGCAGGGGTGGATCACTTCCGCCTGGCGCGATGCGGAGCTGGGGCGGCCGGCGAAGATTTATTCGCTCACCCGCGATGGAAAGCGGCAGCTGGAGCGCGAATTGCGCAGTTGGAGCCGGCTATCGGGCGCGGTGCAAGCGGTGATCGAAGGAGCCTAGCGAGATGAGAATCCATCGGGTTGCCAAACTGCGCCTGCGCTCGTTGTTCCGCCGCGGCCGAGCGGAGGCGGAGCTGAAGCGGGAGATGGAATTGCATCTCGAGCAACTCGAGCGCGAGGGCGGAAGCCGGGAGGCGCGGCTGCGCTTCGGGTCGAGCGACGCCGCCGCAGAAGCCTGCCGCGACGCACGGCGGATTGGATGGATCGAGGACTTCTTCCGCGACCTGCGCCATTCGCTGCGGCTGCTGCGGCGCTCGCCCGCCTTCACCACGACCGCGGTGCTGTCGCTGGCGCTGGGCATTGGGGCGAATGCGGTGATGTTCGGGGTGTTCGAGGCGCTGGTGCTGCGCCCGCTGCCGGTGCCCCAGCCGGGGCAGATCTATGCGGTCAACACCGACCATGCGCCGCAATCGTCGTTTCCCGGCTACCGCGCGCTGCGCGACCGGAACTCGGTATTCGCGTCGCTGTTCGCCTACCGCATCGCGGTGATGTCCATCGAGACTCAGGGAACCGCCCAGCGCGTCTTCGGCTACCTGGTGACCGGCAATTATTGGGACGGACTGGGAGTGCAGCCGGCCGTGGGACGGTTCTTCACGCCGCAGGAAGACCGGACGGTGAACGCGAGCCCCTACGCGGTGCTGAGCTATGAATACTGGAAGACGCAGTTCGGAGGCGACCGCGGGATCATCGGCCAAACCGTGCGCATCAACCACGCGGCCTATACCGTGACCGGGGTGGCGCCGCCCGGCTTCCACGGAACCGAGGCATTCCTCTCGCCCGAGCTGTGGCTGCCGATGACGATGCAGCCGCAGATCGAGGGGCGTTCCTGGCTCGACAACCCCAACGACTTCGATGCCTGGGTGGCGGGCCGACTCAAGCCCGGGGTGACGGTAGCGGCCGCCAACGCCAATTTGGCCACGCTGGCGCCGGAACTCGCCCGGCAGTACCGCTCGTACGAGGGGGTGCATTTCTCCCTCTCGCCTCCGGGGCTGGGCGGAGATCTGCTGCGCGCACCGGTTGAGGCTTTCGGCGGCGGGGTGCTGATTTTGGCGGGGCTGGTCTTGCTGGCCGCTTGCGTGAATCTGGCGGCGCTGCTGAGCGCGCGGGCGGTGGACCGCGAGCGCGACCTCGCGATCCGGATCTCGATCGGCGCCGGACGCAGCCGGTTGGTCCGGCAACTGCTCACCGAGGCGCTGGTGCTGGCGGGAATCGGCGGCGCAGCGGGATGCGGACTGGCCTGGGGCGCGCTGGCAGCGTTGAGCCGCTGGCACGCGCCGCTCGATTTTCCCATCCAATTCAGCCTGAGCCCGGATCTCCGCGTCTTCCTTTTCGCCTTCGCGATCACGCTGCTGACCGCGCTGCTGTTCGGCGCGGCGCCGGCGCGGCAGGCCTGGAAGACGAGCGTGACTGGAGAACTCAAGGGCGAATCCAGCCGGCCCCGGGTCCAGGGCTGGACGGGGCGGGATCTGCTGCTGCCGCTGCAGTTGGCCTTGTGCGCGCTGCTGGTCAGCGCCAGCCTGGTCGCCGCGCGCGGGCTCGCACGTTCGCTCACTGCGCCGCTCGGCATCACGCCGGACGGGGCGGCCATGGCGGGCTACGATTTCAATCTTGGCGGCTACACCCCATCCGCGGCGGAGGCGGCACAGGCGCGGATCCTGGAACTTGCGCAGCGGATTCCGGGGGTCCAGGCGGCGGCGTTTTCGAATTCAGTGCCGCTGAGCATTGACCAATCGAGCACCAGCCTGTACCGCGAAGGCACAAGCGAATTCCGCGTCCGCAACAGCATCAGCCCGATTACCTACTACAGCGTCTCGCCGGGATATTTTGCCGCCGCCGGCACGCGGCTGCTGGCCGGGCGCGATTTCAGCGAACGCGACACGGCGACGGCGCCCAGGGTGGCGATCGTGAACCAGCGCCTGGCGCGACTGCTCACCGGCAGCAGCGACGCGGTGGGGAAGCGGTTCTTGCGCGGCAAGGGACTCGAGGTCGAGATCGTCGGAGTGGCCGAGGACGGCAAATACAGGACGCTCACCGAAGCGCAGACGCCGGCGGTGTTCTGGCCGATGGCCCAGCAGTACAACGCGACCCGGGTGCTGATCGCGCGGACGTCCCGCCCCCCGGATCAAGCGGCATTTGCGCTGCGCGACGCCATCCGCAGCGTGGATCCGAGCCTGGCTGTGTACGGCGTAGGCGGCATGCGACAGATGCTCGGACTCGCCTATCTGCCGATGCGGGCCGCGGTGGTGGCGCTGGGGGCGTTCGGGGCGCTCGCGCTGATGCTGGCGTTCACCGGGATCTACGGGCTGGCGGCGTATGCGGTGTCGCGGCGGACGCGGGAGATTGGAATCCGCATGGCGCTGGGGGCGCGGGCGGGGCAGGTGCTGGGATCGTTATTCGGCAGGATCGGGGTGCTGGTGGCCGCGGGCACGGTGCTCGGGCTTGTCGCCGCCGTCGCCGCCGCGGGGATCTTGGGGAGCATCGTCTACGGGGCGAGCTCGCGGGATCCAATGCTGATCGTGGGCGCGGTGCTGGCAATCGCGGTGGTGGGGCTGCTGGCCGGCCTCGGTCCCGCCCGCCGAGCGCTCCGCACCGACCCGGTGCAGTCGCTGCGCCAGAATTAGTCGCGCAGCCCCGCCGTAGGATGGCCGGCGAAGCGCAGCGGAGCCGTTAAAGAATGAGACGGCTGGGACTCGAACCCAGAACCCTTGCCTTAAAAGGGCAATGCTCTACCATTGAGCTACCGTCTCACATCATTGAACCGCAAGGACTTGTGCGGTATCGCCGGAACCGCCCGCAGCTGCCGGTTCTGGTGCTGGTTGGCACCCCGGCGAAGCGCGCCAACCGCTCCGCAGCTTCCTGCTCATGCTCGGGGCTGAGGTGGCTGTAGCGCATGGTGGTTTGCAGCGTCCGGTGACCAGCCAATTGTCCCACGGTTGCAATGTCCACGCCAGCCATCGCCAATCGGCTACAGAACATGCGGCGGAGCGAATGCTACACGTTGTCGGCCAAGCTGGCCTGCTTGACGGCTCGCTCGAACCAATTCCGCGCCGTGGCACGCGGTTTGCCGTGGTCATTGATGAATACAGGACCAATGCCGCCGCTGGCGCGCCGGACTGACCCGGCGCTACCGCCGCCAGCCTGAACGCGGACAAGCATGCCTGCATCCGCCGGCCGGATTGACCGCCGTGGGTGCCCGGTGAAGCTTGACCGGCGGGAAAAACTCGCAGATGTCGCGAAACTTGCACGGGCCAAGCCGCACCTGCGCCGGCCGCCGCTTGCACTTGTTAACTTCCCCATCCGTGGCTGGTTCGCCAATGGCGCTTTGGTCCGCTTCTTACCCCGCGTTCGGGTGCCATGCTTGCCCTGTATACATATATGTAGGACAATTGTCATACAGCGCCTGACGGCGGCGGCCCTCATGACCTTCCAGGCCAAACAGCGAATCAAGCGAGCGGGAGCAGCTACCAAGCGCAATGTGCCGTTGGTGAAACAGCAATTCCGTAAAGCTGCAGGGCAACCCCGGCGCGCGATGCTTGCCTCCGTCGCCAAGAATCTTGAGGCGCTGCGCACCCTTGCGCGTGAATAGCGCACGCGTTGTTGCGCTGCCCTCCTGGTTCGTAGAGCGAATCCACGACGAACTGCTTGGAGACTTCTTTCCCGACGCCGAGCCGGTGTCATCCAATGATGCCAGAGACAGAGCCGTGTTGGAGTCGGCCTTGGCTGCTCCCTTCCACACCGCCTTCGGAAGCGAGATTTTCCCGTCATTACAGGAAAAAGCAGCACGCCTCTTTTATGGGATTGCAGCCAACCACGCTTTTTCGAATGGGAACAAAAGGACAGCACTCGTTGCGGCTGACCTGTTCTGCTACGCGAACAGTATTTACCTGAACGCGAGCTACCGAACCTCCGTCTGGGCCGCGCGTCTCGCAGCGTCCCATAACGCGCGGGGGGGATTGATTATCAAGACGCGTTCGGAAAGATCCTCCGCTCTTTTCAGCGCCATTTGGTGCCGTTCGCGACCGTGCGGCGTGCCTCCCCGGCGCTGTACAAGGACTGTCTGTCGATTCGCGGCGGTCTGCGCAAGGAATTGCGGTAGAGCAGACGGAGACGCGCGCATTGCCGCACAAGGCTCGGGGCGCGATCGAGACGCAATCGATTTTCCGGGGGTCCACCGGTCGCGGGCGATGACCGCTGCCGCTGCGGCAGCGCAGGCGCCACGCTGAACCCTCGACTGGGCGGCGCAGTCACCGCTTCAGTCATTTCGTAATATGTTTGCGCGATGAAAGTGCCGGAGGCGCCTACCGTGTTGTCGCCCCTGTGGAGCGACGCTGACAACTTGAACCGGTCGCCGCTGGCCTCTAGCGCAACTCGGCCTGGCGCGCTTACGTCGGTATCGCGTTTCATTTCAAGCCTGGACGTTTTCTCGCAGCTTTGAGTTCATGGTGGCGCCGGACCGGAGTGGATGCACGCCAGCAGCGCGGGCCAGGTGCATAATGGCCTCGCCGGCGCGCTCAGCGCCGTCCCTTCACGGCCAAAGATCGCCCAGCGTATACCCAGCCGGAAATGGATCACTGGGGTCGAGCACGTATTGCGCGTAGCCGGTGATCCACGCGCGCCCGCGGATGGTGGGCACCACGGCGGCGTACTCGCCGACCCGCGCTTCGCGAAGGAGCCGCCCGGTGAAGGTCGTTCCCAGGATTCCCTCGTGCACGAAGTCCTGGTCCAGTCCGAGTTGTCCGCGCGCATGCAGCGTGGCCATCTTGGCGCAGGTCCCGGTTCCGCAGGGAGAGCGGTCGAGCGTCCCGGTCCAGGTGCTTGGCCGCGACCAGTCCAACGCTCCCGTGGAAACGATCACGGTGTTGCGCCGATGCACCCCCGTCCGCGTGGAGGGGGCTGAAAGCTGCGCGATGGTGGGGCCGGTGACATCCGGATTCTCCGGGTGCGCCACCGGATACTGCTCCCGCGTCGCCGCCTTCACCATTTCCCCGATCCGCACCAAATCGCGTCCTTCGTCGGGGGTGACGTTCAGCCCGAACTGCGCAGCATCCGCGATCACGTAGAACATCCCTCCCCACGCCACGTCCACCTTGATCGTCCCCAGGTCCCGCACCTCGACCGGAACATCCAGGTGCAGGGCGAACGCGGGCACGTTCTCGAAGGTCACGGCCACGCATTTTCCGCGGCGCACCTCGACTTCGACTTCGATCAACCCCGCCGGCGACTCCAACCGCAGCCGGTTCGAGCCTTCGCGCGTGGGCACGATTCCGGTCTCGACCAGAGCCGTCGCCACGCAAATCGTATTGCTTCCCGACATCGGCGGGTACTCGACCTGCTCCATGATCACGAAACCCGCATCTGCGCCGGCGATGGTCGGCGGCAGGAGCAAGTTGCAATTGGCCGCCGGATAGCCGCGCGGTTCGCGCAGCATCCGCAGCCGAATCTCGTCGGCATGCGCGCGCAGATGCGCCATCTTGCCGTACATCGTCTTGCCCGGAACTTCCGGCCCGCCGGCGATGATGACCCGCCCGGGCTCGCCGCAAGCGTGCAGGTCCACCGCAAACAGCGAACCTGGTTCAGGCTTCATGAGCTCCGTCCCGTTGCAGCAGAATCGTCACCTGGGCGATGGCGGTGCCGGGCATGTGCATCCCCTCCGGGCTCTTCGCCTTGATGGAGATCCGGTCCGACGTCGTCCCCAGAAGCACGGCCACGCGCTCGCACAATTGCGGCTGGAGCTGCTGGATCCGCGGATGCTCCAAGATCAGATTGGCGTCCAGGTTGACCAGCCGCCAACCGCCCCGGTGGGTCAATTGCAGCGCGTGTCGCACGAAGCGCTCGCTGGCCGCACCCTTCCATTGGGCGTCGGAGGGCGAAAAATGCGTGCCGATGTCGCCCGCCCCGATCGCGCCCAGCAGCGCATCGCAGATCGCATGAAGCAGCACATCGCCGTCGCTATGGCCGGCGAGCCCGGAAGGATGCTCGATCCTCAGTCCGCCGAGCCACAGGGGACGCCCGGCGACAAATTCATGCGAATCCCAGCCGGAGCCCACGCGAAGTTCCGGTCCCATCGCGCGGGCCTACCAGATGTGGAACAACGACTTCTTCTTCGGCGGCGCCGGGGGAGGCGCATCCGGCACTTGGGTTGGC
>DATNED010000182.1:0-12062 GCA_035553115.1 Terriglobales bacterium | reverse complement strand
CCTTTCCCGACCGTCTCGCATGGGGCTTGGACACCAGGAAAAGCCCCACGGCGCAGGACCGGAGTGCCTGCCTGCGCCTTTTTGAGACCACTTCCAGACGCCCCGTATCGCGGCAGCGACCGAGTTGCCGCACGCGGCATGCCCGAGGTCGGCCACCTCGCCTCGACCGACCCCCCGATCGACCATCGAGGCGAGGGAAGGCCGACCAACGGGAGGCCGCGGTCGCGCCTGCGCAGCGACAGCAGTGCGCGACGCGGCGCAGCCCCGCAAAAAGTGGCCGTGCCACTCGCCCCGCCCCGCTCCAGGGCGATGTAGCCACAGATCAACTATAATGTGGCCATGGAAACCGTGGGTGTGCGGCAACTCAAGGACCGCTTAAGCGAACAGTTGCGGCGGGTGAAGCTTGGTGCGGAAATTGTTGTCACCGAGCACGGCAAGCCGGTGGCGCGTCTGAGCCCGGTGCGCCCGGCGCCAGAGTGGGCGCTGGCAATGGCATCACGAGGGGAACTCATCCTGGGCAGCGGAAACAAGCCTACGGGCGCCACCGTCCGTCTGCGCGGCAACGGCGTTAGTGCCGCCGATACCGTGCTGAAGATGCGAGAACGGGTCTAGGTTGACGCTATTTCTGGACACCAGCGCGTTGATCAAGCTCTACATCACCGAACCCGGCACCGATATGGTTCAGGCACAGGTTGCGGCTGCGCAAGAGCTGGCCGTGTCGTTGGTTACCTATGCCGAGGGCCGTGCCGCACTGGCGGCACTTTGGCGCGCAAAGCGGCTTGACCGTGCCCGATACCAGACTGCAAGGCTGGCCTGGGAAGCCGATTGGACCGGATTCTTCAAGGTGCTGGTGAGCGAGGCGCTTTGCCGCGAGGCCGGGGACCTCGCGGAGAAGTTCAGGCTGCGAGGTTATGACAGCATCCAGTTGGCTTCGTTCGCACAACTGGCGCGGGAAGCCGAACCGGGCGGGGTTGCATTCTCGAGTTTTGATCGACGACTGAATTCCGCGGCCAACGCCCTCTCGCGGGGGTCGCGCCAACCACCGGCACGATCGCGGGGCCGCTGATTTCGCAACCTGGCGCGCGGCCGCACATCCTACAATAAGGACAGTGCGCCGTTCTTCCACCATCCTGATCGCATTGCTGCTGCTCATGCCGGTGATGAGCTGGACCGCCAGCACTGGCGGCCTCACCGCCTGCCTGCAAGGCCGCCACCAGTGCGCGATGACGATGGTGCCGGGCGCGATCTGCCACATGCAGGCCGCACCATCGCTCACGCTTCCCGCTTGCATGGTCCCGGTCATGCCGCTGCCCGCGCGCGTCACTGGCATTCCTGCGCCCGCGGTTTGGCCTTCCGCGACGTCCTTTGCCTTGGCGTTTGCCACGGCTCCGGCCCTTCCCATCTTCCATCCTCCCCAAGCCTGAAGCAGGTTTCGCGTCCGCCGTGCCCGCTTCTCCGGCAGTGCCTTCTTTTGGGGGAGTCCCATGCGTCTTCTGTTCATCGCTTTTCTGCTTGTCGCCTCGGCTTCGGCCCAGGCGCTCGGTTCCGTCCGCGGCATCGTTCATGATCCCCAGCACCGCCCGGTGGAGGCGGCCAACATCGAATTGAATGCCGCGCATTCCCAGTGGTCGCAAAAGGTCGCATCGGACGCCAACGGCGAGTTCACGTTCTCGCGCGTGCCCATCGGCGACTACACGCTGACGGTTGAAAAGTCCGGCTTCGCGCCCGCGCTGCAGGCATTTTCGGTCACTTCAGGCGAGGCGCCGATCTTGCATGTCGAGCTTGCCGTCGCAGCTCAGCGCCAGACCACCACCGTCACCGCCGAAGCGCCCGTGGCCGACGTGACCACCTCGACACCAACCACCACCATCAACCGTCTCGAGCTGGCCCGCACCCCCGGCGCCGACCGCGCCAACAGCCTGGCCATGATCACCGACTACACTCCGGGCGCCTACATGGTGCACGACCAGTTGCATGTGCGCGGCGGCCACCAGGTCAGTTGGCTGGTGGATGGCGTGCCCGTGCCCAATACCAACATCGCCGGCAACGTCGGGCCGCAGTTCGACCCCCAGGACATGGATTACCTCGAGACCCAGCGCGGCAGCTACGACGCCGAATTCGGCGACCGCACCTACGCCGTCTTCAACGTCGTGCCCCGCACCGGATTCGAGCGCAATCGGGAAGCCGAAATTGTGGTTGGGGCAGGGAGCTTCTATCAAACCAACGACCAGGTCAATTTCGGCAGCCACACCGATCGCTTCGCCTATTACGGCAGCCTCAGCGGCAACCGCGCGAGCCTGGGTCTCGAGACGCCTTCCCCCCAGGTGCTGCATGACGCCGACAACGGCTTGGGCGGCTTCACCTCGCTCATCTTCAATGCCGATTCCAAAGATCAGCTCCGCTTCGTCGGCTCCGATCGCCGCGACTTCTATCAGATTCCCAATACCCCCGCGCAAAACGCCGCCGGCATCCACGATGCGCAGCGCGAGGCCGACGCATTCGCCAACTTCAGTTGGGTGCGCACCCTCGCCCCTGCCGCGCTGCTCACCGTTTCGCCCTTCTACCACTTCAACCGCGCCAATTACGACGGCGGCCCATCGGATTTCCCCATCAGCACCACCGACAACCGCGCCTCAACCTACTTCGGCGCGCAAGCCACCGTCACCGCTGCCGCTGGGCCCAGCAACTTCGAAGCCGGCTTCTACGGATTTCACCAAAGCGACGACCAGCTCTTCGCTCTGCGCTTCAACGACGGCAGCGCACCCGATCTCCGTCAGCCCGAGCGCGCCGGCGGCCAGTTGGAAGAGGAGTTCTTCGAGGAGAAATACCAGCCTTGGAGTTGGCTGACCCTGATGGCCGGCTTGCGCCAGTCGCATTTTGCCGCCTCGTTCAGTGAGAACGCCACCGCGCCGCGCCTGGGCTTGGCGGTGCGGCTGCCCTGGCTGGGCTGGGTGGTGCGCGCCAACTACGGCCGGTACTACCAGGCGCCGCCGCTCCTCACCGCCTCGGGTCCGCTCCAGCAGTTCCTCACCAGCCAGAATCTCGGGTTCATTCCCCTGCGCGGCGAGCGCGACGAGGAGTGGCAGGCGGGGCTCGCGATCCCGCTGCGCGACTGGTCGCTCGATGTCGACTATTATCACAACCGCGCGCGCAATTTCTTCGACCACAACAATGTCGGCAACTCCGACATTTTCTTTCCCCTCACCATTGCCGCCGCGCGCATCCGCGGCGCCGAAGCCACGCTGCGCTCCCCCCGCGCCTGGCGCTGGGGCGGCGTGCACGCGGCCTGGGACAACCAGATCGCAGAGGGCGCAGGCGCCATCACGGGCGGCCTCACCGACTTTTCGCCCCCCTCCGGCTATTTCTTGCTCGATCATGACCAGCGCACTACGCTGAGCGCGGGCGCGGACCTGAACCTTCCGCACGCGGCCTACCTCTCGTCCAATGTCACGTTCGGCTCGGGCTTCGCCAACGGTGACGCGCCGCCTTCGCACCTTCCCGCCCATGCCGAACTCGATCTTGCCTTGGGCAAACAAGTGAACGAGCGCCTCCAGCTCACCGCCAGCGTACTCAACGCCCTCAATACCCACCTGCTCACCGACAACAGCCTCACCTTCGGCGGTACCCATTTCAATGCCCCCAGGCAGTTCCTGCTCGAGGCGCGCTGGAAGGTGAAGTACTAACCGCTCCACTTCCTCCACCAGTGCAGGACAGTGCCTGCACGGGTTCTCCCTTGGCCAAACGCATCATATCCAGCTAATCTGGAATGAGCACGATCCGATGAAAAGGGGGGCAATCGTCGGGGTGGTCGCATTGGCATTGGCCGCGGGAGGCGCGTGGGCGTGGCTGGAGTCGGCGAACGGCTTCAGTGCCACCGCCAAACCTACCTGGATCGAGGCGAAGCTGGCCAGCCTCAGCCGCCGTCTCGCGCTGCCTGGGGGCCAGAACCAAGTTCGCAACCCCTATCCTCCGACCCCCGAGCGCTTGTCCGCGGCGCAGCAGTTGTTCCAAACCCAGTGCAGCCTCTGCCATGGCGCGACCGGAACCGGCGCCACCGCGGTGGGCCAATCGCTGTATCCCAAGGCCCCCGACCTGCGCGGCTCCAGCCAAGCCAAAAGCGATGGCGCGCTGTTTTACTCCATCCGCAACGGCATCCGCATGAGCGGCATGCCCGCTTGGCGGCAGGATTCCCCCGCACAGATCTGGGGCCTCGTCAGCCTCATTCGCACCTTCAAGGAGCAGGTTTCCCGTCCATGAGATTCGCTCGCGTATTCATTTGCCTGCTCGGCTGCGCTTTGGCGCTCGGCGCGCAGGATCAGACCCAGATCGTCATTCCGATCGCCTCAAAGCTTCGCCTGGCGCTGCCGGATTTCAATGCCCCCGGTGTGGACGCCAAGCTCCAGACCACGTTCAACACCGTGCTCTGGAACGACCTCTATCAGTCCGCTGTGGTGAGCATGGTCGGGCGCAGCATGTACACCCAGCCCGCACCCGCTTCGGAAGCCGACTTGGGCAACGCAAGCTATCGCAGCGGTTGGACGGCGCAGCCTCTCAGCGTCCAGCGCCTCGCCTTCGGCGCAATGCAGCAAAGCGCTTCGGGTTTGGTCGTGACCGGATATTTGTACGACGTCACCCAATCCAGCGGCGGCCGCTTGCTGGCCCGCCGCTACGCCAACCCAGCCACCGACGCCGGCGCGCGCGGCATCGCCCACCAGTTGGCCAACGACATTGTCGCCGCCTTGGGTTTTGGCCCCGGCATCGCCACCAGCGAGATCGCCTTCATCAGCAACCGCAGCGGCGGCCAAGAAGTCTGGACCATGGATTACGACGGCAGCAACCAGCAGCAGCGCACCCGCCTCCACAGCATCGCCTACTCTCCCCGCATCTCCCCGGATGGCCAAACCTTGGCCTTCATGAGCTCGGCCACCGGTCACCCGACCATCAAGCTGCTTTCGCTCGTGACCAACCGCCTGCTGCCGTTTCCCGACTTTTCCGGTCGCAGCGGCCTGGAGGAAACCCCCGCCTGGTCCCCCGACGGGAAAAAGCTGGCGTTCTCGATGAAAATAGGCGAAAACCAAGAGATCTACACCGTCAACCCCAATGGCCGCGGCCTGACACGGCTGACCACCTCCCACGGCGGCGTCTCGAATGTCTCGCCGGTCTGGAACCCCAAGCCCCCGGCCGGGAGCCCGGGCCAAATCGCCTACGTCAGCAACCGCGCCGGTCGGCTCCCTCAACTTTACGTCATGGACGCCGATGGCAACAATCAGCAGCGTCTGCCCCTGGGCGGCTACGCCGTCAGCCCCTCCTGGTCCCCCAATGGGCTGTCGCTGGCCTTTGCCTGGGTTCGCAACAGCGGGGGTGAAAACAGTGGTGCCTCGGACATATACATTTGGAACTTTGGGAGCCAAAGTTACGTCCAACTGACCCATAATGGCGAGCGAAATGATTTCCCCAGTTGGGCGCCCGACAACCGTCACATCGTGTTCCAATCCGGACCGCCGTACCACTCCCAACTGTTTTCCGTCGCCGCGGATGGATCGGTGCCGGCGCAGCTCACCACCGCCGGCAAGAACGAAATGCCCAACTGGTCTTGGCACTAGGGGGATTTAGGTCACAGGAGGATCGAAAATGAGATCGGTAATGAAAGGACATCTGGCGATGAAAGGACATGACATGACACGCAACGCCTCGAAACTTCGCACCCTGCTCGCAGGGAGCGCGGCCTTGGCTCTGGGGTTGGCCCTGACCGCTTGCGGCCACAAGGCCGCGCCGCCGCCGCCTACTCCGCCCGCGCCGCCGCAGGCCGCCGCGCCCGCGCCCACCGTCACCCTCACCGCCGATCCCACAGCGATCGAGAGCGGATCCCGCGCGACCCTGACCTGGACCTCCAGCAATGCGGTCCGCGTCGAGCTCAACGGCGACGCCGTCAATCTCAACGGCTCCCAGCCGGTGAACCCGACCCAGAGCACCGATTACCAAATCGTCGCCCACAGCGCCGATGGCCAGACCGCCAATGCCGCCGTCCGCATCACCGTCAGCGAGCCGCCGCCGCCCCCGGTTGTCGCGCCTCCGGCGACCACGGATTTGGGCTTCGATCAATCCGTGCGTGATGCTTTCTTTGACTACGACAAGAGCGACATCCGTCCCGATGCGCAGTCGGCGCTGCAATCCGATGCCGAGTACCTCAAGTCCCATCCCGGCACCAGCATCAACATCATCGGCCACTGCGACGAGCGCGGCAGCGCCGAGTACAATCTGGCCCTGGGCGACCGCCGCGCCGAGGCGGTGAAGGCGTACCTGGTCTCGCAGGGCGTGGACGCGGGCCGCATCTCCACCACCAGCGTCGGCAAGGAGCAGCCTTTCTGCACCCAGCAAACCGATGACTGCTACCAGCAGAACCGCCGCGGCCACTTCACCCAGGGTGCCGGGCAGTAGAAGGGGTTTCAAGTATGGTGAGCCGTGCCACCGGCTTTTTGGGACCACTTCGAGTACTCTGCGGTAAAGGAAGAAACGGGGGAGCAGCCATGCCGCTCCCCACAGGAGTATTTATGCAGAAGAAGCCTTTCATTGCAGTGCTGACGCTGGCTGGTTTGGCATCCTTGGGTCTTGTCCGCCCGGCCGCGGCCGAAGACAAGGGCATCATTGCCCTGCAGCAGAGCATGACCTTGCTGCTCCTTCAGGTGCAGGACCTGCAAAAGAGCCTCAACACTTCGATGGGAATGATGCAGGGACTGGTGAGCCAGAACACCGACACCGTCAATAAGCTCTCGGCTGCCGTGGCCGCGTTGCAGCAGAGCCTCGCCGGAGACCGGGTCGTCGCCTCGCAGCGCCAGAACGACTTGGGCAAGGATTTTCAGGCGGTCAATGATGCCATTGCCGACCTGAAAAACTACATGTCGGGCATGAACAAGACGCTCGAACAGGTGCACCAGCTTCAGCAGACTGTGCCCGCGCCGGCGCCCGCCAATCCGAGTGCGCCATCGGCCCCGAATGGCGCAACTGCGCCTGGAACCCCTGGCAGCGCATCTCCCGCTGCCGGCCAATACAACAGCGCCCTGCTCGATTTCCAGAGCGGAAATCCAGCCGCGCAAGCCGAGCTGGCGGCCTTCATCCGCGCCAATCCCAGCGATCCGCAGGTGCCGGACGCCATGTACTACCTCGGCACCATCTTCATGCAAAAGCAGCAATACAACGAGGCGGTTGACAATTTTTCTAGTGTGATCACCCAGTTCCCCGACAACCCCAAGGCCTCGATGGCCGAGCTCAACAAGGGCATCAGCCTGTACAAGCGTGGCGACCGCGCCGCCGCGGTCAGCGAGCTCAAGGCACTGGCGAAGAACTATCCCGGAACGGAAGCGGCGCGTCAGGCAGATATCGAGCTGAAGAGCCTGGGCTCGGCTCGGGGCCACTAGAAGGGGTCTCCCGTATCGCCCCGCCCCGCTCCGCTAGCCCGACGCTGGGGTCCCGCGCAAACTTGGGCAGCAAACTGGCGGATGGGTCGGCGGCAGCTGCTGGCCCGGTGGCGCGCCCGTGGGCGGGAATCCTGGCGGCGTGCCGCCATTGTCCGGCGGCAGGCTGCCGGGTAGCGCTCCCGGCGGCATGTCTTGCGGCTGCGCCTGCGGCCCGCGCGGCTTCGAAGCCGGCGGTGGGGCATCGCCTGGACGCCGCAGCGTCGGCGCTGGCTGGGCCTCCTCGATCGCGCGCTCTTGCGCTTGTCGTTGTTGCGTCTGCGCCTGTGCGGCGAGCGCCGGGTCGGGGGTCGAATCTACGATTTGAGTGCCGTTGACCTCATAGGTCGTGACCCGCGCCACCCGTCCGCCGATGAAGCGCACGAACAGGGTCTGCGCCGGCGGTGCGCCGTAGATCCAATCCTCGCAGGGCCGCCCCTCGGCGTCGTTTTCGCGCGACTTGTTTTCCGTGCGCCCGAGCGCCGCCACCACCATGTCCTGGTCCATGCCGACCAGCACGTGGTGGGCGTCAATCGCTGCCTTCACCGATGCCGGTAGTCTTTTCACCATCTCCTCCGCCTTCGACGGAGGATCGAAGTCAATGATCGGGTCGAGATCCTTCTTCACCGCCTCGGGCGTGAGCGGCGGCACATCGCCCGGGAACTGGAGCGTCACCATCGAGCCATGCGGCCCGGTTTGGTTGGCCGTGGTCACCGGCTGCGCGGTCCCTCCCATGCCGATGGCCACATGGTCGTACCAGTGGGTTTTATGCGGTCCGCCATTGATGGCGAACTCGATGCGGTCGCCCTTGAAAACGATGGCGGTGATTGCCAGCCGGTCGCCGACCTTGGAGGAGTTTCCGCGGTCCCCCAGCGCCTCCTGCACGTGGTCTCGGTTCAGGATCTTGCCGCTCGGGTTGATCTGGACGCCTTGCTTGTCCGGCGGCAGCGGCTGCCGCGCGATGCCCACCTCAGCCACGAGCGCGCGGATGATGGCGATCTTCTGGGTTTCCGTGATCTTCGGCGTTGAACCCAGAACAGGCAGCGCCAACCCCGCAATCAGCAGCCCTGCACCCAGCCGTACCACAATGCCTACAGTATAGGCTTGTCGCGGTCAGGAGCGGGGCAGCTCAACTGCGAGTTGATTGAGGACGTGAAAATCTGCCCATCCGTCCTTCTCCGCCACCTTGCGGGCGGCGACGGTGGCCAAGCCCTTGTGTTCGGCCACGTGTACCGTGCCGTGGAGCGTGATGTCGTTGCCGTTCAGCGCCAGGCTGATCTGGTCTTTTTCCAGTGGAGCAGCCTTCAGTGCCGCGGCAATGTCCTTCTCCAATTCGGCGGCGGGCTTGGGGCCGGCGGGTTCCTTCGGCGCGGCCATTGCCGCAGCCTTCGTGTGGGCCGTCTTGTGCGCGGGGGCTTGCACCGCGGTTTGCGGTATCCATAGCAAAGCGAGCAGGGCAGCGGCAGGGAACATGGAATGATGTTGCATCAAGACTACAATTAAGTCCATGGACGGCGCGGATTTGGACTTGCTGATGGTTGGTGCCGGCCCCACCGGCTTGGCCTGCGCCATCGAGGCCAAGAAGGCAGGGCTGCGCGCGCTGGTGGTCGAAAAGGGATGCATCGTCAACTCCATCTTCAATTACCCGCGCAACATGGTCTTCTTCACCACCTCCGAGCTGCTCGAGATCGGTGGCCTTCCCTTTCCCACCGCGCAGGCCAAGCCCACCCGCGCGGAAGCCCTCGAGTACTACCGCCGCGCGGCCGCCCGCTTCGACCTCGATATTCGCCAGTACGAGCGCATCGAAAGCATCACCCCGCTTCGGCCCGGTTTCGAGGTGCGCAGCTCGAAGGGCCGCTATCGCGCCGGTGCGGTGGTGATCGCGACCGGTTATTACGACCTTCCCAATTTAATGGGCATCCCCGGCGAAGATCTCCCCCACGTCTTCCATTATTTCCAGGAAGCGCACGCGTTCTCCGGCCTCGACGTGGCCATCATCGGCGGCAAGAACTTCGCCGCTGAGACCGCGCTCGACCTCTACCGCCATGGTGCGCGCGTCACCCTCGTGCATCGCCAGGCGGAGCTGGGCAAGAGCATCAAGTACTGGGTGCGGCCCGACATCGAAAACCGCATCAACGCGGGCGAGATCCACGCGCGCTTCAGCACGCAGGTGCTCGAAATTCTGCCCGGCAAATTGCGGCTGGCCTCTCCGCGCGGGTCGGCCGAAATGCGCGCCGATTTCGTCTTCGCCCTCACCGGCTACCACCCCGACTTCGATTTCCTGCGCGCAGCCGGCGTCGCGCTCGACGAGAACCAGCGCCCCGCCTGCGATCCGGCAACCTACGAGACCAATGTGCCCGATTTGTATCTCGGCGGCGTGGTGGTCGCGGGCCGGAACACCTCGGAGATCTTCATCGAGAACGGCCGCTTCCACGGCCAGGTGATCGTGGCCCACATCCTGGCCAAGCGCGCCGCGCCGGTGCGGGCGTGACCGAGACGGTCGTCGTGCTCGAGGCCAGCTTGGACGATTGCAACCCCCAAGTGATCGGCTATGTGCTTGAGCTCGCGCTCGAGCTGGGCGCACTCGATGCCTACGCTGCGCCGGTGCAGATGAAGAAGTTCCGGCCCGGCGTGGTGGTGACTCTTTTGGTGCGCCCGGCGCAGCGGGAAGAAATGGTTGCGCTGCTGCTGCGCGAGACCACCACCCTCGGCGTGCGCGCCACGCCCACCGAGCGCATCGTGCTCGAGCGCGAATTCATCACGCTAACGACCGAATTCGGCGCGATTCGCCTGAAAGCCGCCGCCAACGGCGAAAAAGCCACGCCCGAGTATGAGGATTGCCGCGCGGCCGCGCGCCGGTATGACGTTTCTATCCATAGCGTTATGGATGCCGCGCGTCGCGCTTGGTTCAAGATACAAAATAAACGTTGACCTTCTTCTTCTCTGGGTGTACAACAAAGGCGTCGTAGTGCACCCGCTGAAGGCGGGCCGATTTGGGGGTACATCAATGCGCGTGGTTCCTGGTGTGGGGATCTTGCGGCGGTCTTTGTGGACAGCGCTGCTTGCCGTAATGACCTTGGGTCTGTGTGCGTGGGGCCAGAACCTCACCACCGGCGCCCTCTCAGGTGTGATCAAGGACGCCAGCGGTGCCGCCATTCCCGGCGCGAAGGTCACCGCGACCAACTTGGCGCGCGGCAGCGTCCACGCCACCGAAACCCAGATCAACGGCAGCTATCTGATCCCCCTGCTCGAGCCCGGTCAGTACTCGATCACGATCGAGAAGACCGGCTTCCAGACGGCGAAGCAGGCGGGCATCGGCGTCAGCGTCAGCGCCACCGGAACGATGAACTTCACCCTGCAGGTCGGCGCATCCTCGCAGACGGTGGAGGTGACCGGCGAGGCGCCGCTCATCAACCCGCAGAACGCCAACACCGCGACCACGCTCGACGCCAAGGCGATCGAGAACCTGCCCAATCCCGGCGGCGACATCACCATGCTGGCGCAGATCTCCCCCGGCGCCTCGATGATGGTGCATGGCGGCGGCGGCACCGCCGGCTTGGCCTTCAACGGCATCCAGGGCAACGCCGTCAACTACACCTTTGATGGCATGGATGACAACGATCCCTTCAACAACGACAACAACAGCGGCCCCAGCAACATGCTCCTCGGGCAGAATGCCGTCGCCGAAATGACGGTCAACACCAACTCCTATTCGGTGGACCAGGGGCGCATGGCGGCGGGTCAGATCAACTATCTGAGCAAGTCGGGCAGCAACGATTGGCACGGCAACGCCAGTTGGCAATGGAACGGTCGCTCGCTCAACGCCTACGATTTCTTTGTCAAGGCGCAGCCCTTGGCGGCGGGCCAGACCATCGCTCCCAAGCCCTTCGACAACGTCAATAACTGGACTGGCAGCGTGGGCGGCAAGATCATCAAGAACAAGCTCTTCTTCTTCGTGGACAGCGAAGGCAACCGCATTGACCTTCCCCACGTGGCCAATTTCACCGCCCCCTCTCCGGCGTATATTCAATATGCTGAGCAGCAAATAGCCTTGGGCGGTTTTGACACCGATATCTCTACCGGAATTGCCGCCACCAAGACCACTGCGGCCAACTACCGTCAACTTCCGGCCGAGCCGGCCGAGGCCGCCTTCCAGAAGGCGATGTTCGGCCTCTATGGCGACACCTCAATTGGCACCCACGGCAACACCCAGATCAATCAAAACACCAGCTCGCTGTTCGGCTGCCCGCTGATTGGCGACGGCTCGATTGCCGGAACCACGATAGACCCAACCTTTAATCCGCAGTTGATGCCCACCGGCAACGCCGGATCGAAATCGCCGGGCACGAATCCGATTCCGACGGCCGACACGGGCTGCGAAGTCAAGGGAATCCTGACGACCAGCGCGAAAACTCCGGAGACGCTGACCAGCTTCCGCGTGGATTACACGCTAAATGCCAGCAACACCATCTGGGGAAAATACTCTGACGATCAAGGCACCCAGACCACCGGCATCAGCGCCATCAACCCGGTGTTCAACGAAAATTCGTTCCAGCCCGACCACCAGGGCGTGCTCGACTGGACCCACATCTTCACCCCCACGCTGACCAA
>DATNED010000181.1:0-31865 GCA_035553115.1 Terriglobales bacterium | reverse complement strand
ACATGGCGAATACCGGAACGATGAGGCCAAGAGTCAAAACGGTGGTGACAAAACGAAATGACATAGCTGATTCCTTTCAAGCTGCGGTGCCCGATTCGGCGCATTGCCAGAATGGTGCAGCGGAAGCGGAGACGCTGTCTTCAATCGGACAATAAGCAGGTGGCAGTAAGCGAATATTGACTGGCGCGAGGCCGCGCGGCATTGTACAAATTCGAACAGACACGCCGGGGTCACCGCGGAGACAATTCGGGTGCAAGGGTGGACCAGCATGGCGACGACTCTCAACGGAATCAAGGCGAAGGTGCATTGCACGATGTGTTCGCGCGTGGTCGAGGACGCGCTGGCCATTCCAGCGGCGCAGTACGGTTCGGTGCGCCTGCGGGCGATGCCGGGGCAAAAATGCAGTCATTGCGCCACCTCGCTCGACACGGCGCGGGTGTTGGAGCTGATGCCGTTGCAGCAGGTGCTGAAATGGCCCGCCCAGCGCGCGCAAGAACCCCGCGCCCCGTCCCGCAAGCGGCACCAAGCGTTGCGGCAAGCGTAGCCTTGTAGCCGTGTGCGGCAGTGCAAATGGTGTGCGAAATGCGACTGCAACCCGGGGCGGGCGCACCCTACGATCAATCCGCTATGCCTTTAATCCAGGTGGTGATGCTTCTGATCGCGGTTGGGGTGATCCTGTGGCTCGTCAACCGGTATATCCCGATGGCGGGATCCATCAAAGCCATCCTGAACGCGGTGGTCGTGATCGTGGTGGTGCTATGGCTGCTGAACCTTTTCGGGTTGATGAGCAGCTTTTCGCAGCTCCGCGTCGGCCATATGGGCTGATGGCGGGCCGGGCGCACCAGCCCACGCGGCGGCGGCAAAGCTGTGCGCGACCCGCGCGATCAGATCGAGATCAGCGAGGGATAGATTTCGTTGTTGTCGCCGGCGGCGCCGGGTTTCGGCGCGCAAGCCTGGTGATAGGCGTGGCCGTCATGGAGGATGGAGCGTTGATCGTCCCGAATGGGAAGATGGCAATGCGGGCAGGTGGGATGGAGGGCGGAATCGCGATTGTGCGTCATGCCTCCATGATGGCGGCGGGCTGGCGGGAGGCGCTGTGCGGGATCGCACACCAGCTGGAGCGGGGCGGGGCGATACGGGCGTCTGGAAGTGGTCTCAAAAAGCCACAGGCAGGCACTCCGGTCCTGCGCAGTGGGGCTTTTCCTGGTGTCCAAGCCCCATGCGAGACGGTCGGGAAAAGCCGGCACCCCATTTTTGAGACCACGTCTGGCATTGTCCTTGGTTGGCGCGGGCCCCAGCGCGGCTACCCGGCCACGGCTGTGACTGCGCCGGGCCGGTACCCGGCCACGGCTGTGACTGTGCCGGGCCGGTACCCGGCCACGGCTGTGACTGCGCCGGGCCGGTACGCCGCGCGTCCCGCTTATGCGGCCGCGCCGCTGGAGAAGCGCGGGCGGCCTGCTCGCGCCGGTTCGGGTGCCCGTGGCCCCAGACCGGCGCTGCGGGTCGGGCGCGAATCCTCATCCGTGCTGCGCACAGGCATCGAGCCACGCTGCGGATCGCGCCCTCCCTGCGTCCTAGCCAACCACCCCGCTCGCCCCTTCCCGGGAGTTGTGCGCCGGCAGGGGCCCGCCGTACCGAATTTCGCAGCCCTTCGCGCCGATTTTGCTTACAGGGCAAAGCGGCGCGACCCCCGCGAGGGGCGGGCAACGCCGTAATTCCCGCGTTTCAATGGCGGCTGGCGTTGTCGGCAACCGCCAGGGAGTAGGTGTTGATCTGGGTGCCGTGCAGGCGCGAGAAGAGCACCCGGCCCTGCACGTCCACCCGCACATTGCGAATCACCCAGCAATCGCCCGCGGGCTGAAGGCGGAACTCGCCGTGGAAGGTCAGGTGCGCCAGCAAGCCGCCGCCGAAGCGGACCTCACCGAGGGAGCGGAAGTCGCCGCTCAGGATTTGCCCTGTGATTCGATCGACCATCAAATTGCCGGCGGTGGCGCCGAGAACGTGCTCGATGCGGGTATGCGATTTCAGGTTGGGCCGGGGCTCGAAATGCAAATCCACCGCGGCACGGCCGGCAACGATGCCGGCGTCGGAGGCGGTCCAGGTGAAATGCTCGGCAATTTGACTGAGCGACCAGATCTCGCCGTCGAGATTCACCAACTGGCCGGCTACGGCCCCGCCGCTCCAGGCCAAATCAATTCGTTGCTGGAGCTTCTGGGTGGCGCGGAGTTGCTTGGCGCGGGCGGCCGCGCCCAGCGATCGTCCTTTTTCCGATTGCATGGCTTCGACATACACGGAACGATAAAACGAGACTTGGTCGGTCTCGTAGTCACTGTCCGCCGGCTTGCCGTCGGTTTTCCAGACCTCATCGCCGACCAAGGTCAGCTGGTTGAGCTGATCGGCATGTTCGCTCAGAGTCATCTTCGCCACCAGATCTTGGGTGGCGAGGGCGGAGAATACGGCGACGGCGTAGGCGGGAGGCAGCGCCTCCAGGAACCGTCCGTGCCCGGGGAGGGCTATGACCACGCCGGCCGCCATTACCGTGGTCCATCGTTGCCATGTCCAATTGAACGCCATCAGGCCGCTCCATCTCCCACGCCATCCCCATCCCGGTCTCGGGAGCAGCAAAGCATATTCCTGCCTATTTTCGCGGCGCTTGGCCGGGGCTGCCTATCCCATACAGGACAGCTGCAACTGTCTTCCCGCCCGCTTGCCCGCCGGGACAGGTGCATGGCGAAGAAAACACGAAAGAATTGTCGCAGCATTGTGACAAGCATGGCTGTGGAAACTGTGTGGAATTTGGCACTCGGAGGGAGATAGTACCCCGATGCGGCACGGGACCCCAAACGCAGCCGCGAGATCCACACCATCACGAAAGGGGGATTACACGCATGAAAGGAATGGAGCTGGAATTTTCCCGGAGGGAGCAACAAATCGTAGACGCCGTGATGCAGGCGAAGTCGGTGAAGGACATCGCGCTGGACCTGGACCTGAGCGTCAACACGGTCAAGGATTATCTCAAGGTGATCTATCGCAAGGCGATGGTTCATTCGGCGCGGGAGCTGATGCGGAAGCTGCTGCCGGCAAGCCGGCAGGCGCCCCCGGCCGACCACGCGCTGGCGCAGGTGCTGCACTCGGCCCAGGCGCTGGCGGCGGCATCGAGCGCGGGCGCGGCCCAGGCGCAACTGACAGCGGCGGTGCGGCGGTGCACGCGGGCGCAGCGGGTGGCCTTCGCGCGCTGGATCTGTCCTTCGGGCGAGCTGTACCTGGCGCTGGAGCAGCCGGCGGTGCTGCTGCGGGCGGGCGAATTCGCGCAGCGGGTACGCGAGCGCGGCTGGGCGCGGCTGGAGGCGCGCGACGCGCGCACGCCCGAGGCGCGGCAGCTCATGCGCGCGGGGCTGGGCGGAGAAGTGATCGGGGTCGAGTGCGGAGCGGGAGCGCGGACGCAGGTGCTGCTGGCCGCGAGCGATCAGGGCGCGCTGGGGCCGCTCGATGCGGGCACGATACGGCTGCTGGCGCGGCTGGCGCAGGTTGCGCCGGAGAGGGAGCCCGTGCCCCAGCGCGAAGGCCTGGCGGCCATCGCCTAGCCGATGGCGACGCGGGGAATGGACTCGAGGTTGTCGAGTTTGCGGCCTGATTTACGGGAGGTCTCGGCGTAGGGATCGAAGTGGGCGTCCACGGCGGTCTTCACGAAGCGAATGCCTCCGACCGCGGTCTGGAAACGGTTGAACACGGGGGCGCGCTCGGCGGGCTGCTGGGGTTTTTTCATGACCTAATTCACGTCCATATTCGCATCCATATTCGCGCCCAGGTCGCAGCTTCCCCCGCCGCAGCAGCCGCCGGGGTTGCCGCAGTCGGAGGGGCCGGAATCGGCGAAGTCGGCATCGCCCTCGGCGACGCCGATGGCGGTGCGGGAGTACCATATTCGTTCGACCGCGGCGGAGCCGCAGCCGCAGCGCACCTGGGCTGCGCCCTCGCCCCAGGAGAGGCGCTCGAAACGGCCGCCGCAGGCGGCGCATTGGTACTCGTACATCGGCATGGAGACAGAATACCATTCGGTGCGCGGCTGATGGGGTGTCCGGAAGCGGACAGCAGGGCACCGGAAGTGGACACCCGCGCGCTGGATCGCGGACAATGCCTTAGGTTTGGGATGGGCAGGAACGTGCTAGGGAAGGACCTATGGGCTCACTTCTCCGCGACGTCCGGTACGCATTGGCCCAGTTTCGCCGCCGTCCGCTGCTGTACGGGAGCGTGATTGCATCGTTGGCGCTGGGGCTGGGGGCAAACGCGACCATTTTCAGCTACACGGACGCGGTGCTGCTGCGGATGCCGCCGGTGCAGCAACCGGGGACGCTGGCGGAGGTGTACACGCACAACACCGACCCCAACGCCGCCTTCAACGGCATATACCCGATGAGCTACCTGGACTACAAAGACATTCGGGAGCAGAACCACGCCTTCAGCGACATTGCCATTTACGATCCGCTGGCGACGGTGACGATGGCGAGGGGCGAAGCGGGCGGGCCGCTCGAGCGCACGATGTGGGCGGTGCAGCTGACGTCGGGAAACTATTTTTCGCTGCTGGGGGTGCAGCCCTTCCTCGGGCGCGGATTCTTGCCGCAGGAGGCGAGCACGATCGGCACCAGCGCGGTGGTGGTGCTGAGCTACAGCACGTGGCAAAAACAATTCGGCGGCGAGCGCAGCGTGATCGGACAGAAGGTGCTGCTGAACCAGGTGCCGTACGACGTGATCGGGGTGGCGCCCAAGGATTTCGGCGGGTTGATGAACGGGATCACGGTGGATGCCTGGGCGCCGGTGACCATGGCGGAGCGCGCCGGGCAGGCGGGATGGCTGGGGCGAAGCTCGCGGGCGATGTTCGGCGTCGGGCGCTTGAAGCCGGGGGTGACGCTCGCGCAGGCGACCGCAGACCTGACGTTGGTGCAGCAGAACCTCGACCGCACCTACCCGAACGAAGACAATGCCAAGCTGCAAGGGCTGGCGGAGCCGCTGGGAGCGGAGCCGGCGTTTTTCCGCAGCTCGGTCGAGGGCGCGAACATGCTGCTGCTGGTGATTGCCGGGCTGGTGCTGTTGATCGCCTGCTTCAACGCGGCCAACTTGCTGCTGGTGGAGGCGCACGGCCGGCAGCGGGAGTGGGCGCTGCGCTCGGCGCTGGGCGCGAGCCGGGGACGGCTGCTGCGGCAAGGGCTGACGGAAAGCATCTTGCTGGCGCTGATCGCGGGCGCGGCGGGGCTGGAGCTGGGCACGCTGTTCGCGCCGGTGCTGCTGCGGCTTGCGCCCAACGGCACGCCGCTCAATTTGCACTTTGGCGTGGACCTGAAGGTCGCGCTATTTGCAGGATTGCTGGCCTTGGGCACGGGCGTGGTGTTTGGCGTGGTGCCGGCGTGGCAGGCCTCGCGCATCAACGCGACCAACGGGCTGAAGGAGGCGGCGGGCGGCCTGGGGGCGGGGCGGCACGGGCTTCGGGGAGGGATGATTTCGGCGCAAGTGGCGCTGTGCATGCTGATCCTGGTGGGAGCGGGGTTGTGCCTGCGCAGCCTGAGAGAGGCGAACGCGATCAACCCTGGATTCGACACCGAGCATTTGACGGTGGCGCAGATTGATCCGGCGGGGCTGGGGTACCAGGATGCCGCGGCGGCGCGGAACTATCTGGAACATGTGGAAGACCAACTGCGCCAAGCGCCGGGGGTGCGCGGGGTGGCGATGGCGCAGGAGATGCCGCTGGCGTTCGTGAACGCGCAACGGCCGGTGCTGGCGGCGGGGATGACGCCACCGCCGGGGCAGCGCGGCGTGACGCTCGACATTGGCGTGGTGAGCCCGGGGTACTTTGGGGCAACCGGAACCAGACTGCTGGAGGGACGCGATTTCGCGCGCAGCGATTTGCGGCCGCCGACGACGGGAACGGGGCCAGCGCCCTTGGTGCCCAAGGACCCCGATTACGTGATCGTGAACCAAGCCTTGGCGCAATCCTTCTGGCCCGGCAAGGACGCGCTGGGACAGGAGGTGCTGCTGCCGGACGGAGCCACGATGCACCGGGCGAAGGTAATCGGGGTGGCGGAGAACGGGAAGTACCGCAGCTTGGGCGAGGCGACGCGGCGGTACCTATTCGAGCTGGCCCCGGAGAATGGAGGGATGCTGCTGGTTCGGACCGAGGCGCCGGCGGCGGCAGTGGAGAGCACGATGCGGGCGCGGCTGCTGGCGGTGGACGCGAACCTCACCGCGGCGAACGTGCAGACGGCGTCGGACAACCTCAAGGTGCTGCTGTTTCCGGTGCACGCGACCAGCCTGGTGCTGATCGGGTTCGGATCGCTGGTCCTGGTGTTGGCGCTGGTGGGGCTGTACGGCGTGGTGGCGGGCTCGGTGGCGCAGCGGACGCGGGAGTTCGGCGTGCGCATCGCAATCGGGGCGGCGCCGGGGCAGGTGCTGGGCGATGTGTTGAAGCAGGGCCTGCGGCTGGCGGCATGGGGCGTGGTGGCGGGCATCGTGCTGGCGGTGCTGGCCGGGCGTGCCATTGCCGGGCTGCTTTATGGCATCAGCCCGCTGGACCCGGTGGCCTACGGGGCCGCGGCCGCGCTGCTGGTGCTGGTGGCGCTGGCCTCGGCGTACGTGCCGGCGCGGCGGGCGGCGCGGGTGGATCCCATGCGGGCGCTGCGCTGCGACTAAACTTGGCGCGGGCCCCAGCGCGGCTACCCGGCCACGGCTGTGACTGCGCCGGGCCGGTACGCCGCGCGTCCCGCTTTGCTCGCGCCGATTTTGCCCACGGGGCGAGGCGGCGCGCCCCCCCGCCGCGGCTAGAGGGGATGGGCGAGGGCGCGCAGGGGGTCGGCAGAGGCGTTCCAGGGGGCGAGTTCGGCCAGAGCCTCAGCGCGCAGGGCGGTGGCGCGGGCGCGGGCGGCCTCGAGACCGGCGACAGCGGGATAGGTAAGTTTGCGCTGGGCTTCGTCCTTGCCGGCGGTCTTGCCGAGTTGCGCCGAGGTGGAACTGATATCGAGCAGATCGTCGCGGATTTGGAAGGCAAGGCCGACGGTGGCGCCGAAGCTGCCGAGCTGCTCGATTTGGCCGGGATTGGCGCCGGCCGCGATGCCGCCCAGCACGGCGCAGGCACGGATCAAGGCGGCGGTTTTGGCGCGGTGGATCTTCTCGACTTGATTGAGGCCGGCGGTACCGCGCACGGCTTCGAGATCCATGACTTGGCCGGCGACCATGCCGGCGGGGGTACCGATGGCGCGGGCGAGTTCGGCGACCATGGCCGCGGAGCCGGTGTCGGCCAAGCGGGCGAAGGCGAGGGTTTGCAGGGCATCGCCGGCGAGAATGGCCACCGCTTCGCCGAAAACTTTGTGGCAACTGGGGCGGCCGCGGCGCAGGTCGTCGTCGTCGAGCGCGGGCAAATCATCGTGAATCAGCGAATAGGCATGGATGCATTCGACCGCGACGGCGGGCGCCCAGGCGGCGGCGCAATCCCGGCCCGCGACCGCCAGGGCAGCGGCCCGAACCAACAGCGGACGGAGGCGCTTGCCGCCGCCGAGCAGGCTGTAGCGGATAGCGCGGTGAAGGGTTTTCGGCTCGGTTTCTGCCGCAGGAACCGCGGCTGCGAGGCGCGACTCGAGTTCGGCGCGCTGATCTTCCGTCCAGGCCACGTTGGCAGTCTAACCGAGGGAAACGTTTTGCGTCTGAAGCAGTATTGGCAATTATGAGCGCACTGAACAATGCATTGCGGGCCTTGCGGCAGACGCCGGCGGTGACGGCGATTGCCATCGTGACCCTGGGCTTGGGGGTGGGCGCCTCGACCGCGATCTTCAGCGCGGTGGACGCGGTGATGCTGCGCCCGCTGCCGTTTCCGCACCCGGAGCAACTGATCTCGGTGCGGGAGAGCAGCCGCAGCTTCCCCAGCATGTCGGTGTCCTATATGGACTACCAGGACTGGGTGAAGGCCAACCACAGCTTCTCGGCGTTGGGGATTTACCGGGGGACGGGGGCGGTGCTGACGCATGCGGGCCCGCCGGCGATCATTCCGGGGCAGGATGCCTCGGCTTCCTACTTCACCGTGCTGGGCATCGCGCCCGAGCGCGGGCGGACGTTCACCGCGGCCGAGGACCAGCCGGGCGCGCCCGACGTGGTGGTGATCTCGGATGCGCTCTGGCGCACGCGGTTTGCGGCATCGCCGGCCATCTTGGGGCAGGTGATTGAACTGGATTCGAAGCCGCGCACGGTGGTGGGCGTGATGCCGAGGGGTTTTCCCGGCTTGGCGACCGGGCAAAACGCGCCGCAGTTCTGGCAGCCGGTGGGGGCGCGGGCGGTGAAGGGAAGCGGCCTTGATAACCGGGGCAGCCATCCCGGACTGAACGGCTTGGGAAGACTGGCGCCGGGCGCGACGGTGGCGAGCGCGCGGGCGGATCTGGCTCGCATCGCGCGTTCGCTGGCGCAGCAATACCCCAAGTCGAACACCGACGAAGGGGTGAACGTGCAGCCGTATCTCGACTTCGTGACCCGGAACAGCGGCACGGGCATGCTCTGGATGCTGCTGGGCGCGGTGGGGCTGGTGCTGCTGATTGCCTGCGCCAACGTGGCCAACTTGCTGCTGGCGCGGGCGGCGGCGCGGCAGAAGGTGAACGCGATCCGGACGGCATTGGGGGCCTCGCGGGCGCGGCTGGTGCGGGAGCACTTGAATGAAAGCCTGTGCCTGGGGGTGGCGGGCGCGGGACTGGGCCTGGCGCTGGCATGGGGCCTGATGCGGGCAGCGCCGGCGATGATTCCGCCCGAGATGACGCGCGCCGACCAGCTCGGGCTGGATTGGCGGGTGCTGGCCTTCGCCATCGGCCTGGCGCTGGCCACGACGGTGATTTTCGGCCTGATGCCCGCGCTGCACGCGTCCCAGACGCGCATCGCGGAAGTGCTCAAGGAAGGCGGGCGCGAAAGTTCGGCGGGGGCGAGCGGACACGGGCTGCGCAACGCGCTGGTAATTCTGGAAATGAGTCTGGCGCTGGTGCTGCTGGTGGGGGCCGGGCTGCTGATCCGCAGCTTGCTGCAATTGCAGAAGGTCAACCCGGGGTTTGATCCGCACGGGGTGCTCAGCTTCGAGGTGAGCTTGCCGGGGTCGAAGTATCCGAAGCCGGAGAACGCGCTCGCATTCCTCCGGCAGGCGCGGGAGCGGATCGCGCGCCTGCCCGGGGTGACCGAGGTGGGAGAGACCCAGCCGCTGCCATTCAACGGAAGCGACTGGGAGAACAGCTTCACCATCGTCGGGCGGCCCGCGCCGCCGCCGGGACAGTCCCCGTCGGCGAACTATGAAATGGTCGGCGGCGACTACTTCCGGGCGCTCGACATGCACCTGCTGCGCGGCCGCAGCTTCGACGATCGCGACACGCCCACTTCGCCCCCGGTGGCGATCATTGACGATTTCTTCGCACGGCGCTACTGGCCGGGCAGCAGCCCGCTGGGACAGCAAATCAGCATGGGCGGCAAGAACCTGACGATCGTGGGCGAGGTGGCGCGGATCCTGCCCTACGGACTGGACCAGGGCACGCCGATGGACAAGCTGCCGGAGTTGTGGGTTCCGCTCACCCAGGTGGGCAGCAACGCCGGCGACGTCTACTTCACCGTGCGCACCGGACTGGCCGATCCGCTGGCGCTGCGCGGGGGCGTCACCGGGGCCATTCAAGCGCAAGACGCCGACGAGCCGCTGTACGACATGCTCACCATGGACCAGCGCCTGGCGCTCTCGCTGGCGCAACAACGGCTGACGCTGTGGCTGATGGTCGGGTTCGCAGGGCTGGCGCTGATCCTGGCGGCGATCGGGATCTACGGCGTGCTCAGCTATCTGGTGGCGCAGCGCACACACGAGATCGGCGTGCGCATGGCGCTCGGGGCGGGGCAACCGCGCGTGCTGCGCCTGGTCCTGGGGCAAGGGCTGCGGCTGGCGCTGATCGGCGCAGGCTGCGGGCTGGCGGCGGCGCTGGTGCTGGCCGGGTACGCATCGTCCTTCCTGTTTGGCGTGAGCCCGCGCGACCCGGGAACGCTAATCTCGGTGCCGCTGCTGCTGCTGGGCGTGGCCGCGCTCGCCTGCTACCTGCCGGCGCGGCGGGCGACCCGGGTGCCGCCCTCGATTGCGCTGCGGGGCGAGTAAGGCGGCGCAGATCCGGCCCTGTGCTACCATAGCTGGCTATGGGACTCTCGCGCCGGCTTTGGAACACGATAATTGGCGGCGCGCGCCGCGACCGGGAGCTGCAGGCCGAGCTCGAGTTCCACCGCGGGATGCGGACGGAGCAGCCGGGGCCGCCGTTGGGAAGCGAGCTCGCGCTGCGGGAGCGGGTGCGCGAGCGGGACCTGCTGCGCTGGCTGGACGATTTCTTGCGCGACTTCGGGCTGGCGATGCGGGGGCTGCGGCGCGCGCCGGGGTTTGCGGCGGTGGCCGTGCTCACCTTGGCGCTGGGGATCGGGGCATCGGCGGCGATCTTCTCGGTTGTGGACGCGGTGGCGCTGCGGCCGTTGCCGTTTTTGCACCCGGAGCAACTGATCTCGGTGCTGGAGACGAGCCGGCAGTTTCCGCAGATGGGGCTGACCTGGCCCGACTACGTGGATCTGCGGGATCGGAACCGCAGCTTCAGCGCCCTGGCGCTGGTGCGGGGCAGCGACATGGTGCTGAGCCACCTGGGGCCGGCGACGATGGTGCTGGGCGAGCGGGTCACGGCGAATTATTTTTCGATGCTGGGGGCGAAGGCGGAGCTGGGGCGGGTGATCGAGCCGAGCGACGACACCGCGGCATCGGCGGACGTGGTGGTGGTGTCGGACGCGTTTTTCCGTTCGCGGCTGGGCGGGGATGCGCAGTGGCTGGGCCGGGGCCTCGACCTGGACGGGAGGGTGCGAACGCTGGTGGGGGTGATGCCGCCGGGCTTTGCCGGGCTGGCGGCGAGCAAGGCGCAACAGTGGACGCCGCTGGGTCCGTTCGCGGAGCGCGACAAGACGCTGCAAATCCGCAGCAACCATGCCGGATTCCTGGGCATTGGGCGGCTGCGGCCGGGGGTGACGCTGGAACAGGCGCGGGCCGACTTGGCGGGCGTGAGCGCGCAACTGGCGCAGGCGTATCCGGCTTCGAACCGGGGCATATCCACCTCGGCGTTGCACTTCCTGGACCTGATCGTCGGCAGCGCACGGCCGGGGTTGTGGGGCTTGCTGGCGGCGGTGGGACTGCTTTTGCTGGTGGCGTGCGCCAACGTCGCCAACCTCTTGCTGGCGCGGGCAGCGGCGACGGCGCACGCGGATGCGGTGCGCTCGGCGCTGGGCGCGGGGCGGCTGCGGCTGCTGCGCCAGCATTTGGCCGGCAGCCTGGCGTTGGCGTTGCTGGGCACCGCCGGCGGGGTGGTGCTGGCGGAGGGGCTGATGGGCGGGCTGGGGCCGGAGGCGGCACCGCTGATGCCGCGAGCCGGGCACCTGGCACTGGACGGGCGGGTGCTGGCGTTCACGCTGGGATTGGCGCTCTTGACCACCGCGCTCTGCGGGCTGGCGCCGGCGTGGTGGGCGGCGCGGCGGCAGCCGGCGGAGGTGCTGCAGTTGCATGATCGCGGGCACGCGCGGCTCGCGATCGGCACCCGGGGCATGTTGGTGGCGGGTGAAATTGCGCTGGCGCTGCTGCTGCTGGTGGGCGCGGGCTTGCTGCTGCGCAGCTGGATGCGGGTGCAGGCGCTGGATCGCGGCTTCAACCCGCAGGGGGCGCTGAGCTTCGTCATCGGGCTGCCGGAGCCGCAGTATCCGCACCGGGCCGATGAGCTCCGGTTCTTTCGCCAGGCGCAGGCGCAACTGGCAGCGGTGCCGGAGGTGGCGGTGGCGGGGGGGATCTATCCACTGCCGTTCGCCAGCAGCGACTGGGAAGAAAACTTCTCGATCGTGGGCCGGCCGGCTCCGGCGGTTGGCGCGGCGCCCTCGACCAACATGGCGAACGTGCGGGGAGCGTATTTCCGCGCGTTAGGCAGCCATCTGCTGCGGGGGCGGTTTTTCAGCAGCCAAGACACCGAGTCGGCACCGGCGGTGGCGATCGTGGACGAAACCTTCGCGCGGCGTTTCTTTTCCGGCGCCGATCCGCTTGCGGGCGCGTTGGGGGCGCAGTTGAATCTGGACGGCGAAGCGCGCACCATCGTGGGCATCGTGGCGCACACCGACAGCCCCACGCTGAAGGGCTCGGGGGTGCAGACCTACGTTCCGCAGGAGCAGTCGCACATCAACACCGGCGCGCTGTGGTTCGTGGTGCGTTCGCGAAGCGCGGGGACCGGGGGGTTGGAGTCGGGGGTGCGGCGGGCGATCGCCGCGGTGGACGCGAACCAGCCGATTGACGATGTGCAGACGATGGACCAGCGGGTCGAGGCGACGCTGCTGCCGCGGCGGCTGACGCTGGCGCTGATGCTGGCGTTTGCGGTGCTGGGGGTGGCGCTGGCGGCGGTGGGGATTTACGGGGTGCTGAGCTACGCGGTGGCGCAGCGCACGCGCGAGGTGGGGATTCGCATGGCGCTGGGGGCGGACGCGGGGCGGATTCAGCGCGAGGTGCTGGGGGAGGGGCTGCGCTGGGCGCTGGCGGGCACGGTGCTGGGGCTGGGAGCGGCGACGGCGCTGGCGCGGCTGGGGTCGGCGTTCTTGTTCGACATCAGCGCGCGCGATCCGCTGACTTTGGTGTGCGCGCCGCTGGTGGTGCTGGCCTTGGCGGGGCTGGCGTGCTACTTGCCGGCGCGGCGGGCGACGCGGGTGGATCCTGTGCAGGCACTGCGGTTTTGACCCCATCGCGCGCGTTCTCGGCTACGATGGCTCGGTGAGCTGGAAACAGCACCAAGCGGCCAACATCCGTTTCTGGAAGAGCCTGCCGCCGCTCGCGAACGCGCTGTTCTTCTTCGGCGTGTTCTCGCTGTTCGCCAGCATCGGCTTCATCACCAGCCCGGGACGGTTGCGCGATGGCGCCATCAGTGCCGGGTTCAGCGGCGCCATCGCCGCCGGCTTCGCCTTCTTGGGCACGCGCGGACGGACGCGCGCGATGGTGGCGTTGATGGTGCTGCTGTTCGTGGTTTGGCCGCAGGCGGACCGGTTGTTCCATTTGCCGGTGCATATGCAGGCCGGGCAGCCGATCGCGGCCTCGGCGCTGGGCGCCATGATCGCGGTCATCACCGGCTACATCCTGATGCTGGTTTTCATCGGCACCGAGGGGCGCCGGTATTTCCGGCTGCATGCCGAGGTTGATTTGGCGGGCCAGATCCACCGCGCGCTGGCGCCGGCAATTGCGTGCCGCTGCGGGCAATTCGAGGTCGCGGGCGCGAGCCATCCGAGCGGCGAAGTGGGCGGCGACCTGCTCGACGTGGTGACCACGCCGGAGGGGTGGTTCGCCTACTTGGCCGACGTGAGCGGCCACGGCATCGCGGCGGGGGTGCTGATGAGCCTGGTGAAGAGCGGGGCGCGCACGGCGCTGGACGCGAATCCTTCGCCGGCCGACGTGCTGCCCACGCTGAACCGGGTGCTGGCCGGGCTGCTGCCGGAGGAGAGCTACGTGACACTGGCGTCGGTGGCGGGCAACTGCGATGCGACGCTGCGGTTTGCAGCGGCGGGACATCCGCCGATGCTGCATTACCAGGCTGCGAGCGGAACGGTGGCGCCGCTGACGGTGGAGAATTTTCCGCTGGGGATGTTCGGCGAAGCGGTTTTCGCGGCCACGGAGGTGCGATGCGCGCCAGGCGACATCGTGGCGCTGTTCACCGACGGGCTGACGGAGATCTTCAAGGCCGACCGGCGCGAGTTCGGGCAGGACGGATTGAGCGCGGTGCTGAAGGCGCATGCCGCCGCGCCCTTGACGGAATGCGTTGCCGCGATGCAATCGGCCGCGCGCGCCTGGGGGCCGCAGACCGACGACCAGACGCTGCTGCTGCTGCGCTGTTTGCCTTAGGCCTGATCTTGTATCCTTAGAGGCGTGGAATACCGCTACCTCACGGCCATCAATTCCCCGGACGATCTGAAGAAGATCCCGCGGGCCGAGTTGCCGCGCGTGGCCGAAGAGCTGCGCGACTACATGATCGCGACCGTGAGCAAGGTGGGAGGCCACCTGGCCTCGAGCCTGGGCGTGGTCGAGCTGACGATCGCGCTGCACTATCTGTTCGACGCGCCAGCGGACAAGATTGTCTGGGACGTGGGCCACCAAGCCTACGGCCACAAGATCCTGACCGGGCGGCGGGACCGATTTCCCACGCTGCGCCAATACGGCGGCATCAGCGGCTTTCCGGTGCGCGATGAAAGCCCCTACGACGCCTTCAACGTCGCCCATGCCTGCACCTCGATTTCGGCGGCGCTGGGGATGTGCACGGCGCGCGACCTGGCGGGCGAGAAGAACCACGTGGTGGCGGTGATCGGCGACGCCGGGCTGACGGGAGGGGTCGGCCTCGAGGGGCTGAACCAGGCGGGGCATCTGAAGCCGCGGCTGCTGGTGATCTTGAACGACAACGAGATGTCCATCTCGCCCAACGTGGGAGCGTTGTCGGGGTACTTGAACCGCATTGCGCACGGGCAGGCGTACCAGCGCATCCGGGACGAGATCGAGGCGCTCATCACCAGCGTGCCGCGCATCGGCAAGCGGCTGTTTCGCCTGACCCAGCAGTGGGTGGAAGCGATCAAGGGGATGATCCTGCCGGGGCTGGTGTTCGAGGAGCTGGGCTTCGAGTATGTGGGACCGATCAACGGCCACAACATCGAGACGTTGCTCGACACCTTGAACAAGGTGAAGGATCACAACGGACCGGTGCTGCTGCACGTGGTGACGCGGAAGGGCAAGGGCTACCCGCAAGCCGAAGAGCTGCCGATGAAGTACCACGGCGTCACGGCGTTTGACATCTCGACGGGAGCGTTTGTGAAGGCGCCGGCGGCGGCGCCGAGCTACACCAGCGTGTTCGGGCAGGCGATGTGCGAGCGGGCCGAGGCCGACCCGAGGGTGGTGGCGATCACGGCCGCGATGGCGGAAGGCACGGGGCTGAGCGAGTTCGCCGAGCGGTTCCCGAAGCGGTTCTTCGATGTGGGCATCGCCGAGCAGCATGCGGTGACATTCGCCGCCGGATTGGCGTGCGAGGGGCTGCGGCCGGTGTGTGCGATCTACTCGACGTTCCTGCAGAGAGCCTACGACCAGGTCATCCACGACGTGTGTCTGATGAATTTGCCAGTGACCTTCGCGCTCGACCGCGGCGGGATCGTGGGGGCCGACGGCCCGACCCATCACGGGCTTTACGACCTGGCCTATCTGGCGGCGGCGCCGAACATGACGGTGATGGCGCCGAAGGACGAGAACGAGCTGCGCCACATGCTGCACACCTCGCTCGAGCACGGGGCGCCGATCGCGTTCCGCTATCCGCGCGGCAACGGCATGGGGGTGGCGCGGGAGCCGTTGCGGCGTTTGGAGATCGGCCGGGCGGAGATTCTGCGCGAGGGGGGCGATGGGGCGATCCTGGCGCTGGGGAGCATGGTGTATCCGGCGCTGGAGGCGGCGAAGCGGCTGGCGCAGGAGGGGTTGTCGCTGACGGTTATCAATGCCCGCTTCGTGAAGCCGCTGGACGAGGAGCTGATCGCCTGCCTGGCGGCGGAGAAGCCCTTCCTGGTGACCGCCGAAGAAGGAACGCTGGCAGGAGGATTCGGCGCGCTGGTGACGGCGCTGGTGCAGGACCGGCGCATTCCGGTTTCGATCTTGCGGATTGGCGTGCCCGACCGCATCATTCCGCACGGCGCGCCGGCGCTGCTGCATGCCAAATACGGCCTGGACGCCGATGGGCTGGCGGAGCGCATACGCGCCTTTGCCGAGCACCGGCAGCCGGGCGCGGGATTGGCGCACCATGCCCAGCAAAATCCGCCTCGATCAATTGGTCGTGCAGCGCGGCCTGGCGCCTAGCCGCGAAAACGCCCAGGCGCTGATCTTGGCGGGCGCGATCACGCTCGACGGGCATCCGGCGCCCAAGCCCGGCCAGCAGGTCGCAAGCGATGCCGTGCTGGCGCGGGTGGGCGAGGCGGCGCGGTACGCCAGCCGGGCCGGAGTGAAGCTCGAAGCCGCACTCGATCATTTCGCGGTTGCGGTGGCGGGGCGGATCGGGCTCGATGTCGGCGCCTCGACCGGGGGATTCACCGACTGCCTGCTGCAGCGCGGCGCGGTGCGAGTGCATGCGGTTGACGCGGGGACGAACCAGATGATCTGGCGGCTGCGCACGGACCCGCGCGTGCATTTGCTGGAGCGCACCAATGCGCGGTATCTGAAGCTGGAAGACATTGGCGAACGAGCGGAGGTGCTGACGCTCGACGTGTCGTTCATTTCGGCGACGCTGCTGCTGCCGGTGCTGCTGCCGCTGCTGACCCCGGCAGCGGATATCGTGGTGCTGGTCAAGCCGCAATTCGAGGCCGGGCGCGAGGCGGTGGCCAAGGGCGGAATCGTGCGCGACGAAGGCGCGCGCGCCGCGGCGGTGGCGCGGGTTGCGGCTTGCCTTGGCGAGTCGGGGGCGGAGGTTCTGGGCTGCATTCCCAGCCCGATTCTGGGCGCCACGGGGAACCAGGAATACCTGCTGCACGCGCGCCGCGCGGGCTGAGCCGTCCTGTATTCTGGAGGGCATGATCCTTCCGCGCGGAAGCGGCGTCGCGATTTTCGCCAAGCCCGGCCATCCCGATGCGCCGCGCTTGGTGCGCGAGCTATCGGCGTGGCTGGAGGCGCGAGGGTATCGGGCGATGCCGGATGCGGGCGAGGGTGCCGCGCCGGCGTTCGCGGTGGTGCTGGGGGGCGACGGGACGATTCTGCATGTGGCGGCGCGGCTGGCCTCGGCGGCGGTGCCGATTCTGGCGGTCCATCTCGGCACGCTGGGATTCTTGACCGAAGTGCCCCAGGCGGAGGTGTACGCGGCTCTCGAGGCGGCGCTGGCGGGCCGGGCCGCGACCCAGGCACGGTGGCTTTTGGAGGCGAAACTGCAGCACGAGGGGAGACCGGAAGTTGCATTTCTGGCGCTGAACGAAGTGGTGGTGGCGAAGGGCGAGTTGGCGCGGATGCTGCGGCTGGACGTGGAGGTGGACGGGGAGCCGCTGGCGCGGTATCGGGCCGACGGCGTGCTGGTGGCCACGCCGACAGGCTCGACGGCCTATAACTACAGCGCGGGCGGCGCGGTGATGCATCCGGCCGTGGCGGCGCTGCAGATCACCCCGATTTGCGCGCATGCGCCGGGGCAGCGGCCGTTGGTGTTGCCCGCGACCGCCAAGATTGCGATTGCCCTGGCGGCGGAGTCGGACGCGGCGTTCCTCACGGTGGACGGGCAATCGGGGCACGCCTTTCGGCCGGGCGACCGGCTGCTGTGCGGGATGAGCGCTCACGCCATCACGCTGGTGACGCCAGAGCCGTCCCGCTTTTTTGCTTCGCTTCGGGCCAAGCTGCGCTGGGCATGACCGCGGGTTCCTGCTGCATCTGATACCCTGCCAGCAACGGCAAGGAATCTGATCCGAGGTGCTCGCATGCGTCTGTTGCTCCCCGCAATCGTGGTGGCCGCGTTGGCATTGCAGCCGGGCAGCGTTGCTGCTCCGCAGGGGTACCAAGGCTATGGCTATCAGCGGTACCGTCCGGTGGTGAGCTACGAGCCGGCCGAGTTTGCGTGGTCGCGTTTGCAATATGACCCGGCAGTGGGGGCGAGCGGAGGGTTTGGCTACGGCTACGGCTTCCGCGGCGGGTTCCGGGGGCGCTGGTCCACCGACTACCCGAAGGCGGACCGCACGTTTCTCGATGCGCTCAAGCGGCTCACGCGGGTGAATGCCCGCTCCTACGAGCAGGTGGTGAACCTCGACGACGACAGTGTCTACAACTACCCGTTCCTGTACGCGGTGCAGGTGCAAAGCTGGACCTTCACCCCGCCCCAAGCGGCGAAGCTGCGCGACTTTCTGCTCAAGGGCGGCTTCCTCATGGTGGACGATTTCCACGGCACCGAGGATTGGGACAACTTCATGCGCGGCATGCGCATGGTGTTCCCCAGCCGACCGGTGGTGGACCTGCCCGACAACGACGAGATCTTCCATGTGCTCTACAACCTGGACGACAAGTTCCAGGTGCCGGGGGAGCAGTACGTGAACACCGGGCGGACCTATGAGAAGGACGGGTACGTGGCCAAGTGGCGGGGCATCCGCGATGACGACGGACGCGTGATGGTGGCGATTTGCCACAACATGCACCTGGGGGATGCGTGGGAGTGGGCCGACAGCCCGCAGTATCCGGAAAAATTCGCGGGCATGGCGTTTCGAATCGGCGTGAACTACGTCATTTATTCGATGACCCACTAGGCCCGGAGCACTCAGGCGCGGCCCCCCATGTTCGAGCTTTTTTTCAAATACCCGCTTGCGGCCTACGAGCGCGGCCACTTGGTGTTGCTGGCCGCGTGGTCGCCCTGGGTGCTGGCGCTGGCGATGGTGGCCGCGCTGGGGGGGCTGGCGTGGCTGCTGCGCCGACATCGCGGCCGGCGCACGGCGGCGATCTGGGCGCTGCAATCGGCGGTGATTGCGCTGCTGCTTTTGCTGCTGTGGCAGCCGGCGCTATCGCTGGCGCAGCTCAAGCCGCAGCAGAATATCGTTGCCGTGCTGGTGGACGACTCGCGCAGCATGGCGCTGCCGGATGCGGGAGCAGGTTCAGAGACGCGCAGCGCGGCCGCCGCCGCCAGCCTCGGAAGCGGCGTGCTGGAGGGGTTGGGGCGGCGGTTTCAGGTGCGGCTGTACCGCTTCGACAACCAGGTGGCGCGGGCGGCCGCAGCGAGCGACATCCATCCGACGGCGGCGGCGACGCGGCTCGACGACAGCCTCGGGCAGTTGCTCGATCAGACCGCGGACCTGCCGATCGGCGCGATCGTGCTGCTGAGCGACGGCGCCGACAACAGCGGCGGATTGGCGCGCGCGACGCTCGATCGGCTGCGGGCGCGGCATATTCCGGTGCAAACGGTGGGCTTTGGGCCGACCACGCCGGCTCGCGACCTCGAATTAGAGGACGTGCAGGTCCAGCCGCGGGCGCTGGAGAAGTCGCGGCTGCAGGCGACGGTGAGCTTGGTGCAGCACGGATTCGCGGGACAAACGGCGCGGGTCACCGTGCGCCAGCATGGGCAGGTGCTGACGACCCAGACGGTGGCGCTGGGGCGGGACGGGGACCGGCAGTCGGTGGATCTGATGTTCAATGCGGGAGATGCGGGCGCGAAGACGTTCGACTTCGAGGTTACGCCGCTGCCGGGCGAGGCCTCGAGGGCGAACAACACGCAGTCGCGGCTGGTCGAGGTGGCCTCCTCGCCGCATCGCATCCTTTATATCGAAGGCGAGCCGCGGTGGGAGTACAAGTTCATCCGCAGGGCCGAGGCCCTCGATCCGCAGGTGCAGCTGGTTTCGATGCTGCGGGCGACGGAGAACAAGATTTACCGGCAGGGGATCAGCGGGCCGGAGGAGTTGGCGGACGGATTTCCGTCGCGGCCGGAAGAGATGTTCCGCTATCAGGGATTGATCATCGGCTCGGTGGCGGCGGCGTACTTCACGCCGGAGCAGCAGGATTTGATCCAGGCCTTCGCCGACCGGCGGGGCGGCGGCATTCTGTTCATGGGCGGAGCTTCGTCGCTGGCCGATGGGGGCTGGCAGGATTCGGCGATGGCACCGCTCTTGCCGGTGATGCTGCCGGGACATGGCGGGACGTTTGTGCGCACCAACCTCGATCCGGCGGCGACGTTCCATCCGCAAGCGGTGCTGGCTCCGGCGGGAGCGCAGAGCACGATCACGCGGCTGCTGGACGACCCGGCGGCGAATGCGCGGCAGTGGCAGAAACTGCCCTGGCTGATGGACTACCAGGATGCCGGCGTGCCGAAGCCCGGCGCCACGGTGCTGGCGGAGGTGACGACGCCTGGGGGGCAGCGCGACCCGCTGCTGACGATCGAGAATTACGGTCGCGGGCGGACGGCGGTGCTGGCAACCTCGGGCACGTGGCGGTGGCAGATGATGCTGCCGCTCGGGGACCCGAGCTATCCGCGGTTCTGGCAGCAAATGCTGCGCTGGCTGGTGGCGGGCACGCCGGGACAGGTGGCGGCGTCGGTGGCCTCGCCCATGCTCTATGACCATGGCCAGATTCAGCTCGATGCCGAGGTGCGGGACGCGCAATACAATCCTGCGGCCGCGGCGACGGTCGCAGCGCGGATTTTGGGGCCGAACGGGACGGCGACGTCGGTGCCGCTGCATGCTGCGCCCGACGCGCCCGGACATTTCAGCGCGGAGTTCACGGCGGCGGCGCCGGGGGCGTACCTGGCGACGGTCACGGCGCCGGGGTTCGGCGAGGATACGGTGGGCTTCGAGCGCGTGGACGGCGTGGCGGAGAACTTTCACACCACCCAGAACAAGGATTTGCTCGAGCGGCTGGCGGCAGAAACCGGAGGGCAGTACTGGCAGCCGAACCGGTTGGGGGGCTTGGCTTCGGAGATTCCGTATTCGGATGCGGGCATCACGCTGCGGCAGAACCTGCCGCTGTGGAATGTTCCGGTGGTGTTTTTCCTTTTGCTGGCATTGCCTTTGCTGGAATGGATGCTGCGGCGGCGGTGGGGGGTGGTGTGAACCGCGGACGGTGGGCAGCAGGCCGTGGGCGGTGGGGGCGGTGGTGGGCCGCGGCGGCGTGCCTGCTGATGATGGGGTCCGCGGCGCGGGGGGCGACGTATTTCGTGACTGTGGCCGGACTCGGAGGGGAACCCGATTACGTGCAGCGGTACACCGCGGATGCGGCCACGCTGGACAAGATCTTCAAGCAGGCGGGGCCGGATGCGCACGTCCTCACGCTTTCGGGCGCGGACGCGACCCGGGCGAAATTGAGCGCGGCGCTGGCGGAAGTCGCGGGTGCGGCCAAGCCGGACGATGACTTCGTGCTGGTCCTGATCGGGCACGGCAGCTACGATGGGGTCGAGTACAAGTTCAACCTGATCGGTCCGGACATCAGCGCGAGCGAACTGGCCGCGCAGTGCAACAGAATCGCGGCGCGGCGGCAGTTGATCGTGGATGCGACCGAGGCCAGCGGCGGCGCGCTGAGCGCATTGCAGAGCCCGACGCGGGCGGTCATCGCGGCGACGAAATCGGGCACGGAGAAGAACGCCACCGTGTTTGCCCGCTACTTTGTCGAGGCGCTGCAGGACCCCGCGGCGGACCTGGACAAGAACGAAGCGATCTCGGCGATGGAAGCGTTCGAGTATGCCCAGCGCAAAGTCGCAGATTTCTACACCTCGCAGCAGCGGCTCGCCACCGAGCATGCCACCAACGCCCAGCCGCGGCTGCTGGCGTCGTTGACGCTGGTGCGTTTCGGAGCGGCGCAGCAGGCCTACAGCAACCCGGCGCTGCGGGCGCTGTTGACCAAAAAGGAGGAGCTGGAGCGGCAGATTGATGCGCTCAACTACAAGAAGGACGCGCTTTCGGACGAGGATTACAAGACGCAGATCACAGGATTGCTGCTGCAGTTGGCGCAGACGCAAAAGCAGATTGACGCGGGAGGGAAGACGCCGTGATCCTGGCGATGGTCTTGGCGTTGGCGTCGGCGGCGCCGCCTGCGGTGCCGCAGGCGGTGGCGCATTGTCAAGCACTCTCGCTGCGCGAGCCGGCCGCGGCCGCGGCCTGCTACCAGCAGCTTGCCGACAGCCAGGATCCTTATTTGAAGGCCGAGGGACTGTGGGGGCTGGAGCAGTACGACGCCGCGAACAATGAATTCCGGTTGGCGGCAGCGGCGGACGATCGCAACCCCGAGGTGCGCGTGCGTTGGGGGAGGCTGTTCCTGGCGCGGTTCAATGACAACGATGCCGAGGGATTATTCAAGGAGGCGCTGCAGCGCGACCCGAAGTGCGCCGAAGCGTATCTGGGGGAGGCGCTGGTATCGGCAGAGGGATTCGACGGCAAGGCGCTCGAGTACGCCCACAAGGCCGTTGCGCTCGATCCCAAACTGGCGGAGGCCCACGTGCTGCTGGCGACGCTGGCGCTCGAGGACTCGGATCCCGCGACCGCCGTGGCCGAGGCCGACCTGGCGCTGAAGGCCGAGCCCGAAGACGTGGATGCGATGGTGGTGCATGCCGCGATCGAGGTGCTGGCGGCGGCCCCGAACGCGCCGGGTGCAGGCGGGGCCTGGCTGGCGAAGATTGCCGCGATTGCGCCCAAGTATGGGGCGGCAGATCAAGCGATTGCCGATCAATTGGTGCTGAACCGGCGCTACGACGAAGCGGTGGCGTGGTACCGCAAGGCGATCGCGCTCGAGCCGGAGCTTTGGAGCGCGCACTCGGCGCTGGGGATCACGCTGATGCGGCTGGGCCAAGCGGCAGAACCGCAGGCGGAACTTGAGGCCGCCTACGACCACGGCTACCGCGATGCGGCGACGGTGAACAGCCTGCGGCTGCTCGACAGCTACAAGAACTTCGACCTCATCAACGACGGAGCGTTCGTGCTCAAGCTCGACAAGAAGGAGTCGGCCTTGCTGCGGCCCTACTTCGAGCAGGTGGTGCGGGATGCGCTGAAGGCCTACAGCGCCAAGTACGACATGACGCTGCCGGGGCCGGTGCAAGTGGAGGCGTATCCGAACCACGAGGATTTCGCGGTGCGCAGCGTGGGGCTGCCGGGGCTTGGGGCGCTGGGCGTGACCTTCGGAACGGTGGTGGCCATGGACAGCCCCTCGGGGCGCAAGCCGGGGGACTTCAACTGGGGCTCGACGCTGCGGCATGAACTCGATCACGTCTTCGTGCTGACGGCAACCCACCATCTGGTGCCGCGTTGGTTCGCGGAGGGATTGGCGGTGCACGAGGAGACGCAGGCCAACCCGGAGTGGGGCGACCGGATCACGCCCGACATCCTGGTGGCAATCCACGATGGCAAGCTGCTGCCCATCGCCGAACTGGACCGCGGATTCATGCACCCGAGCTATTCGGGGCAGGTCGAGGTGTCGTATTACCAGGCGGGGCGGATTTGCGATTTCATCCAGGCGCGGTGGGGCGCGGCCAAGCTGGTCGAGATGGTGCATGACTTCGCCGTGCCGACGACAACGCCGGAGGTCCTGCAAGCGGCACTGGGCTTGACGCCGGCGGCATTCGACACGCAGTTCCTCGCCTGGCTGGCGCACGACCTGGGAGCGGTACCAGGGAACTTCGAGAGCTGGCACAACGACCTGAAGGCGCTGGTGGCGATGGCGGCAGTGCAGCCGCCGCCCTACGCAGAGCTGGCTGCGCTGGCGCAGAAGGTTCGGGATTTATACCCCGATTACATCTACGACGCCACGCCGTACGGCTACCTCGCAACGGCGTACGAAGGCGAAGGCCAGAATGCCGAGGCGGCGCAGGCGCTGAGCGATTACGAGCACCGGGGCGGGCACGATCCGGCGCTGCTGAAGCAGCTTGCCGATCTGGAGACGAAGCTGAAGCAGCCGGCGCTGGCGGCAGCGACGCTGGACCGGGTCAACTACATTTATCCCAATGACGCCGATCTCCACCGCCAACTCGGAGGGCTGTGGCTCGAGACCAAGAACTACGACGGCGCGGTGCGCGAGTACCAAGCCGTGCTCGATCTGCATCCGTTGGACCAGGCGGGTGCGGAGTACCATCTGGCGGAGGCGTACTTTGAGGCCGGCAAGCTCGACCCCGCGCAGGACCACGTGATTGCCTCGTTGGTGGCGGCGCACGACTACCGCCCGGCGCAGGACCTGCTGGTCAAGATCATGGATGCAAAGAAGGCTCATTAATTTCAGAGAACCCCATGGCCACTCAACTCGAACCCGCACTTGAATCCGCCGATTTGCAGCAGCGCGTCGCCCGCTTCCACGCCGTCCGCAGCCAGATTCTGGCGCAGGTGCGCCAGGTGATCGTGGGCCAGGATGAGGCGCTGGAACAGATCCTCATCGCGCTGTTCGTCGGCGGGCATTGCCTGATCACCGGGCTGCCGGGCACGGCGAAGACGCTGATGGTGCGCACCATCGCCGAGACGCTGGGGCTGGAGTTCCGCCGGATCCAGTTCACGCCCGACTTGATGCCGAGCGACATCACCGGCACGGACATCATCGAAGAGGACCCGACCACCGGGCGGAGGCGGTGGACGTTCGTGCCGGGGCCGATCTTCGGCAACGTGCTGCTGGCCGACGAGGTGAACCGCACGCCGCCGAAGACGCAGTCGGCGCTGCTCGAAGCGATGCAGGAGCGCTCGTGCACGGTGCGCGGGAACCACTACACGCTGCCGGCGCCGTTTTTCGTGCTGGCGACGCAGAACCCGATCGAGCTCGAGGGCACGTATCCGCTGCCGGAGGCGCAACTGGACCGCTTCCTGTTCAACACCGTGCTGGACTACCTGAGCGCGGAGGAGGAGGCGAAGGTGGTGGACCTGACCACGGCCACGCGGACGGTGAAGATCGAGGCGGTGACCGGGGCGGAGGAGATCGTCGACTTCCAGGAATTGGTGCGGATGGTGCCGATCGCGCAGCCGCTGGCGCATTTGGTGGTGAAGCTGGTGCGGGCGACGCGGCACAACAGCGGGATCGCGCCGGATTTCGTGAAGAAATACGTCAACTTCGGCGCCAGCGTGCGCGCGGCACAGTTCATCGTGCTGGCGGCGAAGGCGCGGGCGCTGTCGCGGCAGCGCTACCATGTCGCCTACGAGGACATCAAGGCGCTGGCGACGCCGGTGCTGCGGCACCGAATCCTGCTGAATTTCCACGCGGAGAGCGAGCGCATTGATTCGGACGAGATCCTGCGCAGACTGCTGGAGGCCTATGCCAGCGATTTCCAATGAATCGTATCTTGATCCGGCGGTACTGGGCGGGATCAACGACCTCGAGCTGATCGCGCGCACGGTGGTGGACGGCTTCGTGGCAGGCCTGCACCGTTCGCCCGACTTCGGCTTCAGCCAGGAGTTCGCCGAGTACCGCGCCTACGCACCGGGCGACGACCTGCGCCACGTGGACTGGAATGTGTTTGCGCGCACCGAGCGCGCCTACCTGAAGCGGTACCGGGGGGAAACCAACAGCCAGCTGACCATCCTGCTCGATGCTTCGCGCTCGATGGAGTTCGCCTCGCGGACGCCCTCGAAAATGGACTACGCCCGCTACCTGGCGGCATCGCTGCTGTATTTGGCGCTGCACAACCAGCGGGACGCGGCGGGGGTGATCGTGTTCGACGACGAGGTGCGCGACTTCGTGCGCCCCTCGACGCGGGCGGGGCAATTGGCGCGGCTGCTGGGGGCGCTGGCGCGGGCGAAGCCGCAGGCACGCACGGATTTCGCCAAGCCGATGCGGCATTTCCAGGAATTCCTGCACCGGCGCGGACTGGCGGTGCTGATCTCGGATTTTTACGCGCCGCCGGAAGAGATCATTCGCACGGTCGAGCCGCTGCGGTTCCATGGCAACGAAGTGGTCTTGTTCCATGTGCTCGATCCGGCGGAGATCAAGCCCGAGTTCACGGACGCCGCGCTGCTGGTGGATCTTGAGAGCGCACAGCGCTTCGAGGTCACGCCGGACTATGCACGGCACGAGTACCGGGCCAAAATAGACGCGCATTTGGCGGATCTGAGCACGCGCGCGCGGGCGGCGGGGCTGGATTATTTTTTGCTGACCACGGATCGTCCGCTGGACCGGGCGCTGCGGGAGTATTTGACGCTGCGCCACCACCGCAACTGAGGCCATGGGACTTTTCGCGCCATTGTTCTTGCTGGGGATGGGAGCGCTGGCCGCGCCGCTGTACTTCCATTTGCTGCGGCGGCAAACGACGAGCCCGCGCCCGTTCAGCTCGCTGATGTTCTTCGAGCCGCGCACGCAGGCTTCGATGCGCCACCGGCGGCTGCGCTATTGGTGGCTGCTGGCGCTGCGGCTGACGCTGCTGGCGCTGCTGGTGCTGGCGTTCGCCGATCCCTATGTGCTGCGTCCGGCGGCGAGCGTCGCCAGCCAGCGGCTGACGCTGCTTGTGGTGGACCACTCCTTCAGCATGCGGGCAGGGAACCGGCTGGGGCAGGCGAAAGCGGATGCGCTGGCACGGCTGGCCGAGGCGACCGGGCGGGCGCAAGTGATGGCACTGGGCTCGAGGCTCGAGGTGCTGACGCAGCCGACGAGCGATCACGCGGCGCTGCGGGCGGCGATCGAGGGCATTGAACCGAGCGACGAGCGGGCGGATTTCGCCACCTTGGCGCGGGGAATGCGGGCGTTGGGGGCATCGGCGCCGGTGGCACTTGAGCTGTTCAGCGATTTCAAGCAGAGCTCGATGCCCGCGAGCTTCCGCGATCTGCAATTGCCCGCGAACATCGCCTTGACGCCGCATCGAGTGGGACAAGCGGCGCCCAATTGGACGATCACCAGCCTGCAAGCGCCGGCGCGGGTGTGGGGTTCGCCGAAGGAGACGAAGCCAGGGCGGGTCGAGGCGGTGGTGAGTGGATTCCGAACGCCGGCGGCCACGCTGGAGGTAGCGCTTCTGGTGAACGGTCAAACCGTCAGCACCCAGCGCGTGGCGGTGGCGGCGTCGGGGAGCGCGCGGGTCGTATTTGACACGCTTGCGCCGTCCTACGGCTGGTCGCGGGGCGAGGTGCGCCTCGAGAACGCGCACGACGCGCTTGCCGCCGACGATGCCGCGGATTTCACCGTGCAGCGCGCCGATCCGGCACGGGTGCTGTTCGTGCATTCCGCCGGCGATACGCGGTCGCCGCTGTATTTCAGCGCGGCGCTCGGGGCCAACACCGGGGATGCCGCCTACACGGTCGAATCGGTAAGCGCGGCGGCGGCGGCGGACCGGGTGCTGGCGAATTACGCCTTCGTGGTGCTTTCGGATCTGCCCAGCATTCCCTCGGGATTCGACGCGAACCTGGCGACCTATGTGCGCGGCGGCGGCGGGGTTTTCGTTGCCGCGGGCACGGCGGCGGGCGCAGCCGGGATCTTGCCGGCATTGCAAGGCAGCGAGAATCTGGCCTCGCGGCCGCTGACGGTGGGATCGTCGGACGGGTCGCATCCGGCGACAGCGCTGCTGGGCGATTGGCCGGGCATCCATTTTTATTTTGCGAACCGGTTTGCGCCGGGAGATGCACGGGTGCTGGCGCGGCTGGCGGATCAGACGCCGATCCTGATGGACCGGAAGATTGGCGAGGGGCACGTGCTGCTGTTCGCCTCCGGGTTCGACGATTTGACCAACGACTTCCCGGTGCATCCGGCATTCGTGGCCTTTGTGCGGGAGTCGGCGCGGTACCTGGCGGGTGATGCCACGGAGCCGGCCAGCTCGCGGCTGGTGGATGAATATCTGACGCTGCGCACGACCAAGGAGGCCGGTGTCGGGGTCGAGGTGACCGATCCATCAGGCCACCGGCCGTTCACGCTGGCGCAGGCGGCAACGGCGCAGACGCTGCAGATGGATCAGGCCGGGTTCTACCAACTGCGGTTGGCCAACGGACGCCAGCAGGTGGTGGCGGCCAACCCGGACCGGCGCGAATCGGACCTGACGACGATTTCCGGCGAGGATCTGGACCTTTGGCGGGGCAGCGGATCGGGCAACGGGCCGGCCGCGGCCGCGGCCGCGCCGAGTTCTTCCCAGAAAGTTCCGGTGGATCTCTGGTGGTACGTTATGCTCATGCTATTGGCGGCAGCGGTGGCCGAATCCATCATGGCCGCCAAGTATTTAAGCGTCCGCACCGATCTCGAGAGCCCGTCCCCCGTTCCGCTCAAGGAGGTTTCATGAGCGCCCGCGAACAGCTTCATCAATACATCGTTGGCATCGAGCGGCGGTTGCGCTGGCTGGCGCGGCTGCGGGGCGCGGCGATCGTCGCCGCCACGGCGCTGGTTGCGACCGTGGGGCTGGTGGCGGTGGCAAACTATTTTGCGTTTTCGAGCGCGAGCGTGAACGGCGCGCGGCTGACGCTGCTGATTGCGCTGGCCGCGGCCGCGGTTGCGGGATTGTGGTTCCCGCTGCGGAGGCTGACGGCGCGGCGCGCGGTAGCGCGCCTCGAGGCCGCGTTTCCGGAGTTCGGTCAGCGATTGGTCACGTTTCACGACAAGAACGACGCCAACCCGTTTCTCGAACTGCTGGCGGCCGACACCTTGCGGCACGCCGAGGCGGCGCCAGCCGAGCAGCTTGCTCCCGGTGCCTGGCTCTATTCGTCGCTGGGCGCCGGGCTGGCCAGTTGCGCGGTGCTGATCTGGCTGGTCGCGGCCGGGCCCGGCTTTTTGGGCTATGGCGCTGCGCTGCTGTGGACGGGTCCGCGCAAATCGGCCGCGCCGCTTTATTCGCTGAAGGTGACGCCGGGGAACGCGGTGATCCGGCGGCATGGCGACCAATTGGTGACGGCGGTTCCGAGCGGGTGGACGTCGCCCGCGGTGAAGCTGTTCGCACGCTATCAGGGCGGGGCGGGTTGGGAAGCCGCAGCGATGCAGGCGCAGCCGGGGGGGGCGGCGTACCACTATCTGTTCGCGGGCCTGCCGTCGGATGTGGACTACTATGTGGCCGCGGGCGAGCTGCGCTCTCCGGTGTATCACCTGAAGGTGCGCGACCTGCCGGCGGTGAAACAGATTTCGGCGACGTACCACTACCCCGCCTGGACCGGGATCAAGGACTCGACCGAGGCGCATGCGGGCGATCTGCGCGCGCCGGCAGGCACGCGGGCGCAACTGGAAATCACGACCGACCAGCCGCTGGCCAACGGCGAACTGGTGGTGGACGACCGGCAGGGGAACAGCCAAACCATCACGCTGACGCCGGATGGAACGAACCGCTATCGCGGGACGATCGCGATGGCGAAGGACGGGGTGTATCACCTGGCCGCGCTGATGCCGGGGGAGACGGCGGCGGCGCGGCTGTCGGAGGACTTCTTCATCTCGGCGCCGCCACCGACGCCGCCGCAGATCGCGCTGGTGCGCCCGCAGCGCGACTACCGCGCCAGCCCGATCGAAGAAGTCACAGTGGCGGCGCAGGCCAGCGACCAATTCGGACTGAAGTCGCTGACGCTGCATTATTCCGTGAACGGCGAGCCGGAGAAGACCGTGCCGCTGGCCGTTCCCGGCGGAGCGAAGAGCGCCAAGGGCGCGACCGTGCTATCGCTCGAAGACTTCAAGGCGCAGCCGGGGGACGTGATCAGCGTGTATGCGTCGGCGAGCGACGGCAACAGCGATGCGGCGCTGGCGACGGCGCGCACGGACATGGAGTTCATCCAGGCGGACCCGTACGAGCGCGACTTTTCGCAGTCGCAGCAGTCGGGCGGGGGCGGCGGGGGCGGCGGCCAAGGCAACGCCAGCGCCCAGATCACCGAGCGGGAGAAGGAGATCATCGCCGGCACCTTCCGCCAGCAGAACGACCACAGCGGCAACGCGCAACTTGCGAGCGACACCGCCAAGCTGCTCGCGGAGTCGCAGGCGACGCTGCATGACCAGGCGATGTCGCTATCGGGACGCATGGAGTCGCGCGAGTTGACGGATGAGAACCAGGCATTCAGCGACTTCCAGAAGGACATGATCGCCGCTGCCGCGGCGATGCAGCCGGCGGCGCAGAGCCTGGGCTCGCAGAAATGGACGGCGGCGATGCCGAACGAGGAGAAGGCGCTGCGTTCGCTGCTGAAGGCCGAGGCGACGTTCCGGCAGATCCAAATCGCGTTTGGCGCGCGCGGAGGAGGAGGAGGTGGTGGTGGCAGCAGCGCCGCACGCGACTTGGCCAGCCTGTTCGATCTCGAACTCGACACCCAAAAGAACCAGTACGAGACGCAGCAGACGGCGTCGAGCCAGGAGCAGAAAGCGCAGACCATTGACGACACCTTGAAAAAGCTGGACGAATTGGCGCGCCGCCAGCAGGACCTGGCCCAGCCGCAGAACCAGCAGCAGACCGCCGAGCAGCGCTGGCAGCAGGAGATGCTGCGCCGGGAGGCCGAGCAACTGCAACAGCAACTGCAGCAGTTGGCCCAGAACGGCCAGCAAGGGCAGAGCGGAAGCAGCCAAAGCGCGCAGGGCAGCCAAGGCAGCAACAACAGCGCCAGCAGCCAGAATGGACAACGCAGCAATAGCAGCCAAAGCGCGCAGGGCAGCAACGGCAGTGCAGGCAGCCCCAACAGTCCGAGCAGCAACAGCAGCAATGCCCAGAGCGCAGAGGGCAGGGCAGCGGCGCAGGCGCTCGATCGGGTGCGGCAGGCGCAGCAGCAGATGCAACGGGCCGCATCGGAGGCGGGGAACCCGCGGCAGCAGGCGGCGGATGCCGCACAAGCGGCCGAGAATTTGCGGCTGGCGCGGCAAGCGCTGGCAGGCTTGCAGCAGCAAAACGCCGACCAGCGCCTGGCAGGGATGGCCAGTGAAGCCGACCAGCTCGCGGGCGAGCAGAAGCAGCAGGCGGACCAGGTGCGGCAGATGATCGCCAGCCACGCCAACCCCGACCAGCGCACGGTGGACAACCTGGTGCAGGGGCGGCAGCAGATCAGCGACCAACTCGACCAGCTTCAGACCGAGATGCGCAACGCGGCGCGCGATCTCAATGGCACGCAGCCGGCCGCCAGCGACCAGCTTCGCAACGCGCTGCAGGGGCTCGACGGCAACGATCTCACCACGCGGGTGCAGCGCAGCGCCGACTGGCTGCGGCAAGGCAACTTCAGCGACCAGAGCGAGAGCTCGATCACCCACGATCTGCAGCAACTGGGCCAGCAACTGCGGCAGTCGCAACAGGCGCTGAGCGGCACGCCAGGGCAGGCGAACAACGCCGCCATCGCCAGCGCCATGGATCAGATCGAGCGGCTGCGGCAGCAGATTGCGGGCGGAGATGCGAACGTGCGCGGGCAGGCGGGAGAGCAAAGAGGGCAGGGTTCCACGAACCGCCAGGGCCCTGCGGGCCAGCAATTCCAGCCAGGGCAACTGAGCCGCAATGGGCAGGCGGGGCAGCAAAGCCAGCAAGGCGGCCAGCAGACGGCGCAGAACGGCGGCGGCCGCAATGGCGGCAGGCAACCTGGTGGCAGCCAAGCGAGTGGCAGCCAAGCGAGTGACAGCCAGGCCGGGCGCGGAGGGGCGCAAGGCGGGCGCGCGGGGGGCAACGGTGCGAACGGCCGGATCGGCAATCGCGTTGCCGGGCAAAACGGCGGCGCGCGCAACGGCTACCGTGATGGGCCGGTGGGGAACCAGGTCGCGGCGGGCGGCGACCGCAACCGCAATTACGGCAACGGCGGCTATGATTTCGGGAACACGCATATCGTGGGGCAGGCGGTGACGCCGCAGCAGGGGCCGAACCCGGCGGACACGCAGCGGGCGATCGAGCAGGATCTCGAAGCCTTGAACAATATTCGACAGTCGCTGCCGAAGGATGGCGCGACGCAACGGGCGGTTCAGGACTTGATCGCGCAGACCCGCAATCTCGATCCCAGCCGGTTCCCGGGGAATCCGGAGATGGTGGCCGAGATGCACCAGGAACTGCTGCACTCGATGGACACGCTGGAGCTGAGCCTGCGCAAGCAGCTCGACAAATCGCAGGGCGGCCAGATCCGCGGGCGCGATCCGCAGCCGGCGCCGCCGGGGTACGACGATGCGGTAGCGGCGTACTTCAAGCGGCTCTCGGCGACCGGCGGGGGGCATTAGGCGCGTTCGCGCCGCGACCTCTTGGCCCGACGCGCGGTGCGAGGTTGATGTTGACCTTCGACAGCAATGCGGATAGGATGGTGTCGGAGGTTGACACCAAATGGCCGGACCCGAACTGGACCGTCGCTTGGGGCTGTTGCAGGGCACGCTGGATCTGCTGATCCTGCGCACGCTGCAGGGGGAGGCGCGGCATGGCTGGAGCATCTCCGAGCGGATTGAGCAATTGTCGAGCGGGCTGCTGCAGGCCAACCAGGGGTCGCTGTATCCGGCACTGCACCGGCTCGAGCACCAGGGTTGGGTGAAGGCC
>DATNED010000180.1:0-17996 GCA_035553115.1 Terriglobales bacterium | reverse complement strand
GATTCGCCCTTCGAGGTGCTGGCCAACGGGCGCTACGTGGCCAAGGCCTGGGACGACCGCGTGGGCTGCGCGGTGATGATCGAGATGATGAAGCGCCTGGCCGCCGCCGGCTCGCATCCGAACCAGATCTACTACGCTGCGACCGTGCAGGAGGAGATCGGCGAACGCGGCGCGAGCAGCGCCGCCGAAGCCATCAAGCCCGACATCGGCCTGGCGCTGGAGGTTGGCATCACCAGCGACATTCCCGGCGTCAGCCCGGAGAGCGCGCAAGAGCGGCTCGGCGGCGGTCCCGGGATTTTCCTTTATGACACCAGCGAGCTGCCCAACCGCAAGCTGGTCGCCTTTGTCGAGCAGGTCGCCAACGCCGCCAACATTCCGCTCCAGACGGACCTGGTCTCGGGGTACGGCGACGATTCCTCGGTGATCCAAAAGAGCAACGGCGGCGTACCGACGATCAACATCGTGATCCCCACCCGCTACACCCACGCCCACGACGGCATGATTGACCGCTCGGATTTCGACCGCACCGTGGACCTGATGGTCGCACTCGTGCAGAAGCTCGACGCCGCCACCGTCGCCCGTCTGCGCGATTTTGGGCAGCGCTGAGAGGCTGGCGCACCACCCGATTGGGGGAATTGTGGCGGCGGGCGGCGCGGGGGCACACTAGGCCCATGCGGCAAGCGTCTATTCGAGTTGCGCTTCTTGCGGTGCCGCTGCTGGCGCTGGCTTCCTGCGGACAGCAGCCCTACCGGGTCTTCGCCACGCAGGTCGCCTGGGCTCCGGCGGCCACGAGCGCGACGGGCGCGCCACGGGTCCTGCCGGTATCGGCTGCCTTGGGCGGCCTGCATCCGAGCCACAACCAATGGGACCTGAACCAGGTCCCGCTGGCTACGCTGCTGACTTTGCCCGAGATGGACGAGGCTACGGCCAAATCCATCATCGCCGCCCGGCCCTACAAGACCAAGCGCGACCTCTTGAAGCGCAAGATCCTCACCGCCGCCCAATACGCCCGCTGGAAGGACTATCTGGTGGTACACCGGAAGACGTAATCCGAGGTCCTTTATAATCAGGAGAGTCTCGCCCGCTTTTCGGTACTCTCCATGGGAAAAACCCGCTGTGGTCTTGCGGCCTGCTTTTTGGGGCTGGCCGTGTTGGCTGGTGCGCAAAGTGTACCCTCGCCCGCGGAGCGCCTGGCCTCCTACGAGCAGGCCTTCGCGCAAGCGAAGGCGCCGGTTGAGCAATTAGTCGCGCTCTACCGCATTCAAGACATCGCGCGCCTGTTCGCGCCGCAACCGATGCAGGCGGCACTTTCGCGGCTCGCAGCCACGCCCCATCTCGATCCGTTGCTCGCTGCCGAGATTGCCAGCCAACAGGCCATGACCGACCTGCGCGCCGGCGATGGCGCCGGCGCCGCTGCGCTGTGGAGCAAGCTGGGCGAAATCGAGCACTGGCAAGCGATCGGACCGTTCGACAACGCCAGCCCGTCGGCGATCGCCAACGAGGACGGTCCAGAGAAAACCGCGAGTGTGGATCTGACCGCCAGCTACCAAGGCAAGGCGCGCAAAGTCGCCTGGCGACCGCTGCCCTTCAGCAGCACGCTCGGCACCCTCGACTTGGCGGCATTTCTCAATCCCGCCGAAAGCGCATCGGCGTATCTGGTCACCTGGGTGCGCAGCGGCGACGCACAGCCGGTGGCGCTGCGCCTGCGCGACAGCGGCTCAACCCGCGTCTGGGTCAATGGCGCGCTGGTGTTCCAAGAGCAGGGCTCGCACGCGAGCGACGGCTTTGACCAGCACGCGGCCGGGGCCGAGCTGCGCGCCGGATGGAACCAGATTCTCGCCAAAGTCGGCGACAGCGAATCGAGCGATTGGCACTTCAGCCTGCGCTTCACCACGCCCGAGGGGGCGCCGCTCGATCTTGAATCGAGCGCCACCCCGCAGGCCAACGCCGCGGCCGCGGCCAGCGCTGCGGCTTCCGCACCGGTGGTGCGCGATCTCACCGCCATGGCCAAGGCCGCCGGCAACGAGCTCGACTACGCCTGGGTGCTGAACCGCAAGCACAACTTCAACGCCGGCGACCACGACGACGCCAACGCCTTCCAGGCCGCCATCGCCGCCGCGCCCAGCGACACGGACGCGGTGCTCGATTTCGCCGAGCACGACAGCGATCAGTCGCGCCGCTACCAAAACATCGAAAAGGTGCTCGACACCGAACCCGCCAACCTGCGCGCACAGCTCGATCTCGGTACGGTCGAGTTGGGGCGCAATGAATACTGGCCGGCGCGCGCGGCATTCTGGGCTGCGCTAGGCCAGACCACGCAACCCGGCAACGGCGCCATCGCCCCCAAGGACGCGATCATGCGCCAGCCGCTGGCCGCGCTGGGCATGCTCGAGACCTTGGCCGGCATGGGCGTGCGTCCGGAGGTCGTGGCCTGGGCCGACGCGCTCCACGCCGCGGGCCAGGACAATCCCGCGGTAGCCTCGGCCGTGGGCGCGGTCTTTCGCCGTCTGGGGCTGATGCAGCCTGCCGAAACGTGGTTCGCCGCCGCGCACCAGCAGGATGCCGCCAACGTGGTCGTCAGCCTCGAGCTCGCCGATGCCCAGCGGCGCAGCGGCGCGCTCGATGAGGCAGAGGCGACCATCGCAGGCGCGCTCGCGCTCGATGGCGAAGTGCCGACGCTGCTCGAGACCCAGGCCCGAGCGCTCGCCGGGCTCGGCCGCGACCCCGATGCGCTGGCGGCGATCCGCAAGGCCATTGCGCTGGCGCCCGACACCCCCGCGCTTCGGGTTGCCGCGGGCGAAATCGAACGCCACCTCGGCCACGGCGCAGCCGCGGTTTCGGCGTGGCAGGCCGCGCTCAACCTCAACCCGCAGGACGCCAGCTTGCGAGACCGGCTCCAGATCGCGAAGGGCGGCAGCGAGGCGGTCGAGGCCAGCTTCGAGCGCCCATACACCGAGGATCTGGCCAAGACCATCTCCGCGTACAAGGCGCTGCCGGCGGCCAAGCGCGACAGCCTCCAAACCGGACCCGTGGTGGTGCTGGCCGACACCAACGTCGCCAACATTTTCGCCTCCGGCAACACCGGCCGCTACGTGCAGCAGATCTTTCGGGTCAACAACAGCAACGGCGCCGACGCACTGTCGGTCTACGCGGTCACCTACGATCCCGGCACCGAAGACGTGCGCTTCCTCTCCGCGCATGTGATCCACGACGACGGCACCACCGCCGACGCTTCCGAGGCGGGCGACCAGCCCATCAGCCAGTCGGTTGGCTACGAGACCTTCTACAACGTCCGCAACAAATTCGTGCAGATGCCGCCGATGCGCAGCGGCGACTTCGTGGAGATCGCCTACCGCACGTCGCCGACCACGCTCGAATCCCTGTACGGCGACTATTTCGGCGACATTGATCAGTTCGGCAGCTCGGCGCCAACGCTGCTGCAGCAGTACGTGGTGCTCACGCCCGCGAACAAGAACCTCTATTTCAAAGCGATTCGCTTCACCGGCAACGCCGCCGAAACCACCGCCAACGGCGGCAAGGTCTACCGCTGGAGCGCGCGCGACCTGCCCGCCCAGGTGAACGAGCCGCTCGCCCCGCCCGCGATCGAGCAGGAACCGTACATCGCAGTTTCAAGCTTCCAGACCTGGGATCAATTCGCCGGCTGGTACCGCGCCCTGATCCGCGACACCTTCGTGATGGACAGCGAAATGGTCCAGACCGTCGCCGACTTGGTGAAGGGCAAGACCACCGAAGAAGAAAAAGTGGATGCCATCTACCGCTGGGTGATCCAGAACACCCACTACGTCGCGCTCGAGTTCGGCATCCACGGCTACCGCCCCTATCCGGTCACGCAGGTCTTCCACCGCCGCTTCGGCGACTGCAAAGACAAAGCGTCGCTGCTGATCGCCATGCTGCACCAGGCCGGCATTGACAGCGAGTTCGTGCTGGTGCGCATTCGCGAACTGGGCGTGCTCGACCCGACCATCCCCTCGGTCGCCGACTTCGACCACGCGATCGCCTACGTTCCCAGCCTGCACCTTTACCTTGACGGCACCGCCGAATACGAAGGGGCGAGAGAGTTGCCCGCCGGCGACCAGCGCGCCTTCGTGCTGCGGGTGCCGGTCGCTGGCGTGCCCTCACTCGGCAATGCGATCGCGCCGAGCTCTGCGAACAAGGTCGTTTCCGCGCGCCTCACGGTGGATTCCCATCCCGGCCCCTTGACGCCGGTGGTGACGCCGGAGCTTCCCGCCAGCGCCAATATCACCAGCCGCACCATGAACGGGCAGCTTGATTCCCAAGGCAATCTCCGCTTCCAGATGGATCTGGAAATCACCGGCGGCGACGCGCCCGGCTACCGGCAGGCGCTGCAGATTCCCGAGCGCCAAGCCGGCGTGCTGCAAGCCATGCTTCACAACCAGTTGCCGGGCATTTCGGTCACCAGCGCCACGGTGCTGCACGAGAGTGAATGGGACCAGCCCATCGAGGTGAGCCTTGAGGGCTCGATTCCGCGTTTCGCTTCGGTGAACGGCTCGACGTTGTTGGTGCCACGGCAGATTTTGTCGGGCCACTGGCTGCCGCAGATGGCCCCGCTGGCGCAGCGCACGTTCGACGTCCTCACCGGGCCACCGCAAATTCAGATCGATGAGATGCGATTGGCGCTGCCGGCCGGCTACCGCGCTGCGGCGCTGCCGGCCGCCAGCCAACTCGATCAGCCCTTCGCCAAGTTCCGCGCCGACGCCACCGTCAATGGCTCGACGCTCACCCTGCGCAGCCGCATCGAGACCACCCAGTCGCTGATCCCGCCTGCCGCCTACGCTGCGTTCCGGAAGTTCTGGACGCAAGTGGACTCGGCGCTCGACCGACCGATTTCGCTTGCGCCCGGCGCCAATGGGGGTGCGCAATGAAGGTGGCACGGCCAGGTTTTTCAGCCGCAGCGTTCCTCGCGCTCGCACTCGCCGTTGCGACCGCGGCGCAATCTCCGGCCCCGACAGCTTCGCTCCTCGACCGCCTGCCGCGTGTGCCCGACTCCGGCGTGGCCAGCGCGCTGAAGGCGGCACAAGCCCGCGGTCCGGCAGGACGCGCCGACGCGCTTTGGATCGAGCTGTTCTACGGTGACGCTGCCCAGCAGGCCGCCGCCGAAGAAGCCCTGCGCCAGCCGGCTGCCGGCAGCGCGGGAGCGGATGCCGCCGAGATGGCGTTCTTGCACTACGTCGCCGCCGAAATCCAAGGCGAAGATCGCCAGACCCTGAGCGCCGCCATGCGCCTGGCTGAGGCCGCGCCCAACGATGTCGCCACCGAGCTCGCGGTACGCGCCCTCAGCGGCCAAATCGAAAACCAGGGCCGCGCGTTGCTCGACGCCGTGCCCAGCCTGGAGCGGATGCTGCGCCGGCAGCTGACCGATCCGACCACCAGCTACATGCTCGGCCGCGCGCTCTTGACCGCCGTGCACGCCCCCGGCCTTGCGCTCACCCAGCCCGAAGCCATGCAATTGGCCAGCCGGCTGCCACACTGGCAGCTTTGGGGCCCGTTCGGGGAAGTGCAGAATCTCGGATTTGACCGGACTTTCCCGATCGAACAGAAGATCGCGGCCACGTACGATGCGGAGCTGGCAGCGGGCGCAAGCGGCTCGCGCACTCGCGCCCCGCAGCCGTTTGAAAACATCGGCAACGGCATCACCTTTCCGCAGGATTGGGGGGCCGAGGGGGTAGACTTCGCGGTCACCTATGTGCGCGCCGCCGCGCCCGCGAACGTGCAACTGCGGGCCTACGCTCCCAGCTCCTGCAGAGTCGAAATCAACGGCGCGACCGTGCTTCGACTCGACCGCCGCTCGAGCTACACGCCCGCCACCGCCACCGCCGCCCTGACGCTGGCTGCTGGATGGAACCGGATCGTGGTCAAACTCGCGGGCGAGTCCCGGCGCAGCTTCGATCTGATGCTCCGCGCCGCCCCCGGGGTGACGCTCGAAGACTCGGCCGCCGCGCCCGGCAGCAGCCTGGCGTCCGCGCCCAAGATCCTTGCCGCTCCGCCCACGCTTGCCACCTGGAGCGCGGCCCGCCTGGCGGCGCAATCCCAAGACCCCATCGCACTGTGGGTGGACGGCATCCGCCGCACCCAAGACGAAGACGCCGAGCACGGCCGGGTCGCGCTCGAGCAGGCGGTGAAGCTCGCGCCGCGATCCACCGCAGCCTGGCTCGACCTTGCCGAAGCCTACGGCGATCTCAATGACGCCAGCCAGAGCTGGGCCGCCGCGCAGATCGAGCGCTCCGCCCAGCAAGCGCTGAAGATTTCGCCGCGGGCGCTGCCCGCCTATGATCGCCTCGGCCACGTCTACGAGTCGCAGGGCAAGCCCACGCAGGCCGCCGAGCAATACGCCCGCTGCGCGGGGAAGGGATACTCCGACTGCGATTGGGCGCAGTTCCACCTCGCCGCCACCCAGCGCTGGGTTCCCGAGGCCGAGTCGGCCCTCGGCCATGCACTCGCCGAAAGCGGCTCGGATTGGTCGAGCATCGTCAGCGGCCTGGAGTTCTACTCCAGCGTCGGCGACGCCGCCAAGCTGGCGGAATGGGAGCGCACGCTCTCCGCGGATCCGCGCGCGGCCGGGGTTTTCGCCGCGTACCAGTTGCGCCATGGCCACGCCTCCAAGTCCGTCGCGCTGTACCAGACGGCCTTGAGCTTCGATCCCTCTTCGGCAGAGCTCGAGCGCGAATACCTCGAGGCGCTGCTGCAAGCGGGCGATCTCAGCCGGGCCAGCCAGGCTGCCCAGACCGCCCTTGCCGCCTTTCCCAATGATTGGCGCATCGCTTCGGTGGCCGACGAAATTGATCTGCGCCAGAACCCTCAACGCGGACTCGCGTCGCTGCGCGCCACCGACTTCAACCGCAACGTCCTCCGCCACGAAGCCGATTACGTGGCCGGCGAGCGCTTCTGGCAGCCCTGGTACCACTCCTCAACCGAGCTCATCAAGGATGCTCCGGGCAAGGCCGAATACCCGGATGCGAGCTCGATTCTGGTCTTCGATCAGATGGTGGACCGCATCAATCGGGATTCCACCCAGGACCAATACATCCATCAAATATTTCGCGTGCTCAACGCGACCGGCATCTCCGAGCTCGGCGATGTCACCACCATCGCACCGGGCAGCGACTTGATCACAATCCGGACCATCAAGCAGGACGGGCGCAAGCTCCTGCCCGAGCGCATCACCAACATTTCGAGCATCTCGATGCCGAACCTCGAGCCCGGCGATTACATCGAGATCGAGTTCGTGCAGCACATGCCGGCCTCCGGCGTGATTCCGCAAACGCTCGACAACAGCGAGTTCTTCGTCTTCAACAGCTCCAAGCAGCCCTTCCACTACTCCGACTACATTGTGCTCTCGCCTCCGGGCTACCCGCTGCTGAGCGATCAGGAGCGCTTCCCTTCCCCGCCTACGGTCACGAACCTCGCCGACGGCTACACCGCCCGCGAATGGCTGGTGCAGAAGACGCGCATCCTCATCACCGAGCCGAATATGCCGCCGGAAGATCAGCTGGTGCCGAAGGTCTGGGTGAGCAGCCAATTGCAGTGGCCCGAGATCGCGACCTACCTCGCCGACCACACCTTCGCCGTGCGCAAGGCCACCCCTGAAATGGAGCGCCAGGCGCAAGCGGTAGCCGCAGGCAAGGCCAGCGAAATTGACCGCGCCAACGCGATCTTCACCTGGGTGGCGGCCAACATCCAGCCGGGCGAGGGTTCGTTGCTGGTTCCGGCGAGGCAGTTCTTCACCGACCGCAGCGGGAACCGCGCCAGTACCTTCATGGGCATGCTGTCGGCCGCCAACATCCCCTGGCAGTTGGTGATGGCACGCACGGTCACCGACGACAGCTCGACCAAGATTCCGAGCATGTTCCAGTTTCAATATCCGCTGGTGCACGTGGGCACGAGCACGAACTCGCCCGACGGCTGGTACGACCTCAACAGCGACTTCGCCCAGGTCGGCTACATCGCGCCCGGCATCCGCGGCGGCGAGGCCATCGTGGCCGCGCGCGGCGATGGCGACTTCATCACCGTGCCGAGCTTCACCTCGACCCTCGATGGCGTCACGGTCACGATCACCGGCAGCGTCGCCGACGACGGCGATGCCACGCTGCATCTCGAGATGGAGTTCCGCGGCCCGGGCGGCGAGCAAATCCGCAATGAGCTCGCCAACCTGCCCGATGCCAACCTGCCGCAGATCTATCAGCAGCTCTTGCTGGGCAACTATCCCAACGGCACCGCCTCCGGGGGCGAGATCAAGAACCGGTCGAACAAGGGCACGCCGCTGGTCATTGCCGTGGACGGCACCGTCCCGAACTTCATCCACGCCGACGGCGCGGCCGCAGGCTCGGCTTGGGACATCGAGCGCCTCACCAGTTCGGTCGGGCTGCTGCGCCGCTATGCTCCCTTGCCGTTCCGCAAGCTGCCGCTGATCATCCCCGGGGACAGCTTCGAGCAGACCAAGCTTTCCATCAGCCTTCCGGCGCGATACGCCGACGCCAAACTGCCCGCCGCGGTGCACCTCGAAAACAGCTTCGGCCGCTTCACCTCAACCTTCACCCTCGCCGACGGCAAGCTCGACGTCAACCGATTGCTGTTCCTGAAGGCCGCCAACATCGCTCCCGACGCCTATCCGGCCTTCCGCGCCTTCGGGGAAGCGGTGGACAACCAGGACCGCCTCCGCCTCACCGGCACCCTGCATTAAGCCGCATGTTCACTGCCCGCTGATCTGAATCGGCGAGTTCAGGGTGATGGTCATCGGCGTGCCCGCGGGCAAGTCGAGCGCGCCATTGCGCCCGGCCAGCACCACACCGAGCCCGGCGCCCACAAGCCCGCCGATGCCGGCGCCCTTGCCGCCGCCCGCAATCGCGCCGATGATCGCGCCGACCGCCCCGCCGGCCGCGGCGGTGCCGACCGTGTTGCGGGTCTGCGACTGCTGCACGCCGCCTTCATTGGTGGCCGATGGCGTTCCGGTGATTGCGCCGCCCACGCCTTCGCTGGAGTTGACTTGGCTGACTCCGGCGCGGAGCGGATAACTGGATCCATCCGGCAGGCGCAGCCGCTCGAAGGTCAGCTGAATTTGCGAATTCCCCGAGATGCCGCCGCTGCGCTGCACGGAGGCGACCCGTCCCTCGACGGTGCTCCCTTCCGGCACGAGCAGGGTTTGCCCATCTTGCGAGTACGCGGGCGCGGTAACGGCGGCGGTGAACGTGTCGCCTGGATTGCTGCTGCGCGTGCTCAGGGTGTTGTTGAGCTTCAACGCCAGCGAGGTGCCCGCAGGCAGCGTGCCAGGACCGGATTGGGCACGGCGGTTCGGGCTGTATTGGGGCGTGGTCTGCTGCTGCGCGGGACGTGCCGGCTGGGCAGCGGCGCCGCTGTAATTGCGCTCGCGGGTCGCGTTCGCGTTGCTGGTGCGTCCATAGAAGCCGTCGTCGTAGCCGGCCTCATACCCGCTGCGAAAGTCCATCTCATAGGTTTGCTGATCCACGCCGCCGTTGGGGTTGTAGCCCTGAGCGGCATTGGCATACACCGGATGGCTCTGGAAACCATAGGGGGCACGGTTCTGATAGTCGGTCACCCCGTCGCGGAAGCCGGCGTTGTAGCCTGCCGTTCGAATGGATTGAAGTTCGCTGCTTTGCCCTGCGATCGCTTGATTTTGTGCTTGCGCGACACCCGGCAGTGCCAGAGCCGCCGACAGCGCAAGCAGAATTGATACCCGCATCGTGCCACCCCCTTTTGGAACTTGATTGGATGCCGTGGCGGGTTGCATGGGCCATTCGCGCTCTGGACAGGCGCAGGAACTGGCACTACAATCCGGGCAGATGGGCTCCCTGCGCTTCTTTCGGCGCGTTCCGCTTACCCCCGGCCTGCGCCTGAACCTTTCGAAGTCGGGCCCGTCGCTGAGCTTGGGCGTGCGTGGCGCGCATGTCACATTCGGGCGCCGCGGCGTGCGGCGAACGCTGGGCGTGCCCGGCACCGGCATGTTCTATACCTCGCAGCGCGGCTGGCATTCGGGTGTGCATTCGGCCCCCGAATTCGCGCAGCGGCCGTCCGGAGTAACCCGAAGCGGAAGTTGGAGGGTGGTCGCATGGCTCGTCTTCGCGCTGGTGGTGCTGGCGATTCTCGGGCAAGCCTTCGGACGCTGATTTCGGCTTAGAGCATGAATCGCGCCGCGCGAATTTTCGCCGCTGGATTGATCGCCGGCACGCTCGATATCGGTGACAACATCATCCTCAATCAATTCCGCGGCGTCACGCCGGCGATGATCTTCCGCTTCATCGGCAGCTCGCTGCTTGGACGGCAGGCGGCCGCGCACACCCATTGGTCGGTTCCGCTCGGCGTGGCCATCCATTTCGCCCTCGCCTTGGGCTGGACGGCGCTGTTCTTCCTGCTCGCCCGCCGCGTCCGCGCGCTGGTCCGACGACCGGTCCTCGGCGGCTTGGCCTATGGATTCTGCGTGTGGTGCTTCATGAATTACATCGCCGTGCCGCTGACGCGCGTACCGCCGCTGCCGCCCGCGCGCGGTTGGCTGCTCATCAACAGCATGGCGGCCGTCATGGTCTGCATCGGCCTCGCCGCCTCGCTCCTGCTCCGCGCCTTCAGCGCACTGCCTGCTGCTCCCGCGGGGCGGGCCAGCGCAGCGGAGTAACGTTGGCGCGCGGCCGCAATTAGTGCGCGGGCGAGCGCTCGACCGGGAAATTCTTATGCGCGGCCCAATCCTCGAATGAGCCATCGTACAACTTGGCCTTGAACCCCAGCGCGCGCGCGGCGACATACACCTCGGTCGCCATCAGCCCAATGTGGCAGTAGCTCACCACCGTGTCTCCGCGCTTGATGCCGGCCGCGGTGAACTTCTGCCGCAGGGCGTCCAGCGACAGATAGCGCCCGTTGGAGATCAGACTGGGTTCGGGAATGTTCACCGCGCCCGGAATGTGTCCGCGCCGGCCCATCATCTCCATGTCTCCGGAGTAGTCCATCTCCGCGCGCGCATCCACGAGGGCGATGCCCGGCGCGTGCAGGTGATCCGCCACGAATGCCGCATCCGCGTAAAGGTCCTTCTGCAGGCAGGGCGGGAACGCCGCCCCTCGCGCCGGCTTGGACGGCTTGCGCACGAGCGGCTGGCCCGCGGCCTTCCAGGCGTCGAGGCCGCCGTCGAGAATCGAGGTGCGCGCGCCCAATCCGATCGCATCCAACGTCCAATACGTGCGGCTGACGCGGGTGTCGCCGGCTCCGCCGGGGTAGAGCACAATGCGCGACTGCGGCGTGATCCCCAGCTTCGTCATCGCCCCGGCCAGCTCTTGCGCGCTAGGCAGCTCAACGGAAAGCTGATTCTTCCGCCAGAGCGTGCTCGCTTCCAGCTGCAACGCGCCGGGGATGTGTCCCGCGCCATATTCGCGGCCGCGGTCATCGGTCACCGCGAGAACCACCAGCGCCGGATCGTGCAGCTGCGCGGCCAGGTCCTTCGCGGTGATGAACACGGTGCCCGGCCCGCCATGCGGCCCGCAGGCCGACGACTGGGCCGAGACGCCCAAGGCCAAGGCGAAGATCGTGACGAGACACGTGCCGAGATTTTTCATAGATTTCTATCTTAATGCCGCTCAGGAGGCCTGCCCGAATTGAAGGGGCGGCCGCGCCTATACTCAAACGATGAAGGTTGGCATCCTCGGAAAAGGTCCCGTCGGCGATGCGCTCGCCGCCGCATTCACCCACACCGGCCACACCGTCCGCATCGGCGGCCGGGCGCAATTCGGCGAGATCGCGCACTTTGGCGAATTGCTGGTGCTGGCCGTGCCCGGTGCAGCCGCCGAAGCCGCGGTGAAGGGCTTGGGCGCGACCGCATTCGCCGGCAAGATCGTCATGGACGTGACCAACCCCATCGCCGGCGAACCGCCCGAAAACGGCGTTGTCCGCGTCTTCACCGGCCCCAATGATCGTTGGGCGAACGTTTGCAGGCGCTGCTTCCCGAAGCGAAGATCGTCAAAGGATTCAACAGCGTCGGTAAAGACCTCATGTTTCGTCCCCAACTTCAGGGCGGGCCGCCGACGATGTTTTACCGCGGCAACGACGCCGGCGCAAAGGCTGCGGTGGCCGGGGTGATCCGCAGCTTTGGCTGGGAACCCTACGACTGCGGGGCGATCACGGCCGCGCGCGTGCTCGAACCGCTTTGTGGCCTCTGGTGCCTGCCTGGATTCCAGCGCAACGACTGGCACCATGCCTTCAAGGTGCTGGCGTAGCGCATGGAACCGGTTCGCGACGATTCGCGCCGCGCGCTCCAAGCCGCGTTCGAAGCCGCGGTTGCCTACCTCGCTTCGCTCAACGGCCGCTCGGTCGCAGCCACCGCCTCGCTAGACCAGCTGCGCGCGCAGTGGCTTGTTCCACTGTCCGAGGCGGGCGCGCCGCCAGAGCAGATCATTCGCGAAATGGCCGCGCAAGCCGACCCGGGCACGGTGGCTTCGGCAGGGGGGCGCTTCTTCGGCTGGGTGATCGGCGGCTCGCTTCCCGCCGCCCTCGCCGCCGACTGGCTCACCTCGGTGTGGGATCAAAATGCTGCGCTCTTTGCCTGCTCCCCCGCCGCAGCCGTCATCGAGGAAGCGGCCGGCGCGTGGCTGAAAGACCTACTCGGGCTTCCTTCCGAAGCCGCCTTCGCCCTGGTCACCGGATGCCAGATGGCCCACGTCACCTGCCTCGCCGCGGCGCGCCATGCGGTGCTCGATGCGCAGGGGTGGGATCTGGCGAAATCCGGCCTTTTCGGCGCGCCCGCCATCACCGTCTTCACCAGCGGCGCCCGCCACGCCACCACGGATCGTGCCTTGCGCCTGCTCGGAATCGGCGCCGCAAGCATCCGTCTGCTGGAAACGGATGAACAAGACCGCCTGCGCCCGGCGGCGCTCGAAGCCGCGCTGCGCGGGCATGGGCCGAAGCCCGCGATCGTTGTGCTGCAGGCAGGCGAAATCAACCTCGGCGCGTTTGATGACTTCGCGGCGCTCATCCCAATTGCGCGCGCGCATCGCGCCTGGGTCCACGTGGACGGCGCCTTCGGCCTCTGGGCCGCCGCCAGTCCGCGCCACCGCCAACACGTGCGAGGAATCGAGCTCGCCGACTCCTGGGCCACCGACGGACATAAGTGGCTCAACGTGCCCTATGACTGCGGATACGCCTTTGTCGCCCGCCCGGATGCCTTGCGGTGCGCCATGACCGCACAGGCCGCCTACATCACCCACGACGATCTCGCGCGCAATCCGGTGGATTTCAACCCCGAATGGTCGCGTCGCGGGCGCGGATTCGCCACCTATGCCGCCCTGCGCCAGCTCGGCCGAACGGGGGTCGCCGAATTGATCGACCGATGCAGCCTCCATGCCCAAGCACTCGTGCGCGACCTAGGCCGCCTTCCTGGCGCCGAGCTGCTTTGGGCACCGACGCTCAATCAGGGACTGGTCCGCTTCCTGCACCCGCGCTTGGGCGCGACCGAAGCCGACCATGACCGCCGCACCGACCAGGTCATCGGCGCCATCGCCGCCGAAGGCGAAGCGTTTTTCACCGGCACCACCTGGCGCGGCCGCCGCGCCATGCGCATCAGCGTGTGCAATTGGCAGACGAGCGCGCGCGATGTCGAGCGCGCCATCGCCGCTGCCGCGCGGGTGCTGCAGAACAACCTGCCGGATTAGTGGCGGCGCGCGCCCTGCTCAGGCCGCTTCCACGCGGCCGCGACGTGCGAGATCAAACCGGTCCAGGTTCATCACCTTGTGCCAGGCCGCGACAAAATCGGCAACGAACTTCTGCTGCGCATCGGCGCTCCCGTAGACTTCGGCCAGCGCGCGAAGCTGCGAGTTCGAGCCGAAGAGCAGATCCACCCGGGTCGCAGTCCACTTGAGCCCGCCGGTGGCGCGGTCGCGGCCTTCGTACACGCCCTCGGTCGCCGCCGGCTGCCACTGCGTACCCATATCGAGCAAGTTCACGAAGAAATCATTGGTCAGCGCGCCCGGCCTCGAGGTGAACACCCCGTGCTTCGAGCCTTGGTGGTTCACCCCCAGCACGCGCATTCCGCCCAGCAGCACGGTCGCTTCGGGCGCGGTCAGCGTCAGCAATTGCGCGCGGTCCGCGAAAAGCGCCTCGGCCGGGCCCTTGGCATCGGCGCGAGCATAATTGCGGAACCCATCCGCCACCGGTTCGAGCACGGCAAAGGAATGCGCGTCGGTTTGCGCCTCCGTGGCATCGGCGCGCCCCGGCGAAAAAGGCACCTTCAGCGGGCAGCCGGCCTTCTGCGCCGCAGCCTCCACCGCCGCGCATCCGCCCAGCACGATCAGATCGGCCAGCGAAACCCGCTGGCCGCCCTTCTGGCTTGCATTGAACTCCTTTTGAATGGCTTCGAGCCTGGCGAGCACCTTGGCCAGCTCCGCCGGCTGGTTCGCCTCCCAATCTCGTTGCGGCGCCAGCCGAATGCGCGCGCCGTTCGCTCCGCCGCGCTTGTCCGAACCGCGGAAGGAAGAAGCCGAAGCCCAGGCGGTAGCGACCAGTTGCGCAATCGTCAGGCCTGAGCCGAGAATTTTCGCCTTCAGCGCTGTAATTTCCGGCTCGCCGATCAGCGGGTGATCGACCGCCGGCAGCGGATCTTGCCAGATCAGCGCACGCTTGGGAACCAGCGGTCCCAGGTACCTTGCAATCGGCCCCATGTCGCGGTGGGTCAGCTTGAACCAAGCCTGAGCAAACGCCTCGGCGAACTCCTGCGGATGATCGAGAAAATGCTTTGAGATGGGCCCATAGATCGGATCCATGCGCAGCGCAAGATCGGTGGTGAGCATCCCCGGCGCATGCCGCTGCTTGGGATCGTGCGCATCCGGCACCGTGCCTGCCGCTGCGGCCTGCTTCGGCGCCCATTGCCACGCCCCCGCCGGACTTTTCACGAGCTCCCAGTCGTAGCGGAACAAATTCTCGAAGTAGTTATTGCTCCATTTCGTCGGCGTGGCGGACCATGCGACTTCCAGCCCGCTGCCGATGGTATGCACACCGTGCCCGGCGCCAAACGTATTCCTCCATCCCAGTCCTTGGTCCTCGAGCAGCGCCGCCTCCGGCTCAGGTCCAACGTATTTCCCGGGCTCGGCCGCGCCATGCGTTTTGCCAAAGGTGTGGCCCCCGGCGATCAATGCGACGGTTTCCTCGTCGTTCATGGCCATGCGCGCGAAGGTCTCGCGGATGTCCCGCGCCGCCGCCAGCGGATCGGGCTTGCCGTTGGGTCCTTCCGGATTCACATAAATCAGCCCCATCTGCACCGCCGCCAGCGGGTTGTCGAGCTCGCGGTCGCCGCGGTAGCGTTCGTCCGCCAGCCATTTCCGCTCCGACCCCCAGAAGATGTCTTCCTGCGGCTCCCACACGTCCTCGCGTCCACCGCCAAAGCCGAACGTCTTGAAGCCCATGGACTCGAGCGCCACGTTGCCGGCAAGGATCATGAGGTCGGCCCACGAAATCTTGCGACCATACTTCTGCTTGAGGGGCCAGAGAAGGCGCCGCGCCTTGTCCAGGTTCACGTTGTCGGGCCAGCTGTTGAGCGGCGCGAAGCGCTGCGTGCCGTACCCCGCGCCGCCGCGCCCGTCGCCGATGCGGTAGGTGCCGGCGCTGTGCCAGGCCATGCGCACAAACAGCGGGCCATAGTGCCCGTAATCGGCCGGCCACCACGATTGCGAATCAGTCATGAGCGCGTGCAGATCTTTCACGAGCGCGTCGAGATCCAGCGTCTTGAATTCCTCGGCGTAGTTGAATTTCGCTCCCATCGGGTTCGAGAGCGCCGAGTTCTGGTGCAGCACCTTGAGATCCAACTGCTCCGGCCACCATCCGGAATTGGTTTGCGGGGCTGCGTGCGCGTGGGCCACCGGGCACTTCGCTGCGGCCTTGGTCGTTTCATCCATGATTGAGGTCCTCTATTTTCAAGAATTCTGCACCGCCGGCTGTTTCGCGCAGCGCGCGCAAAGGCCGCGGTAGATCAGCTCGCACTCGCGCAGCTCGCGCTCGCCCAGCGCCGCAGCGGCGGGCTTCAGCGGCGCATGCCAGTCGAGGTCTTCCACCCCACCGCAGCGGTCGCAGACGAAGTGATGGTGCCGTTGGCCTTTGGCATCGTAGCGCGCCGCCCGCCCCTCGACCGCCACCTCGCGCACCAGCCCGGCCTGCACCAAGTCGCGCAAGTTGTTGTAGGTGGTTGCCCGCGACGAGCGCGGATCCGCCCGGTTCACCGCAGCGAAGATCTCGGCCGCGGTCGGGTGGGTGTTGTGCTCCATCAGGTACGCCAGAACCGCGAACCGCTGCGGCGTCGAGCGCAACCCGCACTTCTCCAATGCCCGCCCAATCCCGTTGGCCTTCACGTGGAATTTAGAATGATTCTAATCTGAGATTTTGTCAAGATGCGATGGCGTTGGATTGGCGCGGACCCCTGCTTCCGTTTCTGCTTTGGTGCCGAAAAACAGCCAGCGATCATGCGGTAGCGGCTGCATTTGCAACGGAATTGAGCAGAGACGCCGCGTAAATCTCGCCGAGGGCCGGATCCCCACCCATTCGCTGCGATGGAGGTCCCTCGGGCCGGTGGCGTCTCGCCCCTGCGCGAGGTACGCCCGCGCGCGCAAGAGGGGAAGCAAAAGCGCCTTCCAATTGCGGGGCGAGGTGGTGAAGGCGATCATTCCGCCCGGCTTGGCGACCCGCACCATCTCGTTCAGGTAGCGGGCGTAAACCCCCTGATTCGGAAGGTGCTGGAACACAAGGTACGCGAGCACGAGATCGGCGCTGCCGGAGTCTATTGGCCGCAGGGTCGCACCGTCGCTCCAATGAAAGTGGGCATTCTCGGGAGCGTTCCCGGCCGCGCGTTCGATCATCGCCCGCGAGATATCGAAGGCGTGCACCGCGCCCAGTTCGCGCGCCATGGCTCGCGTCATCCTGCCCACCCCGCAGCCGATCTCGACGGCAACGTGGCTACGGCGCGGAACGTACCCGGTCTGCGCCTTGACCTCCGCCCAGATGCTCGCGCCTGAAGCCCAGAACGAGTCCACGTCCGAGTCGGCGTAGTCCACGAACGAGGACACATACCAATACGGGTTTTCCCGGGCCTTCTCGTCCCAGAATGCCCGCGAGCTCTCAAGGCTGGCCATATCGGCGTCTCGAAAAATAGCCTGCACGCCGCGTGCCGAATTTGCGAATGGTTCGGGTAGCGCTTGCGCCGAGCGATCTGGCACGCGCGCTGCACAATCCTGCACCGCGCTGCACAATCCTCGGCAAGTGCTGGGGTGAGTGGAGGGATTCGAACCCTCGGCCACTGGAGCCACAATCCAGCGCTCTACCAAGCTGAGCTACACTCACCGCACGGGAGCCGGCCGCAGATCACGGCCAGCAATCATTATACCGCGCCGCCTCAATGGCCGCGCGCGGGCGGCGCCATGGCGCCAGCACCGTGTAGCGCGGTGTCGCGGTAGGACGCGGCTTCGCCGATGCCACCAGCCGCCGACGCCCGAGCCATGCCACCGCCGATTGCGCCGCGCTCTTCGAGATGCCAACCGCCTCGGCCAGCCTCTGATAGCTGATCTCGACCGGGCCGTCCCGCCGCTGCTGCTCGGCTGCCAACCAGACGTAAACCAGATAGCTCGCCGGCTTGCGGTCATGCCCCGCCAGATCGCGCATCAGCACCGAGGTGATGTATTCATCGAGGTGGATCATAGCTATATCAATGAATACTATAGCAAACACTGGCGACTTGTGCGTCTGCGGCGGCGTTGCATAGAGTCAAAGACATGATCCGTGGAATCAAATTCGTCGGCATCCCGGTGCGCGATCACGATCGCGCGCTCAAGTTCTACACCGAGCAACTCGGTCTGGATCGCCTACCCCAAGCAGTCCTCGGGCCGCAAGGCTGGGGTAAACCGCGACATCATACGCCTGGCGGCGGCCAGCCACGGCTGGCACACGGTCGCGATCGTGGCGCTGGACGACACCTGGTCGGCCCTGCGGCT
>DATNED010000179.1:0-22079 GCA_035553115.1 Terriglobales bacterium | reverse complement strand
GAGGACGTGTCCGGGATCTGGACCACGGCCTGGCCCGGGCGGACCGTGTCGCCGATCTGGTACGCCGGCAGTTGCATGCCCGAGAACAGGATGTTCGTCGAGGAGTTCTGCATCACCGAGACGTAGCCGGCCTGGTGGGCGGCCAGCGTCATCGAGGCGATGTTGTGCTCCGCCATGGCGGCGTCGGCTTGCGCCTTTTTCACCGCCGCGTCCTGCACCGCGATCGAGGCCACGTTCCCCGCCTTGCGGCTGGCGATGTCCTTCTGAAGCTGGGTCAGGTGCGCTTGCGCGGCGGCCAGCGCGAGGTCGTTCTTCTTGGCATCCACCCCGGCTTTGATCGGGTTTTCCTTCACCTGGAGCTCGGCCCGCTGCACGTCGAATTGGGCTTTGGCGATCTGGTAGCTGTCGTCCAGATCCTGCGCGGCGGCGTTGGCCTGGGCTTGGATGGCCTGCTGCTGCGCCTGCTCGAGCGCCTCCTGCGCCTGCACCAGGTTGTACTCCTGCGTGGCGGTGTCGAAGGCGAGGACTTCTTGCCCCGGCTTCACCTCAGTGCCGTTGTCGAGCAGGAACTTGATGCTCATGGGGCCGCCGGCGACTGGCGGGGCCACCAGCATCTCCGAGTGCCCGCCCTTGAGCGTGCCCTGGGCATAGACCTGCATGCGCACGTCGCCGCGCCGGACGGCGGCGGTGGGAATGGCGGCTTGCCCGGCGTTGAAGCTGCGCAGCAGGCGCATCGCTTCCCAGCCGCCCGCGGCAACCGCCGCGGCCAGCACCAGCACCCCGATGCCCCGGCCCAGCCAGCGCCGCCGCCGCGACCGGATTGGGACCGGCCGCGGCGCGGGCGCGGGCGGCGCGATGGTGGGCGCGGCGCTCATCAGTTGGGGCCCTTCGCCGGGGCGGTGGGATCGTTGAGGGCGACGGTCGCGCCCGCTGCCAGCCCGCGCACCGCCGCTTCGTCGGGGTTGCGGGCGATCACCGTGATCGGGTGCGCGGCGAACTTGCCCTTCTCCTCGGTGTACACCACCGGCTTGCCCTGCACGGTGAAGATGGCGGCGGCGGGCACGGCGATCGCGTCCGGGATGCGCTGGGTGACCACGGCGACGTTGCCGTTCATATCCGGTCGCAGGCGGGGGTCAATCTTGTCGAACGTGCCCAGCACGCGGAAGACCTGCGGTGGCGGCCAAGTCGAGCCGAAATCGGACTCGGCCAGCGCGGCGATGGCGGTGATCTTGCCCGTGAGCGTCAGCTCCGGCAGCGCGTCCAGGTGCATGCGCACGGTTTCGCCGACCGCCACTTTGCCCCGGTCCACCTCCGAGACCTTGGCCAGCAGGGTGAGCGTCGCAAGGTCGGGAATCTCGCCCAGCGTGCCCCCCGACCAGATGCTGTCGCCGACCTTGAAGGCTTGGGCGTTCATCCAGCCCTGGGAGTAATTCATCTCGTAGGTGATGACTCCGGTGAGCGGAGACAGCACCTCCATCTGCTTGAGCTCGAGCTGGACATGGTCGAGATCGGCCTGCGCCTTGTCGCGCAGGCGCTGGGCGCTGCCGATCTTGGCCCCGTTCGAGGCCTGATGGGCGGCGATGGTGGCCTGCTCGACCTTGAGCTTCTCCTGCGCCATGCCCAGCGCCAGCTTGCTCTCGTCGCCGTCAATCGGGCTCAGGATGGCGGCCTTCGAGGCATCGAGTTCGGCCGAGGCCACCGCGTTCTGCGCGGTGGCGAGATCGAGCGCGTCCTGCTGGTCGGCGACGCGCGCGGTGGCTTGCGCCTGGTCGAGCGTGGCCTGCGCTTGCTTCAGCGCGGCGGATTTGGCGTTCAGGTCCTGGCGCGCGGTCGAGGAGTCGAACCGCGCCAGAGGCGCGCCCTTGGGCACGATGCTGCCGCGGGGCGCGAGCCAGGTGATCGTGAGGCCGGTGATGCGCGGCGCGATCACCTCGACCGAGCGCTGCGCCTCGAGGCTGCCGCGCACCGTCACCGTGACCAGGAACTCGCCCCGGCGCGCCACCGCGGTGGGGACGCTCGGAGGCAGCGCGCGCGCGCGGATCTCGCGGATCGCGAACCAGATGCCGGCGGCAATCGCGAGCGCCAGCCCGAGCTGGAGTGCGCGCTTCACGGGTTGGCGGGCACCCGCACTTGGTCGCCGGGGGCGAGGCCGGAGAGGATGGCGATCTGGTGGTCGTCGAAGTTGCCGAGCTCGACCACCTGCTCCACCCAGCCGCCCGACGCGGTGCGCTTGGTGACGAAGGGCGCCTTCTGCACGAAGTGGACGGCGTCGCGCGGCACCAGCAGCTGCGACGCGCTGCTCTCGACATCGAGATCCACCGCGGCGGAAAGATCGGGAAGCAGGCGCGGATCGTGCTCATCCACGTGGAAGGTGACGGCGAACGTGCGCAGCGGCACGCCCAGCCCGCCCGCCACCGCGATCGGGCTGGCGTTCAGAAAATGCACCGCCAGGCGGGCGTCGGGGTAAGCGTCGAGATGCAGAACGCCCTTGAGCCCGGGCGTCAGGGTTGCGCCATCGGCCTCGTTGATCTGGCCGGCGACATCCATCTCGCTGGGATCGAAAATGCGCAGCAGCGCCTGGCCGCTGTAGAGCTGGTCGCCGGGCTGCGCCGGACCCTGGCTGTTCTGGCGGAAGATGGCGGTGAGGCCCACCATGCCCGCCAGCGGCGCGCGCAGCGTCATCTTCGCCACCGAAGATTGCGCCCGGTCCCACTCCACCTTCTGCTGGTCGCGCTTCAGCTCGAGGATGCGCAGGCCGGCGGCGTCGGCTCTGTCCTTGAGCGCGTTCTCTTGCTCCAGGCTCGCGATGTGGGCCTTGGCGTCGTCCACGTTGAGCTGGTCGGTCTGGGCGTCGATCGCGCTCAGGATGGGCGCCTTCTTCAGCTCCAGCTCGGCCTTGCCGAAATCGGCCTGCGCCTGCTGCAGGTCGCTCGTGCGCTGCTCGGCGCTGGCGCGGTTCTGCGCCTTGGTGTCTTCGACTTGGTGGGAAAGGTCGTCGAACTTGGCCTTGGCGTCGAGCGCGTTCTGCACCTCGGCGGTGGCGTCGAACTGGGCCAGGACGTCGCCTTTCTTGACCTGGGCGCCGTTCGGAATAATCCAGACCAGGACGAACTGGCTGCTTTGGCCGGGAATTTGCGGAATGCGCAGCGTGAACGAATGCACCGCCACCGTGGTCCCGCCCACGCGCAGAGCGCGCGTCAGGCGGCCTTGGCCCACCCGCACCACGCTGGAGTCGGAGGCCGGCTGCTGCTCGGCGCGGGCGTGGCCGCAGGCGCTTGAAGCCAACAGTCCGGCCAGCAGGATGACGAGTTGGACGCGTATCGCCAGAAGGCGTGCCTAAAACGTAAGAACCGGTCCAGGACCGGTTTAGTTACATAAATTTAACACACGCCCACTCTGACGCAGGACACCTCGGCCAGTTAGCCGCCGCGGCCGACGCCACCGCGGCCGGAACCGGGCGGAGCGGGTTTGGCCTTGGGCACGCCCAGGGCGTCGCCTTCGACAGGAGGCGTGCCCGGCGGAAGCGCAACCGCCGAAGGCGCGTCCTTCGGCCAGTCGGGCGCGATGCCGGCCGCCGGCTTGGGCAGCGAGGGGAGCTTGGCCTGGCGAACTTCAGCCGCGGTGAGCGCCTGGTCGGAAGCCGCATCGGCTGCCGCCGGCGGCGGGGTTGCGCCGGTGATGATCAGCACCTGCTCGATGCGGCCCAGATCGGCCGCCAGCTTGAGCTGCACCGTCCTGAAGACCCCGTCGCTGTTGGCTTGCTGGCCTGTGACCGTGCCGATCGGGATGCCCTTGGGGTAGACCTGATCCTCTCCCGACGTGATGATTTCGTCACCCACCTTCACCGCTTCGTCCTTGAGCACGCTGCGCACTTCCACCCGCCCGGCGCCCAGGCCGCGCAGGATGCCGTGGACGCCGCTCGCGCCGATGAGCGCGCCCACGCCGGATTCGGGATCGGAGATGAGCAGCACCTGCGCGGACGAGCCCAGCACCTGGCTGAGCTTGCCCACCAAGCCTTGCGGGACCACCACCGCCTCATCGCGGTGCAGACCCGAGTTGGAGCCGCGATCCACGTACAGCGCCTGCGCATCCGGCGACGTGCCGCCGCCGATGACCGTCGCGGCCATCGTCTGGATCCCATAGGCGTGCTGGAAGCCGAGCAGCGCTTCCAGTTGCGGCAGCTCGCGCGCGTTCTCGCGCAGCTGCGCGTTCTCGAGCGTCAGGTGCGCGACTTGGTCCCGCAGCGCTTGGTTATCGCGCTTGGCGTTGCGCAGGAAGACGTAGTCGCCGAAGAAGCCGCTGGTGCTGCTGACCGCGTGGCCGGTGGCGCGCTCCAGCGGGACGATCGCCTGCGCGCTCCAAAACCGCACCAGGCTGACCCCGCCCGCGTCGGGGCGGCGGACCTGGTAGCTGAGCAGGAAAAGCTGCGCGAGCAGCAGAATCCCTAGGATGATCTGGGGCCGCTTGCGCTGCGTCGCATAGTCCACAAACGGGCTGCTTATTGGTCAATCGAGATCTTGCGCAGCAGCTTGAAATCGCTGAGCATCTTGCCGGTTCCGAGCACCACGCTGGCGAGCGGATCGTCGGCGATGGAGACCGGAAGCCCGGTCTCTTCCCGAATGCGCTTGTCTAGATTCTTGAGCAGCGCGCCCCCGCCGGTCAAGACGATGCCCTTGTCGCTGATGTCGGCGCTAAGCTCGGGGGGCGTGCGCTCGAGCGCGACCCGGATGGCGTTGACGATGGTGCTGACGCTTTCGCTCAGCGCCTCGCGCACCTCGTCGTCGTGGATGATCAGCGTCTTGGGAACGCCCTCGATCAGATTCCGGCCCTTGATCTCGAACGACTCGGGCGTGTCCAGCGGATAGGCGGAGCCGATCGTCATCTTGACCTGCTCGGCCGTCCGCTCCCCCACCAGCAGGTTGTACTTGCGCTTGAGGAAGTTGGTGATCGCATCGTCCATTTCATTGCCGGCGACCCGCACCGAGCGGGAGTAGACGATGCCGCTGAGGGAAATGACGGCGATGTCCGTGGTGCCGCCGCCGATGTCCACCACCATGTTGCCGCTGGGCTCGGTGATCGGCAGGCCGGCGCCGATGGCCGCCACCATCGCCTGCTCCACCAGGTAGACCTCGCTGGCTTTGGCGCGATACGCCGAGTCCATGACCGCCCGCTTCTCCACCTGCGTGATCTCGGAAGGCACGCCGATGACGATGCGGGGATGCACCAGCATCTTCCGGTTGTGCGCCTTCTGGATGAAGTAGTTGAGCATCTTCTCCGTGACCTTGAAGTCGGCGATGACGCCGTCCTTCATGGGCCGGATGGCCACGATGTTGCCCGGGGTGCGCCCCAGCATTTCCTTGGCCTCTTTGCCCACCGCTTCCACCTCGTTGGTGACCTTGTTCATGGCCACAATCGAGGGCTCGTTGACGACGATGCCCTTGCCGCGGGCGAAGACCAGCGTGTTGGCCGTGCCCAGGTCAATGGCCAGGTCGCTCGAAAAAACGCTGAACAGGGTGCGGAAGCTCATTTTCGGATCGTGCGCGGGGGAGAGAGTCCCACAATACCATGCGACGGCGGAGAACCCAGTGCCCTCGTTATAATCAGATCGGTTCCTCCCCCGTGAAACTTCAACTTGAACAAGCGCTTGCCGCCGCCTTGGCGGAGCACCTGACCCGCACCTACGCGGTGCCGCTCCCCGCGCCCGTGCTCGAGGACCCGCCCAAGATCGAGATGGGCGAGTTCGCCACCCCGGTGTGCTTCGAGCTGGCGAAGCGCCTTCGGCGTCCGCCGCGGCAGTTGGCGCAAGAGATCGCCGGCGCGATCACGCTCCCCCAGGGGTTTGCGCGGGCGGAGGCGGCGGGCGGCGGGTATTTGAACTTTTTCGTGGACCGAAGCCCGATGCGCGCCAAGGGACCGGAAAAAGCCACCCGCCTCCCAGGCAAGGTGATCGTTGAGCATACGAACATTAACCCCAACAAAGCAGCCCACATAGGCCACCTGCGTAATGCCGTGCTGGGAGATACCTGGGTGCGGCTGCTGCGCAACGGCGGGCGCGAAGTCGAGGTGCAGAACCTGCAGGACAACACCGGCGTGCAGGTGGCGGACGTGGTGGCGGCCTTCCTTCATCTGCCGGATGCACCCCCGGTCGAGGCGGCGCTGGCGGATCCCATGCGGCGCTTCGACTATTTGTGCTGGGATCTCTACGCCGCCATCGCACACCACTACGAGAGCCATCCCGAGGATCGGGATGCGTGGCGGGCCGAGGCGCTGCATGCCATCGAAGCCGGCGGAAACCCGATCGCCGAGCTGGCCGAGCGCATCTCGAACGCCATCGCGCTCTGTCATCTGCGCACCATGCAGCGGCTGGGGATTGAGTACGATGTGCTGCCGCGCGAGAGCGAGATCCTCCAGCTTCATCTTTGGGAGCACGCCTTCCGGCTGTTGCAGGAGCGCAAGGCGGTCCGGCTCGAGGACGAAGGCAAGAACCAGGGCTGCTGGGTAATGGACGGGGTGGGCGCGACCAATGCCGAGGGGGAAGAGGAAGCGAAAGTGCTCGTGCGCTCGAATGGCACCGTCACCTACGTGGCCAAGGACATTGCCTACCAGCTTTGGAAGTTCGGGCTGCTGCCGCTCGAGTTCGGCTACGCGCCCTTTCATCGCTACCCGGACGGGCATGTAGCCTGGGCCACGGCGATGCGCTCGGCGCCCGATGCGCCGGAATTCGGCAAGGGCGAGTGGGTGTACAACGTGATTGATGTTCGCCAGAGCTACTTGCAAGAGGTGGTCGTCGCCGGGCTGCTGGCGTTGGGGTTCGAGCAGCAGGCGGGGCGGAGCATTCACTTCAGCTACGAGATGGTGGCGCTGTCGGCGGCGTGCGCGGCGGAACTGGGATATGCGGCGGCGGGCGACGAAAAAAGAGTGGACGTCTCCGGGCGCAAAGGCACCGGCGTCAAAGCCGACGACCTGCTCGATCGGCTGCAAGAGCGCACGCTCGAAGAAGTGGCGGCGCGGCATCCGGAGTGGCCGGAAGCCGCGCGGCGCGCGGCCGCGGACGCGATTGCCGTGGGCGCGCTGCGGTATTTCCTCTTGAAGTTCACGCGCACCACGCTGATCGCGTTCGACTTCAAGGAAGCGCTGAGCTTCGAGGGCGAGACCGGCCCCTATGTGCAATACGCCGCCGTGCGGGCGGCGAACATCCTGGCCAAAGCCGGCGGCGCGCCCGCGGCCGCGCCCCCCACCGACGATGCCGCCTGGGCATTGTTCTGGCTTGCTGAGCGGCTGGACTCGGTCGCCGCGCAGGCGGTGGCCGCGCGCGAGCCGGCGATGCTGGCCAAGTACGCCTTTCAGTTGGCACAGGCCTTCAACAACTTCTACCACCACCAGCCCGTGCTTCAGGAACCGGATGCCGCCAAGCGGGCCGCCCTGCTGGCGCTGGTGGAGGCGGTGCACCGGCAGCTTGCGCGCGCGCTGGAGTTGATGGGCATCAGCGTCCCCGCGGCGATGTGATCGCACGCCACCAGTCCTGGATCCGCGGCCAGAACGGGCGCGGCGATGGAGGATGGGAACCGGGGGATGGCACGCGCAGCCAAGCCAGCATCTCGGCGGGGCGGATGCGCCTGGCCATGCCTTCGTATTCGATCCAGGTGATGGTGGCGTCCGGAGCGAGCACGACCGTGGCGGGATAGGCGACCCCGCCGCGCTCCTTGGGGTTGAGCAGACCCCACGCCTCGACCAGCGCCCGGTCGGTGTCCACCGACACGGTGGCGATGCCGAAGCCGAGGGCGGAGATCTCCGACGTCACGCGCCGGAGTTCCGCCAACTGGCGGAGACAGAAAGGTCACCAGAAGCCGCGATAGAAAAGCAGCACCAAGCCGCGCGCACCCATCGAGGGCTGCCAGTCGCCAGGCGCGCGGTCGCCAACTCGGAGCATGCCTTAGCCTAACGCAAGATAAACTGAGGCCATGACCCCACCTCCTGCCCACGATGCGGCAACGCTGTTGACGGCTTCGCGCGACAACTTGGTGGCCTTCTGCGCCACGCTGGCACCGGAAGATTGGCGCCGGAAGCGCGACTCGGAATGGAGCCCGGCGGAAGTGCTCGAGCACTTGGCCATTCTCGAGGGCCTCGTGAGCGCGCGGCTGGCGAAGATGCTTTCCGATCCCGCCGAGCCGGATTGGCGCGAGCGCACCGCGGACAAGGACGGCACCTTGCATCGCGCGGCCTCGCGCGAGAACAAGCTGAAATCGCCGCCGGCGGTCCACCCCAAGGGGCAGAGCGAACCGGCGCAGTTGCTGCGGGAATTCGGCGCGGCGCGCGAGGTGATGGTCGGGCTGGCGAAGAACTCGGTCCGCGAGTTGGAACAGCGGACCAGGGAGCATCCCGTGTTTGGCGTATGCAACGGTCGGCAGTGGCTCGAGCTTTGCGCGCACCACACCGAGCGCCACCTGAAACAGATGAAGGAAGCCGCCAGTCAAGCCTAGTCCGGTTGGCGGGCCCCCTGATTTCGGCTAGCATAGGGGGGCGATTTGCGCGCAGAGGGGGAATATGACCAAACGGACCATGGCATTAGGGATTGCGGCCGGGGCGGTGTTGTCGCTCGCGGCCTGGCAAGAAATTACGACCGCGCCGGTCAAGGCGCAGGCGGGGGTCGAGCAGGTGCTGGGCAATCTGCACTATCGCTTGATCGGCCCGTTCAATGGAGCGCGAGTGCTGGCGGTGAGCGGCATTCCCGGCGACTCGAAGGACTTCTACTTTGGCTCCGTGGATGGCGGCGTGTGGAAGACGACCAACGCCGGCACCAGTTGGGAGCCGCTGTTCGACAGCCAGGACGTGCAATCCATCGGCGCGATTGAGGTCGCCCCCTCCGACCCCAACGTGATCTATGTGGGCACGGGCGAAGGCTGCTTGCGCAACGACATCTCCTACGGCGACGGGATGTACAAGTCCACCGACGCCGGCAAGACCTGGCAGCACATCGGCCTCGAGGACACGCAGCACATCTCGCGCGTCTTGGTGGATCCGAAGGATCCCAACCGCGTCTTCGTGGCGGCCATGGGGCACGCCTCGGGACCGAACGCCGAGCGCGGGATCTTCCGCACCACCGACGGCGGGCAGAGCTGGCAGAAGGTGCTCTATAAGGATGACAAGACCGGCGGCGTGGACGTGACGTTTGACCCGAACAACACGCAGGTGCTGTACGCGGGGATGTACCAGTTCATCCGGCTGCCTTGGCGCTCCGACAGCGGCGGACCGGGCAGCGGCCTGTACAAGTCCACCGACGGCGGGGCGACCTGGAACCAGCTCACCGGCAACGGACTGCCGGAAGGAGTCTGGGGGAAAATCGGAGTCGCGGTGGCGCCGAACAGCACCCGCGTCTACGCGCTGATCGAGGCGAAGAAGGGCGGCATCTACGTTTCCGATGATGCCGGCTCGAGCTGGAAGCTGGTGAACGACGAGGACCAGTACCGCCAGCGGGCGTGGTATTTCACCCATATTTTCGCGGACCCCAAGAGCGTGGACACGGTCTACGTCGAGAACACCGGCCTGTTCCGCTCGACCGACGGGGCGAAGACCTTCCGCTCGATCCACGGCGGCGACAGCCACGGGATGTGGATTGACCCCACCGACCCGACCCACATGATGACCAGCTCGGACGAGGGCGCGTTTGTTTCGCTCGACAATGGCCGCACCTGGTCGAGCAACATGAACCAGCCCACCGGGCAGTTCTATTCCATCGCCACCGACAATGACGTCAACTACCACGTCTACGGCGAGAAGCAGGACGCGGGCTCGATGGTGGTTGCAACCCGCACCGACCATGGCTCGATCGGGCCGCAAGACCAGTACGGCGCATCCGGAGGCGAGAGCGGCTGGCTGATGCCCAAGCCCGACGACAGCAACATCGTGTACGGCGAATCGTATGACGGCGACATGACGCGGTACGACAAGGCCACCGGATTCACCACCCCGATCGGCCCCTATCCGGACAATCCGATGGGCCACGGCGACATTGATATGAAGTACCGCTTTCAGTGGTCGGCCCCGATCGCGACCTCGCCCTGGGACGCCAACACGGTGTACTACGGCGGCAACGTGCTCTTCAAGAGCACGAACATGGGCGACCGCTGGACGATCATCAGCCCCGACCTGACCCGGAACGACAAGACCAAGCAGGTCTCCTCCGGCGGGCCGATCACGCAGGACAACACCAGCGCCGAGTACTACGACGTGATCTTCTCGATCGCGGAATCGGCCAAACAGAAGGGGCTGATCTGGGCCGGCAGCGATGACGGCCTGGTGCACGTGACCACGAACGGCGGACAAAGCTGGAGCGATGTGACGCCGCCGGAGCTGAAGAACGACAAGCAATGGGCGAAGGTCGGCAACATCCGGACCTCGCCCTTCGAGGCGTGCACGGCGTACGTGGCGGCGCGGCGGAACAAGCTGGACGATTTCGCGCCCTACGCCTACCGCACCGAGAACTGCGGCAAGAGCTGGACCAAGATCGTGAACGGCATTCCGAGCGATTACTACGTGCAATCGGTCGCGCCCGACACGGTGCGGCCGGGGCTGCTGTTCGCCGGAACCGAGCGCGGCGTGTTCGTCTCGTTCAACAACGGCGACCAGTGGGAGCCGCTGCAACTGAATCTGCCGCACGTTTCCGTGCGCGATCTCCAGGTGCACGGCAACGACCTGGTGCTGGGCACGCACGGGCGCGCGTTCTGGAGCCTGGACGACATCACCCCGCTGCGGCAGTGGAATGCGGCGGTGGCATCGGCGCCGGTGACGCTGTTCAAGCCGGCGGCGGCGATGCGGAGCCAAGGCGGCGGGCGCGGCGGCTTCGGCGGGCGCGGGGGCGCGGGAAGCGTGGCGCAGAACCCGCCCGGGCCGGCGGTGATTGACTACCAATTGGCGCAGGCGCCGAACGGGCCCGTGACGATTGACATCAGCAATGCCAAGGGCGAGTTGCTGCGGCACTTCTCCAGCGCCGACAACCGGCGCGCCGGCGCCGATGCCGGCGGACGCGGGGGCCGCGGCGGACGCGGCGGCTTCGGCGCCGCCACCATGGTGCCCGACAAGGCCGGCTTCAACCGCTTCACCTGGAATTTGACGGCGCTGACGCCGCCGCGGCCGATTCCCGGCGAGGCGCTATGGGCGGCCGGCGGCGGAGTATCGCCGACCGTGCCCACCGGAACCTACACCGTGAAGCTCACCGTGGACGGACAAAGCTACACCGCGCCGCTGGTGGTGAAGCTCGATCCGCGGCTGAACGCCACCGACGCCGACCTGCAGGCGCAGTGGGATCTGGCGGTGAAGATCAATGCGGCGCTCACCAACGCCTGGGACGCGGTGAGCGACATGCTGTCGCTGCAGAAGCAGATCGCGAGCGTTTCCAGCTCGGGGCCGAGCGAGGTGTCGTCGGCGGGCGCGGCGCTGGACCAGAAGCTGCACGACGTGATCTACCAGATCTCGAATCTCAACAACAAGAGCGGCGAGGATCCGCTGAACTACCCGATCATGCTCGACAACAAGCTGGCCGCCCTGGCCGGCCGGGTCGAGGGGTGCACGTGCGCGCCCACATCGGGCGTGCTGGATGTGTACGCCGACCTGACCACGCGGCTGAACGCGCAGTTGGCGGCGTGGCACGGGCTGCAGTCGAGGGACGTGGTGGCATTCAACGCGCTGCTGCAGCAGAACAACCTGAAGCCGATCGCGCCCGAGCCGAGGGCGACGGCGATTGGCGGCGGGCAGTAGCAGCTCCCGCTTCGTAGCGGGCGCCCGTCGGGAGACCGGCGGGCGCATTTGCGCCGCGTACAATAGACCATGCTGTCGGGCGCGGAAATCCGCCGCCGCTTTCTGGAATTCTTCCAGGCGCGCGGCCACAAGCTGGTTCCCTCCTCCTCCCTGGTGCCGCACGGCGACCCGACCCTGCTGTTCACCAACGCCGGGATGAACCAGTTCAAGGACGTGTTCCTGGGGCTGGAGCAGCGCGACTACAAGCGCGCTGCGACCGCACAGAAGTGCGTGCGCGCAGGCGGCAAGCACAACGATCTCGAGAACGTGGGCTTCACCCACCGGCACCACACGTTCTTCGAGATGCTGGGGAATTTCAGCTTCGGCGATTACTTCAAGGATGACGCCATCGCCTTCGCTTGGGAGCTGCTGACCGGGGCGGAGGGCTTCGGCATGCCGGCGGCGAAGCTCTACGCCACCGTCTACACCGAGGATGACCAGGCGGAGGGGATCTGGCGGAACGCGATCGGACTGGGCGCGGACCGGGTGTTCCGGCTGGGCGCGGCGGAGAATTTCTGGGCGATGGGCGACACCGGACCCTGCGGGCCCTGCTCGGAGCTGCATTACGACCAAGGACCGGAAGCCAGCGAGCAAGGACACGCGGATTGCCGTTTTCCCTGCGATTGCGGGCGCTACGTCGAGATCTGGAATCTGGTCTTCATGCAATTCGAGCGCAGCGCGGCGGGGCAATTGACGCCGCTGCCGCGGCCCTCGATTGACACCGGCGCCGGGCTGGAGCGGCTGACCGCGGTGCTGCAGGGCAAGCGCAGCAACTACGACACCGATCTGTTCCAGCCGCTGATCGCGGCGGCGGGGCGGCGGGCGGGAGTGCCGTACGGGAGCGGAGCGAAGTCGGACGTGTCGCTGCGCATTCTCGCCGACCACGCGCGGGCTTCGACCTTCCTGGTGCATGACGGCGTGGTGCCGGCGAATGAAGGCCGGGGATACGTGCTGCGGAAAATCGTCCGCCGCGCGCTGCGGCATGGGCGCTCGCTGGGGATCGAGTCGGCGTTCCTGTTCGAGCTGGCAGGGACGGTGGCCGACGAGATGAAGGGAGCGTATCCGGAGCTGGAGTCGAGCCGGACGCGGGTGGCGGCGGTGCTGCGCGCGGAAGAGGAGCGCTTCGCGCACACGCTGGCGCTGGCGCTGAAGGAGCTGGAGCCGGCGCTGAAGAAGCTGGCGGCGAATGCCGGCGGACCGCCGGCGGTGCTGCCCGGGGCGGAAATGTTCCGGCTGTACGACACCTTCGGGCTGCCGCTGGATTTGCTGCAAGAGATCGCGCAGGAGCGGCGCTTCACGCTGGACGAGGCCGGTTTCCAGTCGGCGCTGGAGGAGCAGCGGCAGCGGGCGCGGAAGAGCTGGAAGGGAGGAGAGCAGGCGAGCGCGGGCAAAGCCTACCTGGAGCTGGCTGCGGCGGGGCGGACGCGCTTTGACGGGTATGAACAGACCTCGAGCCCCGACGCCACGATCCGCGCGCTGCTGCGGGCGGGGCAGCCGGTCGCGTCGGCGGCGCCAAGCGATGGCGAGATCGAGGCCGTGCTGGACCACACCCCCTTCTATGCCGCCAGCGGCGGGCAAATCGGCGACCGCGGGCAGTGGACGACGGCGCGGGGCTTGGCGGCCGAGGTGCTCGACACCGTCGCGCCGGTCGCGGGGCTGAGCGTGCACCGGCTGAAGTTACACCAGCCGCTGGCGGTGGGCGAACGGGTGGAGGCGGACGTGGACGTCACGCGGCGCGAGGCCACGCGCCGCAACCACACCGCCACCCACCTGCTGCATGCGGCGCTGCGGCAGACGCTGGGCACCCACGTGAAGCAGGCCGGCTCGGTGGTCGAGCCGGCGCGGCTGCGCTTCGATTTCACCCACTATGCCCCGCTGACGGCGAGCCAGATCGAGGACATCGAGCGGCTGGTGAACAGCGAGATTTTGAAGAATGTGCCGGTTACCACCGAGATACTCCCCCTGGAGCAGGCGCTGGCGACCGGGGCGATGGCGCTGTTCGGAGAGAAGTACCAGCAGCAGGTGCGGGTGGTGCGGGTGCCGGGATTCAGCCAGGAGCTGTGCGGCGGCACCCATGCGCGCCGGACCGGCGACATCGGGCTGTTCAAGATCGTGTATGAGGCGAGCGTGGCGGCGGGCGTGCGGCGGATCGAAGCGGTCACCGGCGAGGGCGCCTACGAGGCCACGGCGCAAGCCGGCGAGCGGCTGCGGCAGGCGGGCGCAATGCTGCACGCGAGCGACTTGGAATTGCTCGATGCCCTGAAGCGGCTGCTGGAGCAAACCCGCGCCCTGCAAACGGAAAACCAGCGCCTGCGCATGCAGGCGGCGCAGACGCAGGCGGGACGAAGCGCCGCGGCCGGGCCGCGCATGGTGACGGGGGTGAAAGTGCTGGCGACGCGGGCGGACGGACTCGACCGCGCGCAACTGCGCAGCCTGGTGGACGAGCTGCGGCAGAAGCTGGGCAGCGGCGTGGTGGCGCTGGGCAGCGTCATCGAGGGAAAGGCGGCGGTGCTGGTGTCGGTGACGCCGGATTGGGCGAAGCGGCTACCCGCCGGCGGGATCGTGAAAGCGATTCCCGGACTTCGCGGCGGCGGCAAGCCGGAGCTGGCCGAGGCCGGGGCGGCGGATGCGGGCCAGTTGGACGCGCTGCTGGAGCAGGTCCACGCCGCAGTGCAGAAAATGCTTGACTTGACCTTGGCAACCGGGTCACAGTAAGTACCGCCGAACGCTCTGGAAATTCTCCCATCTCGGCAATGGGAACTAATCTAGCCGCTTCCCTGGAGATCGCCCCGCCGTTAGGGGTGCCACAGTCCAGGGTCATGTTGTCGGCCGCGCCGATCGAGAGTCGCATCGAGACTCGGGAAGTGCTGCGCTGCCCGCAATGCCAACTGGTTCAATACCGCACGCAAACCGGGAACTGCCGCCGCTGCCGCGCCGACATTGACGCGCTGCTGGCGCCGCCGCCCGCGCCGCCGCCCATGCTGGCACCGCTGCGGGGCGGCGGGGAGCTGGAGCCCGGCATCGAGACCGCGGAGGCGTCGGGCATCCCCGTGCCCGACGTCGCGGGCGCGATCCGGCGGTGGCGGACGCACCGCGGCCTCAGCCAGCGCCAACTGGCGGAGCGCATGCACGTGCCGCGCACCTACGTCAGCAAGATCGAGAATGACAAGGCGACCCCCACCATCACCTCGCTGGAGCGGATGGCCTCGGCGATGGAGACCAGCATCGCCAGCTTGCTGGCCGAGCGCGCCGAGCCGGAACCGGAGTTGATGCAGGACGCCTTCGTGCAAGCGCTGGTCCCGCTGCTGGCGGGGCTGGGGCCGCAGCACCGGCTGCGGCTATTGCAAGCCTCGCGGCACCTGGCCCAAAGCTGAGCGCGGCGAAGCCCGCAAGCCTGCCTAGGGGCGGGCGCGGACCGCTTCGACGATGGCGGAGGTGGAGAAGCCTGGAGCGAGCGCGATGCGTTCCACCCGGCCTCCGGCGGCGAGGACTTCGGGCTCGCCCACCACCTGCCCCGGGCCCCAGTCGGCGCCCTTGACCAGAACGTCGGGGAGGAGCGCGGCGATCATGGCCTGGGGCGTGGGCTCATCGAATAGGACAACATAGTCCACGCTCTCGAGAGCGGCGAGGACCTCGGCACGCTCCTGCTCGGGGATGATCGGCCGCCCCGGCCCCTTGCTGCGGCCCACGCTGGCATCGGTGTTGATCGCCACCAGCAGCACATCGCCGAACTGGCGCGAGGTCTCGAGGGTCTTCAGATGGCCGGGATGGAGCAGGTCGTAGCAGCCGTTGGTGAGGACCAGGCGCAGACCGGCGCGGCGGAGGCGCTCGCGCTCGGGGCCGAACGTGTGCCAATCCCGGAAAATCACGCCGGCTCCGCCTGGGCCGCCTGGGCCGTGCGGAGCAGCTCCACGGCGGCTTCGTCGCGGCCGAGGACGCTGATCTGGACGCCTGCGACCTTGCCCCGAAGGGCGCGGATCATCTCTTTGGCGAGCTCGAGGCCTTCGCGCTTGCCGGCGTCGGCGGTTCCCGCCGCGCGCATGCGGTCGAGGACCGCGGGCGGCACCTGCACCCGCAGCTCGTTTTGCATGAACTCGGCTTGGCGAAGGCTGGTAAGCGGCCAAATGCCCGCGATCAGCGGCACGCGATGGGAGGCGGTGTCGGCCAGGAAGCGGTCCATCAATTCCAGATCGAAGACGGGCTGGGTGACGACGTAATCGGCGCCGGCTTCGACCTTCCAGCGGTAGCGGCGGAGTTCCTCGTCGTAGTTGACGGCGCCGGGATTGGCGCCCACGCCGATCAGGTAGGAGGTCTGGCCGGCCACGGCGTTGCCGCCAAGATCGAGGCCGCGGTTGAGGTTGTGCACCAGGTTGGTGAGGCCGATGGCGTCCACGTCGAAAACGGCGGTGGCGTCGGGATAGTTGCCGAGCTTGGGCGGATCGCCGGTGATGAGGATGAGGTTGCGGATGCCGAGCGCGTAGCCGCCGAGCAGATCCGACTGCATGGAGATGACATTGCGGTCGCGGCAGCAGTAGTGGAGCACCGGCTCGATGGCCAGCTTGGCGCGCATCATGACCGCCAGGGCTTGGTTGCTCATGCGGGCGTTGGCGCGCGGACCGTCGGGAATGTTGATGGCGTCGGCGCCGTGCTGCTCGAAGTAGGCCGCGCTCTTCAGCTCGCGGGCGGGATCGCTGCCGCGCGGCGGGAGGATCTCGACCAGGCTGATGAACTGGCCCGAGGCCAGCCTGCGGCCGAGCGCGGAACGCTCGGCGAGCGGAAGCGGTTCGCGCGCGCTGACGCCAGCCACCGCTCCGGTCTCGATCTGGACACGGCGTTTGCCGGGCGTGGTCGAGCGCACGTAGTTGCAAATCCACTTGATGTGCTCGGGGGTGGTGCCGCAGCAGCCGCCGACGATCTTGGCGCCGGCGGAGATGAACTGGCGGGCATAGTCGGCCAGGTACTCGGGCGACACCATATAGAGGTTGCGGCCGTCCACGTTGCGGGGTTTGCCGGCATTGGGCTGCGCGATCAAGGGCTTGGAAGTGGCGCGGGCCATCTGCTCGAGCGCCTCGAGCATGCCAACCGGGCCGCCGCTGCAATTGATGCCGATGACATCGGCGCCCCAGGCTTCGAGGCGGCGGGCGGCTTCCTCGGCGGGGGTTCCGTCGAGGGCGCGGCCCTCGTCGTCAATCGTGATCTGCGCGACCAGCGGCAGGGTGCAGGCGTCGCGCGCGCCAAAGAGCGCCTCGCGCAGCTCAGCCACCTGGCCGAAGGTTTCCAGCATGAGCAGATCCGCTCCGGCGTCGGCGAGCGCGGCGGCTTGCTCGCGAAACGCCGCGCGCGCCTCGGTGAAGCTGAGCTTGCCCAGCGGCTCGAGGTACACGCCGAGCGGACCGACCGCGCCGGCGACCCAGCCGCCGGCGGTGACGCATTCTCTTGCGAGGGCGACACCGGCGCGGTTGATCTCGGCGACCTTGTCGCGCAGGCCATACTTGGCCAGAATCACCGCGTTCGCGCCGAAGGTGTTGGTTTCAAGAATCTCGGCGCCGGCGTGGGCATAGGCGCGGTGAATCTCCTTCACGATCGCAGGCTGGGAGACGTTGAGCTCGTCAAAGCTGCGGTTGATGAAGACGCCGTGGGCGTAGAGCATGGTGCCCATGGCGCCATCGGAGACGAGCACGCGCTCGGCGACTTGGGTGAGGAAGTCTGAAGTCATCGGGCCTCGTCCTTCGCATCCGCCATCGCTTCGGGGAGGGCTTCGGGGATTGCCTCGGGCCGCAGCAGCGGGAACAGGATGACATCGCGGATCGAGGCCACGCCGGTGAGGAGCATGCAGAGGCGGTCCATGCCGATGCCCTCGCCCGCGGTTGGGGGCATGCCGTAGCGCAGGGCGCGGATATAGTCCTCGTCGAGGGCGTGGGCTTCGGCGTCGCCGCGCTCGCGCAGAGCGAGCTGCTGCAAGAAGCGCTCGCGCTGCTCCTCTGGATCGTTGAGCTCGCTGTAGCCGTTGGCGATCTCCATGCCGCCGGCATAGATCTCGAAGCGCTCGACCCAGGCGGGCTCCTCCGGCTTGCTCTTGGCCAAGGGCGAGACCGCGAGGGGAAAGTCGTGGATGATGGTCGGCTGCAGCAGGTGGCGCTCGGCCAACTGCTCGAACAAGGCGAGGAGCAGGACGCCAGCGCCCTCCGCGGCGGTCGCGATGGCGGCATAGCCTTCGTGGTCCGCGGCAAAACCGTTGTACCGCTCGGCCAGGGCGCGCTCGCGCGCGGGATCGTGGATTTCTTCCAGCGAGGGGGCGGCGCCGGCCTCGTCGGGCCAGAACTCGCGGATGGCGGCGCGCAGGCTGAGGCGGCGGCAGCGCCCAAATTCGATCTGCCCGCCCCGGAACTCGCTGGCGGTCGAGCCATTCACGCGGCGGGCGGTCTCCGCCAGCAGGATTTCGCTCCAATCCATGAGGACGCTGTAGTCGCTGTACGCCTCATAGAACTCGAGCATGGTGAACTCGGGGTTGTGCTGGGTCGAGATGCCTTCATTGCGGAAGTTGCGGTTGATCTCGTAGACGCGATCGAGGCCGCCGACGATCAAGCGCTTGAGGTAGAGCTCGGGCGCAATGCGGAGATAGAGCGGCATGTCGAGCGTTTCGTGGTGGGTGGTGAAGGGGCGCGCGGCGGCGCCGCCGGCCAGCGGCTGCAACATCGGGGTTTCAACTTCGATGTAGCCGCGGGCATGGAACTGGGCGCGGAGAGCCTCGATCATGCGCGCGCGCTTGACGAAGATTTCACGCGCCTCGGGATTGGCCACCAGATCGAGGTAGCGCTGGCGGTACCGGGTCTCGACATTCTCCAGGCCATGCCACTTTTCGGGAAGCGGGAGCAGGTCCTTGGCCAGAAACGTCAGCGATTGGACGTGCACGGTCAACTCGCCGGTGCGGGTGCGGAACAAGTACCCCTCGACGCCGATGAAGTCGCCGAGGTCGAGATCTTTCCAACGCAGGAACGACTCGGCGTCCACGGCGTCGGCGCGGACGTAGATCTGGAGGCGCGCACCGTCTTGCAACAGATGGCCGAAGCCAGCCTTGCCGTGGGGACGGAAGGCGATGAGGCGTCCTGCAACGCGGACCTCGGGGCGGGCGGCGTCCAAATGCTCGGCGGAAGATTGGGCATGCGCGGCTTGGAGCTGGGACAACGTGTGGCTGAAGCGAAACCCGTGCGGGTAGGGATTTTCGCCGCGGGCGCGCATGGCGGCGAGCTTGGCGCGCCGCTGGTCCATAATCTCAAGATCGAGGGACATGAAGCCTTCATTATAGTGAACGGTCGAACGGGGACCGCGCCCGATGGACCGTCCGCGCCTCCCAGTTCCAGTTGACAGTGGCGCAGGGACAGTTGAAAGTGGACAGTATGCAACGACGCACCGCGGTTCTCATCCTGGCCCCCATATTCAGCGTGGGCATCGCCCTGGCCGCATTCGCGCAAGGGCGCGGCGCACAGAACTCCGCCCAGCAGGCGTACCGCCGCGCCATGGAGACGGCGGACTTGGCCATCCAAAAGGAGAACCGGGATCACTCCGAGCTGATGAAAAACGAGGAGTATCTCACCACCGAGATTGGCCCGCGCCTGACCGGTAGCTCCAACATGCAGGCGGCGAGCGCGTGGACGCTGCAGCGGTTCAAGGATTACGGCCTGGACACGCATCTGGAGACCGACCAGGTGGCGCATTCCTGGACGCCAGGCATCTGCGCAGCCGAGCTGATCAGCCCCTGGGACAAAGTGATCCCGATTGCGGCTGAAGGCTGGAGCAAGGCGACGCCGGGCGAGGTGACCGGACCCGTGGTGGTGCTGGCGCCGGGGGAGACGCCCGACCCGGCGAAGATTCGGGGCGCCATCGTGCTGCAAGGCGCGCCGAACGACCGCAACGTGGACCCGGAATATGTGGCGCGGAACGCCTATGACTCGGTGATCGTGCCGCCCAAGGGCGTGCCTGCGGCGGGCGGGCGAGGCGGATTCGGCGGGCGCGGAAACGCCAACGCGCTCGATGGCGCCGCGGTGGTGATCCGCGACAGCGGAAAGCCATGGAACCTGTTCTCGATCGGCGGCGCCGGGCGGTACGCGCCTTCGGCGGTGCCGACGGCGACCATCTCGCATGAGGATTACAGCCTGCTCTACCGCATGGCGAAGGATTATCCCGATAATCCCCGGCCGATGCGGATGCGGGTGAACATCGGCGGGAGCTTCAGCTCCGGACCCGAGGACGCCTCGATCACGGTGGCGCAGATCAGGGGAACCGAGTGGCCCGACCAGCAAGTCATCATCGGCGGGCACCTGGATTCGTGGTACCTGGGGCAAGGCGCAGTGGACAATGGCACCGGCGCAATGTCGGTGCTGGAAGCGGCGCGCATTTTGAAGACGCTGGGATGGCAGCCGAAGCGCACGCTGACCTTCATCCTGTTCACGGGCGAAGAAGAAGGCGGCGTGGGGGTGCGGAAGTTCATCAGCGACCACAAAAGCGAGATGGCGAAGGTGGACTCGGTGCTGGTGGACGACACCGGAACCGGACGGATCAAGAGCATCTCGCTGGAAAATTTCCAGGAGACGCTGCCGATGCTGCAGGAGGTGTACGCGCCGCTGCAAGAGGTCTTTGATCTCGACCCGATTACGACCGAGTACTTCGGCTCGTCGGACCATGTAGCGTTCCAGCGGGAAGGGATTGCGGCCTATTTCGCCGAGCAGGCGCCGGCGCATTACCGCGAGGCGCATCACAGCCAGACCGACACCTTCGACAAGGTCCTCCCCGAAGAAGTGAACCAAGGCGCAGCGGTGATTGCGGCGTGGATGTGGAACGTTTCGCAGCTCGACACGCCGTTTCCGCACCACGCCGCTGCCGCGGCACCGGCGGGACGCGGCGGCCGCTAAGGAGATCGCCATGCGCCGAATCATTCTCGTTCTCGGCCTGGGTGCCGCGGTGGCGGCAGCGCAAACCGCCACGGATAACGCCGACAGCAACGTCCTCGCCAAAATTCGAGTCGAGGGGATGCGGCACGCGCAGGCGATGGACACGCTCTTTTGGCTCAGCGACGCGCTGGGCCCGCGGCTGACGGGCTCGCCCGAGGTGGCCGCGGCGGGGCAGTGGACGCTGCAGAGGCTGCGTTCGTACGGGCTGAAGAACGTGCACGAAGAGCGCTGGCCGTTTGACGGCAAAGGGTGGTCGCTGGAGGCGTTCCACGCTTCGATGCGGGCGGGCGACCAGCCGCAGATCATGCCGCTGATCGGGTACCCGAAGGCGTGGTCGGGGAGCACGAACGGGGATGTGACGGCTGAGGTGATTCGCCCGCAGATCAACTCGGCGGCGGATTTCGCCAAGTACGCCGGGCAGTTGCGCGGCAAGATCGTGCTCACCCAGCCGGCACGCGAGGTGCGGATGCTGGAGGGGCCGATCATCCTGCGGTACGGGCCCAAGGAGATCCAGGAGATGATGACGCCCGACCAGCCGCGCGCGGCACGCGCTGGACGCGGCGGCGCGGGCGGCGGGCGGGGCGCGGCGGCGGCGTTCCGGGCGCAGTTGATGCGCTTCTATGAGGACCAGGGGGTGGTGGCGCTGTTCGATCGTGGCGGAGACTCCGACATGGCCTCGGGCGGCAGCAATCTGAGCTGGCAGCAGCAGCACACCGACGGCGGCACCGTGTTTGTCCAGGGCGTGACGCCGCGGGACGGCACTGCCCTGCCCCAGGTGACGCTAGCGGTCGAGCACTACAACCGCATGGCGCGGCTGGTGGATCACAACATTCCGGTGACGGTGAACCTCGAGGTGCGGGCACGCTTCACCGATCAGCCGCGCGGGGGCGGGGGATTCAACATCGTGGGCGAGATCCCCGGGTCGGACCTGGCTTCGCAGGTGGTGATGCTGGGCGCGCACTTCGATTCCTGGCAGGGCGCGACCGGAGCGACCGATAACGGCACGGGCTCGTCCGCGATGATCGAGGCGATGCGCATCCTCGAGACGCTGGGGCTGAAGCCGCGGCGGACGATCCGCATTGGGCTGTGGTGCGGCGAGGAGGAGGGCGAGCTGGGCTCGAGGGCGTATGTGGCGGCGCACCGCGCCGACATGGACAAGATGGCCGCCTACTACAACCTCGACAACGGCACCGGCAAGATTCGCGGCGTCTGGATGCAGGACAACACCGCGGTGGCGCCGATCTTCAAGGCTTGGGGCGCGCAGCTTGCCGACTTGGGGGTGGATTTGTTCAGCCCGCGGGCGGTGCAGCAGACCGACCACACCAGCTTCGACGCGGC
>DATNED010000178.1:0-9746 GCA_035553115.1 Terriglobales bacterium | reverse complement strand
CACGACGGCGGCGCGGCAGGGCGAGATCGGGATGCGCATGGCGCTGGGCGCCGGTCGCAGAGGCATCATGCGGCTGGTGCTGGGTTCGGGGATGAAGCCGGTGCTGGCGGGGCTTGCGGCCGGCGTGGCAGCGGCGCTCGGGGCAGGCCAACTGCTGGCGGGGATGCTGTTCGAGGTTGGGCCGTGGGACCCGGTCGTGCTGGCCGGAGTTGTGGGCTTGCTGGGCGTGGTTGCGACCGGGGCGAGTGCGGCGCCGGCGTGGCGCGCGAGCCGAATGGATCCGGCGCGGGCGCTGCGGGGAGAGTAGCCTGCCCGGCCGCTGCCGAGGCAGCTTGGGGGTCACCGGCGGCGGGCGTCGCGGAGGATTTCGCGGGCGGCGTTGTGGCCGGGGGCGCCGGTGACGCCGCCGCCGGGATGGGCGCCGGAGCCGCAGAGGTAGAGGCCAGGGAGCGGGGTGCGGTAGTTGGCGAAGCCGAGGGCGGGGCGGGCGGAGAACATCTGGTCGAGGGCGAGCGCGCCGTGGAAAATGTCGCCGCCGGTGAGGCCATAGGTGCGCTCCAGATCGAGCGGGCTTTGGATGCGGCGGCCCAGGACTGCGGCCTTGAAGTTGGGGGCGTAGTGGTTGACCGTCTCGACCATCAGGTCGGCGACCTGCTCGCGGTGCCGGTCCCAGGATGCGCCGTTGGGGAGCACCGGGGCGGCGTGCTGGCAGAAGAGGCTGGCGACATGGCGGCCAGGCGGAGCGAGCGAGTCATCGAGCGTCGAGGGGATGAGCATTTCGATGATGGGCGCGCGCGACCAGCCGTGGGTGCGGGCATCGAAAAATGCCTGCTCCATGTACTGCAGCGTGGGCGCCATGATGATGCCGGCGGTGAGGTGGTCGCCGGGGCCGGGCAGGCAGGTGAAGCTGGGCAGCTCGGCCAAAGCGACGTTGACGTGGAAGGTGCCGGAGCCGCAGCGCCACTGGCGCATGTGGCTCAGGAAATCAGCGGGAAGGGCGGCGTGCGGGACCATCGCGGTGAACAGCACCGTGGGGGTGACGTTGCCGGCCACGATGCCGGCGCGGAGCACTTCGCCGGACTCGAGCACGACCCCGGCGGCGCGGCCACGCTCGACCAGCACCTCGCGGACCGGAGCGTTGACGCGGATCTCGGCGCCGCGGGATTGGGCCGAGCGCGCCATGGCCTGGGTGATGGCGCCCATGCCGCCGACGGCGTGGCCCCAGACGCCCTTCTTGCCGTTGGTCTCGCCGAAGACGTGGTGCAACAGCACGTAGGCCGAGCCGGGCGAGTAGGGCGAGGCGTAATTGCCGACCACGCTGTCGAAGCCGAAGACGGCTTTGATAGGATCGCTTTCGAACCACTGGTCGAGGTACTCGCCGGCGGAGATGGAGAAGAGCCGCAGCAGTTCGCGCCTGGCGGCAAGGTCGAGGCCGCGCACGTGTTTGTGCAGCCGAGCGGCGCGCAGCAGCTCGGGGAGGGCTTGACGCCATCCGCCGGCAACGAGATTGGGTGGCGTTTCGAGCACCAGCGCGCGCAAGAGTTCGGCGAAGATTTCGAGTTGGGCGCCGTAGGCGTCGAGGCGGCTGGCATCGCGGGGAGAGAATTTTGCGACTTCGGAATGGGTGCGGCCCTCGCCGACCAAGAGGTAGCGGCCATCGGCGGCGGGCAGAAAATTCGACACGCGACGCTCGAGGATGCGCAAGCCGTGGGCGTGAAGCGCGAGATCGCGGATGACCTTGGGGTTCAGCAGCGAGACGGTGTAGGCGGCGCCGGAATTGCGGAAGCCGGGATGGAATTCTTCGGTCACGACGCAGCCGCCGACCAGGTGGCGGCGTTCGAGCACGGTGACCTTGAGGCCGGCTTGGGCGAGGTAGGCGGCGCAGACCAGGCCGTTGTGGCCGCCGCCGATGATGAGGGCGTCGCGCCCGGCGCTTGACTTTAACCCCACGTGCGAGGATCGTAGCGCCAAGTGGTTCGCGGACGCAAGATCGGGCTGCCGCTGGCAACGCTGCTGGTGGCCAGCAACATGGTCGGCGGCATCTATTTGCTGCCGGCGACACTGGCGCCGTTTGGAAGCATCACCACGCTGGGCTGGGTGGTGGCCACCGCGGGGGCGCTGGTGTTGGCGCGGGTGCTGGGGAAGCTGGGGGCGTACGCGGCCGAGCCGGGCGGGGTGATGGCGTACGCCGGGCGGGCGCTGGGGCCCTTCATGGGGTTCCAGGCCACGGCGGTCTATTGGATGTCGTGCTGGATCGGCAACATCGCGCTGGCGGTGTTGGGGATCGGATACCTCAGCAGCTTCTTTCCTACCGTGGCCGCACCGGCGCATGTGGCCTACGCGGCGATCGCACTGTTGGGGTTGATGACGCTGGGGAACGTGGCGAGCCCGCGCTTCATTTGCCAACTGGAGTCGGTGGCGCTGTTTGCGGGAATGGTGCCGATCGTGGTGGTGCTCACCGGAGGCTGGTGGTACTTTCATGGGGCGGTTTTCGCCGCCTCGTGGAATCCGGGCGGGCAAGTGTGGTGGCGGGATTTGCCGCCCTCGCTGCTGCTGATGTTCTGGGCGTTCCTGGGTTTGGAAAGCGCTTCGATCGGCACGGCGTTCGTCGAAAACCCGGAGCGCAATGTCGCGCGCGCGACCACGTACGGGGTGCTGCTGGGGGCGGGCATCTTCATGGCCTCCTGCGCCCTGATCATGGGACAGATTCCGGCAGCGGAATTGGCGCGGTCGAACGCGCCGTTTGCCGATGCGGTGCGGCTCATCTTCGGGCGCGCGGCAGGCGCGCTGGTCGCGGCCGCGGCGCTGGCGAAATCGGTGGGATCGTTGGGAGCGTGGATTCTGCTGACCACCGAGACCGGACAGGCCGGCGCCGAGCGCGGGCAGTTCCCCGCGATGTTCGCGCCGCGCAACCGCAAGCAGGTGCCGTGGGCGAATATGACGCTGGTATTCGGGATCACCGCGATCGGGGTTTGGCTATCGACCTCGGCGACACTGGGCGAGCAGTTCGGCAACATCATCTCGGTCTCGACGATCCTGACCCTGCTCCTTTATATATATGCCTGCCTGTCGGTCTGGCATTATGCAGCCGTCGCGCCGGAGGCATTCCGGCGCGAGCGGGGCTGGGCGTTGGCGGGACTGGGGATTTGCGTGGCCGTGATCGTGACTTCAGGCAAGGAGATGCTGGCCTGGGCGATGGTGGTGATGCTGCTGACGCTTCCGCTGTATCCGCTTACGCTTCGCCGCCGAATCAAGGCGCACGAAGCGCAGGCGGGTCATGGCGGCGAAGGCAGGACCTGATCGTTTCGTAGGCATGGGGATCACATGCTAAAGTCCTAGCGATGGAGACTCCCGCAGTCGCCACCCGGGCGCTGACGCGCAGCTTCGGTGCCTTCATTGCCGTCAACGACGTCACGCTGAACGTCGCGCCGGGACAGTTCTTCGGCTTCTTGGGGCCGAACGGCGCGGGCAAAAGCACCACCATCAAGATGCTCACCGGGCTGCTTGCGGCCTCGAGCGGACAGATCGACGTTCTGGGATTGAACCTCGATGCGCACCCGGTCGAAGTGAAGCGGCAGATCGGAGTGGTGCCGGAGGGGATGGCGCTGTTCGGGCGGCTGAGCGGTGCGGAGTACCTGAACTTCGTGGGCCGGATGTACGGGCTGGACCGGCTGACCGCGGCGCGGCGCTCGGGCGAGCTGCTCGAATTCATGCAATTGGCGGACGCCGGGCGGAAGCTGATCACCGACTACAGCCACGGAATGCAGAAGAAGCTGGCGCTGGCGGCGGCGGTGATCCATGGACCGCGGGTGCTGTTCCTGGACGAGCCGTTCGAGGGCGTGGACGCGGTGGCGGCGGTGACGCTGAAGGCGATGCTGCAGAGCATGATCGCGCGCGGAGCGACGATCTTCTTGACTTCGCATGTGCTCGAGATCGTGGAGCGGCTGTGCAGCCACGTCGGCATCATTCATCGCGGACGTTTGGTGGCGCAGGGGTCGCTGGAGGAGCTGCGGCAAGGAGTCGAGGCGGGGGTGACGGCAGGGAGTGGCGGCGAGGGGGTGGCGCGGGCGGGGGAGAAGCTCACGCTTGAGGAGATCTTCCTGCGCATAGTCGGAGGAACGGGGCGCGCGCCGCAGGAGCTCTCATGGCTGAGCTAGCCGGCGAGATCTCCACCCGGGCCCAGCTTGCGGCCATCGCGGCGGTGCGGTGGCGATTGATGCTGAACTCGATGCGCACCGCGCGCGGGACGATGGAGGTGGTGGCGCAGGTGGGAGCCAGCGTATGGCTGGCGATCCTGGGCAGCGGAGGCGGGATCGGGTTCGGAGTCGCGACCTGGTATTTCTTGTCGCACGGCCAGCCGGCCGTGCTGCTGCTGTTCGCCTGGGGGCTGTTTCTGTTCTGGCAGATTTTCCCGCTGGCGGCGACCGCGTTCACCGAACAGGCCGACACCTCGAATTTGACCCGGTTTCCGCTCAGCTTCCGGGCATATGTGATCGTGCGGGTGGCATTCGGCGCCTTTGACGTGGCGACGCTGGTGGGGAGCTTGTGCCTGCTGGGTTCGGTGGTCGGCGCCGCCTGCGCCTCGCCGGCGCTGCTGCCCTGGGCGGTGGCGGGCGCGCTGCTGTTCGCCGCCTTCAACGTCGTGCTGGCGCAGACGATCTTTGCCTGGATCGAGCGCTGGCTGGCGCGGCGGAAGACGCGCGAGATCGTAATGGTGCTGTTTTTCTTCGTGATTATCGGGTTCCAATTCATTGGTCCGATCGCGCGGCACTGGTCGGGGGCGCGGGTGGATGTGGGCGCGATGGCGGCGTGGCTGCCACTGGCCGAGTGGCTGCCGCCAGGGCTCGCGGTTCATGCGCTCGGGCAGGCGGCGGCGGGCGCCTGGCTGACCGCGGCGGGCGCGGTGCTCGAGCTCGCCGGATGCGCGGCGGCGACGACCGCGCTGCTGGGCGTGCGGCTGCGGGCGGATTTCCGCGGCGAGCTTCTGGGCGAGACCGTGGGCGCGACGCCGAAGGCCAAGGTCCAAGCCGAACCCAAGCCGCGCGCAGTGGAAGCGAGATTCGAGGTGCCGGGATTTTCAGGCGTGGCGGGCGCGGTTGCGCAGAAGGAGCTGCGGTACCTGCTGCGCAGCCCGATGATGTTCTTCTCGCTGGCGATGCCGGTGGTGATCCTGGTGCTGTTCCGGATGGAGGCGTTTTCGCCTGTCCGCGGCGGACGGGGCGGCGGGCACGTGCTGGCGCGGGGAGCGTTGGGCGGGTTTGCATTCCCGATCGGAACGGCGTATGCGCTGCTGATGTTGATGAACCTGGTGTTCAACGTGTTCGGCACCGATGCCGCCGGGGTGCAGTTGTATTTCATGGCGCCGGTGCGGATCGAGCAAGTGCTGCGCGGCAAGAACCTGGCGCATGCCACGTTGCTGGGAGCGGAGACGGTGATTCTGTTCTTCGCGGCATGGATGATCGGCGGCCCGCCGATTCCGTGGACGGTGGCGGCGACATTGATTGGGCTGACTTTCGGCCTGCTGTGCGACTTCAGCGCCGGCAACCTGGTCTCGCTGTATCTGCCGAAGAAGATTGACCTCAGCCGATTGGGCCGGCAGAACGCGCGCGGCACCACCGGCCTGATCGCGCTGGCGCTGCAGGGCGGGATGGCGCTGCTGGTGGCGGTGGCGGTGGGCGGGGGAATTTTGTTCCATCGGGTGTGGCTGTCGCTGTCGCTGCTGGCGTTGCTGGCCGCATTGGCAGCCGCCGCATACTGGCTGGTGCTGCAGCGGGTGGATGGAATTGCCGCCGGGCGGCGCGAGACGCTGACGGCGGAGCTGAGCAAGGCCTAGCGAAACGCTCTATGCGCACGGTTCTGCTGCTGATCGTCTCGAACACGTTCATGACCATCGCGTGGTACGGGCACTTGAAGTACAAGAGCGTGCCGCTGTGGAAAGTGGTGCTGGCGAGCTGGGGGATCGCGTTCTTCGAGTACATGTTCCAGGTGCCGGCCAACCGCATCGGCTACGGCGAGTTCACCGCCTACCAGCTGAAGATCATCCAGGAGATCATCACCTTGAGCGTGTTCGTCGTCTTCGCATGGCTCTATTTGGGAGAAGACCTGCGCTGGAATTACGTGGGCTCGCTGGTGTGCGTGCTGGGGGCGGTGGCGTTCGCGTTCTGGGGAAGGATGTAGACGGGCGCGGCGCGGGCATGGTAGCTTGGTACTTCCCCGCGAGAAGCACTCCGGCCTTCCCCCGCATGAACAAAGCCTTGCAGGAAATCCGCGTCGCCCACAGCCCCGACTCCGACGACGCCTTCATGTTCTACGCTCTGGCCACCAACAAGGTGGGGCTGGCGGGGGTGAAGTTCACCCACATACTGAGCGACATCGAGGACCTCAACCGGCGGGCGCTGGCAGGGGAGTTCGAGGTGTCGGCGGTGAGCTTCCACGCCTATCCGTATTTGCAGGACCGCTACCGGCTGTTGAACCACGGCGGCAGCGTGGGCTACGGCTACGGGCCGATGATCGTGGCATCGCGGCCGATGACGCCGGAAGAAGTGCGCGGCAAGACGATTGCGATCGCGGGCGAGCGCACCACCTCGAACCTGGTGCTGAAGCTGTGGGCGCCGAAGGTGAAGACCACGATCCTGCCGTTCGACCAGATCATTCCGGCGATCGTCGAGGGGAAAATGGAATGCGGGCTGCTCATCCACGAAGGGCAGTTGACCTACGCCTCGGCGGGATTGCACAAAGTCCTCGACTTGGGCCGCTGGTGGCTGGACGAGACCCGGTTGCCGCTGCCGCTGGGCGGGAACGTGGTGCGCCGGGATATACCCGAGGATTTCGCCTCGCAGCTCAGCCATGTGCTCAAGGCCTCGATCCAGTACGGCCTCGACCATCGCGACCAGGCGCTGGCGTACGCGCACCAGTTCGCGCGCGACATGGATGCGCGGCTGGCCGACCAGTTCGTGGGCATGTACGTGAACGAGCGCACGCTCGGCTACGGCGCGGATGACAAGAAGGCGATCACCGAGCTGCTGACGCGCGGGCACGCCGCGGGCGTGATTCCGCACGCGCCGCGGCTGGACTTCTTGGACTAATTGCCGCCGAAGGTTGCTGCGCAGCCGTCGCCGCTGAAGATGCAGGCGAAATGGCGGGGTGCGGGCGGCGGGCCGCTGGGGCCGGCGCCGCATTTGATATAGCTGTCGCCGCGCCAGCAGTAGCGGGTCATGCTCCAGTTCTTGGTGCGCAGGAAGCCCTCAGGCCCCTGCCCGGTGACGACACCCTTCTCGTACACGGTCACGGTGGTCCAGTCGGGGGAGATGGCGACGTCGCCGTCCTCGATCTCGCCGCCTCCGCCGATCACGCCCACGTTGAGCAGGTGCCGCACGCCGGTCTTGCTGTCGAGCAGGTAGAAGTCGTAGCCGCCGACCAGGCAAGCGCCGCATTGGCCGCTGCCGAGATCGCTCAGGGTCGAGAGCGTGGGGCCGCTGCGCAGCAGGAAGCGACCGGGGGCGAGCGAGCGCGTGGCCAAGTGGCTGCCATCCACGGTAGCGTCGGAATCCCAGGCACGGCCGGAGGCGGCGAAGCGCAGCTTGGGGCCGCAGACGTATTCGCCCGGACCCAACTTGCGGGAGAAGAACTTGTGCTGGGCGACGATGGGCGAAAGGCCCACAGGGTCGTAGTTGTATCCGGCGGTCTGGTTGATGAGAGCGAAGGTGGTCGAGACTGTGCCGTCGGCGGCGGGGAAATACCAGGCGGGGGCGAGGTTTTTCCAATAATCGCGGGCTTGGAGCGGGTAGGCGCAGGGGGTGAGATTTTCTGGCAGCGGGCGGGCGAGGGTGAGCGCGTTCCAGGTGGTGGGATTGTCGGGATCGGCCGCGGGCGCGGTGGCGGAGCATAGCCCTGCGTGCAAGCAGAATTTGAAGTTGACGAAAACGGTGGCGAGCGGCGCGGCGTCGGCGGGGGGCAGCGACGACCAGGGCAGGAAGACAGAGAACGATTGGGTGTGCTGGTGGTCGGGCTGCGCGTCTTGGTCGTAGACGTCGAACCATCCGAACGGGCCGGAATCGGAGCCTAAGGGCTGGGGCCGGAGCGGGGCGAACTGCGCTTGATCGAGGTTGGAGGCGAACATCTTGACGGCGGCGAAGGCGGGGGTGGCGTAGGTCTCGATCGTAGTGTCGTTGGCCAGGCGCCAGTGGCGCTGGAAGAGACGCTGGAGCTGGGCGCGGTAGCGGGCTTGCACCGCTTGCCACGCGGCGCAGTCAAACTTCTGCGAGTTCGAGGGCGTGGCGTTATAGCTGGCGCAGGTATTCATGCCGAACTGGTCGCCCCAGCCGAAGTCGGGCATGGCGACCTTGGCAGCGTCGGCGACCCAGACGGCCCAGTAGGCCTTGCGCGCCATCTCGTCGGGGTTGCGGGCGAAGAGGATCTCTGGGGGCTTGGGCGGCGGATAGGCCACGACGAACATGACGGCGAGGCCGTTGGGGGTCTCGCGGATCCAGACTTCACCGGGCGGGGCGCCACTTGACGAGGAAAGGCGCAGCAGCGGGGCGGAGCGCGCGTCCCATGCGTTGGCGCGCCGCGCCTGGCGCGGAGGCGCCGGGAAATCGGGCACCGTCTGCGCGGCCGCCACCACGGCAGCGGCGCAGGTCAGGAGGGCGACGGCGAGCAAAGGTCGGGGCATCGGACCAGTCTAGCGCCGGCGTTCAATGGGCACCGGCGGCGCGGCGGCGGCCGGCGCGGGGGCGGCGCATGAGCCAAAGGAAGGGCATGCCGGCGAAGAAGATCCAGCCGAAGGCGCGGAACACGTCGAGGTAGCTGGCGAGCAAGGCCTGGCGGCTGACGGTGGCGTAGAGCAGCCCCAGGGCGGCGTGGGAGGCATTGGCGGGGTTGAGGCCGTGGCGGGTGAGCAGTGCCTGGGCCTGCGCCAGCAGCGCGCGGTAGCCGGGCGAGGCGGAGGTGACATGGGCCACCAGGATGTTTTGGTGGAACTGGGCGCGGCGGGCCTGCAGCGTGGTGGCGAAGGCGATGCCGAAGCTGCCGCCGATGTTGCGGGTGAGGCTGTAGATGCTGGTGGCGTAGCCCATCTCCTGCAGCGGGATCGGGTCCACGGTGGTGGTGGTGAGCGGGACGAACAGAAAGCCCATGCCGCAGCCCTGCAGGATGCCGATCCAGATCACGTAGCTCACCGGCACCTCGAGCGTCATGCGCGAGAAGCCCAGCAGCGCCACTCCGGCCACCGCCATCCCGATCGTCATCATCTTGCGCGCGTCGAAGCGGCGGCCGAGCAGGTATCCGGCCAGCGGCATGAAGATCATGGTGCCGACGCCTCGCGGCGAGGTGAGCGCGCCTGCGGTCATGGCGTTGTAGCCCAGCAGGATCTGCAGGAACAGCGGCAGCACCACCAGCCCGCCATAGAGCACCACGCCCAGCAGCCCGACCAGCCCGACGCCGGTGGCATAGGTGCGATGGGCGAGCAGGCGCAGATGGACGATGGGCTCGCGCGTCCAGAGCTCGCGCAGGATGAAGGCGATGAAGCCCAGGATTGCGATCGCCGCCAGCGCGACGATCAGGTGCGAGCTGAACCAATCCTCTTCCTGGCCCTTGTCGAGCATGATCTGCAGCGAGGCAATCCAGAGGGCGAGCAGGCCGAGGCCCCAGAAATCGACGTTGCGCACGCGCTTTCCGATGTAGGGCGGATCGAAGATGAACAGGTGGATGAGCACCAGGCTCATGATGCCGATGGGGAGATTGATGAA
>DATNED010000177.1:0-9342 GCA_035553115.1 Terriglobales bacterium | reverse complement strand
GCGAAGATCCTGCCGATCAAGGCCTTCGGGCCGGGCGGGGTGGCCGACGCCTCGGTGATCTATCAATCGCTGACCTATGCGATTGACCATCACGCGGATGTGATCAACCTGAGCTTCAGCTCGGGCGCGCTCGATCCGCATGTGCAAGAGGCGCTGGACGAGGCGCTGAGCAAGGGGATCATCATTGTGGCTGCGGCGGGAAACGCGAGCACGAGCGCGGCGGCGTATCCGGCGGCGCTGACGGATGCGAACGGCGCGGTGATCGGGGTGGGCGCGGTGGATGGCTGCAACGCGCCGGCGCCGACGACGCAGGATCCGACGCCGGGGTGCATCGCGAACCCGCAATTGATCCTGGCGAGCTTCTCGAATTTCGACGCGCCCGGCGTGATTCTGGACGCCGATGTGGCGGCGCCGGGGGTGCAACTGATCACGACGTTCCCCGGCTTCGGGCTGATCTGGGCGCGGTCGAGCGGCACCTCATTCAGCGCGCCGGTGGTGTCGGGCGAAGCCGCGCTGCTGGCGGAGCTGCGGCAGATGGGCGGCGCGAACCGCAGCGAGATCGAGAACACGGCGGATCCTTCGATACCCGGCGACCTGAACGGCGAGCTGGGCCACGGTTTGGTGCAGGTGCTGGGCGCGGTGAAGAGCGCGCCGCCGCTGCACAAACATTAGCAGGCAGGGATGAGCGCCGGGGCTCAAAGCGGAGACGAGCCGACGATCGAGGCGGCGCGTTCGCCAACGGGCGCCTCGTACATTGACGCGGTGGCGTGCGCGATGGGGGCGCTGGTGGACCTGCGCGACTTGGGCACCGGGCACCACTCGACCGAGATCGTCGAGCTGGCGATCGCGGTGGGGGCGCACTACGGCTGGGAGACGCGGCAGTTGCGCGAGCTCGAGATCGGGGCCACGCTGCACGACATCGGCAAGATCGGCGTGCCCGACAGCGTGCTGCACAAGCAGAAGGCGCTCGATGCGGCGGAGTCGGCGCTGATGCGGCGGCATCCGGAGTTCGGCTGGGCGATATTGCGGCAGGTGCCGGGGTTCGAGTGGATCGCGCTGTACATTCTGCATCACCACGAGCGCTGGGACGGGACCGGGTATCCGGGGAAGCTGAAGGGACGGGAGATCCCGCTGGGGGCGCGGATTCTGTCGGTGGTGGATGCCTTCCACGCGATGACCAGCGACCGGCCGTATCGCAAGGGAATGCCGGTGGCGGAGGCGTGCGTGCGGCTGCAGGAGTCGGCGGGAACGCAGTTCGATCCCGAGGTGGTGGCGATCTTCGTGGAGTACGCGCAGCAGCAGTATCCGCAGTGAGTGGCGGACCTACGAATAAGGCTTCACGACGGCGCCGGGGCTGAGGCTGCGGGTGCGGGCGCGCTGAGGGCCTGCTCGATGATGGCGGCCTGTTCCTGCTGATGGCGGCGGAGGGAACCGGTGGCGGGACTGGGGCTGGGCTTGCGGCTGATGCCCTCGAGCCTGGCGGAGGCGGGGAGCAGGGCTTGCAGGCGCGGGGCAATAAAGGTCCAGGCGCCCATGTTCTCGGGCTCTTCCTGCACCCAACGCCAGGCTTTCGCGGCGGCGAAGGGGGCGAGGGCGGTGCGCAGGGCGCCGTCGGGGAAGGGGTAGAGCTGCTCGAGGCGGATGATGGCGGTGGCGGCGCCGTTGTTTTCGAGCGCGCGTTTTTGGCGGGCCTTGGCCAGGTCGTAATAGATTTTTCCGGAGCAGAGCAGCACGCGCTGGATGGGCTTGGAGGCGGCGGCGGCAGCGGCGTCGCCGAGGACAGGTTCGAATTTGGCGGAGGCGAACTCGGCGAAGGGCGAGGCGACGTCGGGATGGCGCAGCAGGCTCTTGGGGGTGAATACGACCAGCGGGCGGTGGGGGCGGCGCATGCCCTGGCTGCGCAGCAAATGGAAGTACTGGGCGGAGGTGGTGCAGTTGGCGATGCGCCAGTTGTCGTCGGCGGAGAGCTCGAGGAAGCGCTCGATGCGGGCGCTGGAGTGCTCGGGGCCCTGGCCCTCGAAGCCGTGCGGCAGCAGCAGGCCGAGGCCGCAGGGGCGCGACCACTTGGTCTGCGAGGAAGCGAGGAATTGATCAATGACGACTTGGGCGCCGTTGGCGAAGTCGCCGAATTGCGCCTCCCAGAGCACGAGCGCCGCCGGGTGGGTCATGGCGTACCCGAATTCGAAACCCATCGCCGCCTCCTCCGAGAGGAGGCTGTCGTAGATCTCAACCGGCTGCTGCGCCGGATCAAGGTGGGCGAGCGGAATATAGGGCGCGGCCGTCTCGAAGTCGTAGAGGACGGCATGGCGCTGGCTGAAGGTTCCGCGGCCGGTGTCTTGTCCGGTGAGGCGAACCGGCGTGCCTTCGAGCGCGAGCGAACCCAAGGCGAGAGCCTCGGCGAGGGACCAATCCAGCTTGCCTTGCTGCGCGACCGCTTGACGGCGGCGGTCGAGGAAGGTCTTGAGCTTGGGATGGAGGTGGAAGCCGTCGGGAAGGGCGGCGAGGCGCTTCCCGAGAATCATGAGGCGGTCGGCGGCGACGGCGGTTTCGGGCGCGGCGACGCGGCGCTCATGGAACTCGGGCGCGAGCGCGCCTTTGGCTGCAGCCTGGGCCTCAAGCTGCTCGCGCACGGACTTGCGCTCGGCTTCGGCATCGGCGACCACGCCGCGGGATTCGAGCGCCTTGGCATAGAGCACGCGGACCGAGGGATGCTGGTCAATGTTGCGGTAGAGGACCGGCGAGGTGAGGCTGGGGTCGTCGGCTTCGTTGTGGCCGTGGCGGCGGTAGCAGACCAGATCCACGACCACATCCCTGCGGAACTGCTGGCGGAAGGCGAAGGCGAGGGCGGTGGCGGCCACGACCGCCTCGGGATCGTCGCCGTTGACGTGGAAAATCGGGGCCTGGACGGTGCGGGCGATATCGGTGCAGTAGAGGGTTGAACGCGCGCCGGCAGGCGAGGTGGTGAAGCCGATCTGGTTGTTGACGACGAAATGGAAGGTGCCGCCGGTGCGGTAGCCGCCGAGCTGGGAAAGATTCAGGGTTTCGGCCACGACGCCCTGGCCGGCAAAGGCAGCGTCGCCATGGATGAGCAGCGGCATGACGCGCTGGCCGCGGGCGTCGCCGGAGCTGCCGATCAAGTCCTGGCGGGCGCGGGTGCTGCCCTCGGTGACCGGGTCCACGGCTTCGAGGTGGCTGGGGTTGTTGATCATTTCGATCGCCAAGCGGGCCCCGCCGGGACCCTCGTGGCTGCCCTCGGCACCGAGGTGGTACTTGACGTCGCCGGAGCCTTCGACGCTGTCGGGATCGAGGTCCTCGAATTTGGAGAACATCTCGCCCATGGGGAGGCCGAGGGTGTTGACGAGGATATTGAGGCGTCCGCGGTGGGACATGCCGAGGACGATCTGCTGCGCGCCGCCGGCGGCGGCGAGGTTCAGGTAATGATCGAGGCCGGGAAGGAGGGCCTCGGCGCCTTCGAGCGAGAAGCGCTTATGGCCGACGAAGCGGGCGTGAAGGAGATGCTCGAACTCCTCGGCCTGGGTGAGCTTGAGCAGGGTGCGGCGCTGGAGCTCGGGGTCGAGGCCGCGGGCGCCGCGGGCGGACTCGAGCCGGGCCTGGAGCCAGGCGCGCTCCTCGGGGCTTTGCAGGTGCATGAACTCGAGGGCGAGGGTGCCGCAGTAGGTGGCGCGCAGAACCTGGAGGATGTCGGCGAGCGAGCAGGTCTCGTCGGCATCCGGGGGACGGCCGGCGAGCGGGCAGAGGAAGCGGCGCTCGAGATCCGCGGCAGTGAAGCCGTAGTGCTGGGGATCGAGCTCGGGATGAGCGGTGATTTCGCGCAGGCGGAGGGGATCCACGTTGGCCTGGAGGTGGCCGCGGACGCGGAAGGCGTGCACCAGCTGGAAGACGGCGGCTTGGGTGCGGACGGAATCGCGGTCGGCTTCGGCGGCAGGAGTTGCGCCGGCGGCGAGGGCGGCGATGGGCGGAGGAGGGAGTTCGAGGACGGGGCCTGCGGCGACTTCGAGGTCGCGGAAGATGCGCTGGTAGAAGTCGTCCGCGCCTTCGATGAGGGCGTGCATGCGGGCGAGGAAGGCGCCGGATTCGGCGCCCTGGACGATGCGGTGGTCGTAGGTGCAGGAGAGGGTGACGCTCTTGCCGACGCCGAGAACGCGCAGCGTGGCCTCGGGCACGGCTTCGAAGCCAGGGGGAAACGCCACCGCCCCGGCGGCGATGATGGCGGCTTGTCCGGCCATGAGGCGCGGGACCGAGGCGCGCGTGCCGATGGTGCCAGGGTTGGTGAGGCTGATGGTCGCGCCGGCGAGATCGTCGGGACTAATTTTTCCCGAGCGCGCAGCGCCGATGATGCGGTCGCATTCGCGCGCGAACTGGGCGAAGTTCATGGCGTCGGCATTCTTGACGACCGGGACCAGAAGCGAGCGGCCGCCGGCGCGCTCGACGTCGACTGCGAGGCCAAGGTTGATCTGGGCGCGGGTGATGCGCGCGGCCTGGCCTTCGGCGACGGTATAGGCGCTGTTGAGGGAAGGAAACTCCTGCGCAGCGCGCACCAGCGCCCAGCCCAGGAAGGGGGTCAGCGACAGCTTTTGGCCGCGCGGGGCCAGGGCGCGGTTGAGGGCCTGGCGGTTGGCCTCGAGGCGGGCGACGGGAAGCGCGCGCTGGGAGGTGGCCGAGGGCAGGCTGAGGCTGGCCTCCATGTTGGCGGCGAGGCGCGCGGCAGCGCCGCGGAGGGGCTCGACGGAGTCGCCGGGAAGGAGGGAAGGGAACTGGGGATTGGGCGCCGGGGACGGAGTTTGGGGCCGACCGTTGGCGGGAGCTTGGGCGAGGGGGGCGAAGATGGCGCGCCAAGCGGCAGGCACGGCCTCGGCATTGGCCTGGAAAAGCTTCCAGAGCTCTTCCGCGTAGCCCTCATTCGCGCCTAGTGTTTCCAGGTATTCTTCAATTTTCGCTGGTGCTTCGCTGGTGGCCACGTTGTCCCCGTATACTCTCTAGAAGTATAACTGCACCGTTCGGCATGACTTCCTCTTCAGACTTGGCACTCGACCCGGTGCAGCGGCTGCAGCTTTGGCAACGGCTGGCGACAGAGATCGAACGCTACATGCGGCAGGTCGCGGGCGCGCGGGTCGCGCCGCAACTGGATCCGGGAGCGCTGGCAGCAAGCCTGGAGCAGTTCGATTTCGCCCAACCCATGCCCGCGATCGAGGCGCTGGCGTCGGCGGTCGAGGGATTGTGGCAGCACCAGGTGCACACGCCGCATCCGCGGTATTTCGGGCTTTTCAATCCTGCGCCGACGACGATGGGGATCGCGGCCGACGCGCTGGTGGCGGCGTTCAATCCGCAGATCGCGGCTTGGAGCCACAGCCCCTACGCAGCCTCGGTCGAACGGCACCTGGTGCGGGAAGTGGGGAAGAAATTCGGCTATGCCCTGCCGCATCTCGATGGCGTGTTCACCTCGGGCGGCGCCGAGGCGAACCACACCGCGCTGTTGTGCGCGCTGACGCATGCGTTTCCTGAATACGGGCGCGGCGGGGCGCGGGCGTTGCCCCAGGCGCCGGCGATCTATGTCTCCGCGCTGGCGCATGACTCGGTGAAGAAGGCAGCGCGGCTGTGCGGCCTGGGCACCGAGTGCGTGCGCGCGCTGGCGGTGGACGAGGAGCTGAGGATGCCGGCGGAGGCGGTGGCGCGGGAAATCCGGGCGGACCGGGCCGCGGGAGTGCGTCCGCTGATGGTGGTGGCGACGGCGGGCACGACCGGAACGGGCGTGGCGGATGCGATCGCGGAGTTGGCCGAGGTGGCGGCGGAGCAACGGGTTTGGCTGCATGCGGATGCGGCCTGGGGCGGGATGGCCGCACTGGTTCCGGAGCTGCGGCGGGTGTTGGACGGCATCGAGCGGGCGGACTCGATCACGTTCGACGCGCACAAATCGCTGTCGGTGCCGATGGCGGCGGGGATGCTGCTGACGCGGCATGCGGGCATACTCGAGCGCACGTTCTCGGTGGCGGCAGACTACATGCCGCGCGATGGGGCGGGGGTTTCGGATGCGTTGGAGGACCCGTTTGCGCATTCGATGCAGTGGTCGCGGCGGTTCATCGGCTTGAAGCTGTTTCTTTCGCTGGCGGCGGCGGGGTGGGCGGGGTACGAGGCGGCATTGCGGCATCAGGTGGCGATGGGCGATCGGCTGCGAAGCGCCGCCGAAGCCGCAGGCTGGCGCGTGGTGAACCGGACGCCGCTGCCGCTGGCGTGCCTGGCGCGGCCGGAGACCGACATCGAGGCCACGGTGCGCGCGGTGGTCGCGTCGGGCGAGGCGTGGATTTCGTCGGTGCGGCTGCCGCAGGGACCGGCCATCCGCGCCTGCATCACCAACTACCGGACGCAGGCGGCGGATGTGGAAGCACTGCTGGCGAGCCTGGAGGAGCACCGCGTGCCGGCTAGAAGGTGAGGATGAGGCCGACCGAAGGCTGGGCGACGTGGGTGTATTTGTTGACGGCGAGGAGCGGATTCTTGAAGTCGGGGATCTTGAAGATCAGGCCCTGGTACTCGGCGCGGGCGCCGATATGGAAGAGGTGGAAATCCATGCCGAAGCCGTAGTTGATCGCGCCCCGGGTTTGCGTGCGGGCCGCGATGGCGGAGGTGCCGCGGGGATGGAAGTTTACGATGCCACCACCGCCCAGGATGAACGGCTGCAAGAATCCCAAGAGGCGCGGCGTGGTGACGACCTCGTTCACGACGGCATCTTGCATGTTGGCTTGGATCCGGTTGTTGGCCGCGGGAGCGCCGCCGGCGGTGGCAGGGGTGAAGTAGCTTTGGCCATTGCGGGTGTATCCGTACTCGACTTCGAGGGCTTCCCAGGAATTGAAGTGCAGCCGGTAGCCGACGAGCAGGCCGGCGGAGTTGGTGGCGAGGTGCGTGGTGGGGGTGTTGTTGGTGCTGCGAGTGAACACGCCGGTCACTTGGGCGGAAAGCTCGGAGTGCTGGAGGTCGGAGGTGCCGGACTGAGCCCAGGCACCGGCAGCAAGGCCGGCCACGATGAAGGCGAGAAGGACGCTGCGATGCATGGCGAAAGGACCTCCGGTGAATCTGATAGGTCTGATGCCCGGGGCAGAGCGGCTGGGCAGCTGGGGATTTGGTGTTGGGGCAAAAGACGGAACGATTAAAGGAGCGCGCGACGCATTCTTTCCGCAAGGAGGGCACGGCGAAGTGAGCGGCAGGAATATGACAAAGCGATTGGCCTCGGCTCGTAAGGGCAAAACGGATTGGCGGCGTGTTCGCGCGCTTCGCGACGACGACGTCGAACGAGCGGTCGCGTCCGATCCGGATTCCAACGTGATCAATCCCGACTGGGCGCAGGCGCGCCTGGTGCTGCCGCAGAGGAAGGAGTCGGTCCATTTGCGCCTCGATTCCGATGTCCTGGCGTGGTTTCGCAGCCAGGGACGAGGCCATCTCACGCGCATCAATGCCGTGTTGCGCAACTACATGGAAGCGCACGCACACCGTCAGAAATGAGGTCCGACACGAAAGCGCCGCCGGAAGTACTCTCAAAGAGCTGCAGGCAGGCGCTCCGTCCTGCGCCGTGGGGCTTTTCGCAGCCCTTCGCGCCGATTTTGCCCACGGGACCAAGCGGCACGGGCCCGGCGAATGGCGCGTTTCCCGATGCTCAAGGCGAAGGTGGTGGTCGCAGCGCTCCAGGAATTCCGATGGGCTTACGTTTTCCGCATGACGCGGCTCTTGGCAGCGCTGCCGGCCACCAACACCATCGGCTCCTGATCCGGGAACGTAGCGATGAGAGTCAATTGGCCGCCGAGCGCCTCTACTGATCGCCGCAGAGTGGATAGCCGGGGGTCTTCTCGCCGCTCGAGGCGCGACACCTGCATTTGTTTGACGCCAAGAACATTCGCCAGCTTCGCCTGGCTGATTCTGCGGCTCTTGCGCATTTCCGCGAGGGTTGCGCGCCGATAAATCGTCTCCAACAGTGCCCGCCCTTTAGCTTCAATCGCGGCGCGCCGCTTGGCAGGCAAGGCGGACATCACATCTTCAAACGGAATGGTCTTGTACGTTTTCATTGCACATCGGGCCGCCCCAGGTCGGGCCCACGCTCTTGCGGCGCGAGAAGCATGGCCAGCAGTCAAGGTCCGCATTGAATGCGGGGTGGCACCCAGGAATTATGCGCTGAAGCGCATTATGCCGTCAAGCGCATTTTTCTAGGGACGCTGCAGCGGCTCGCGCGAGGTGCGGCGCTAAGGACGCGGCAATCCAAAATCCGCGCCACTGGATTGAGGACGCGGTGCGCCGGTCGGGCGTGGAGTACTTCACCTGACACTGCCTGCGGCCCATCGTTGCCGGCCGTCTGGCGATGGTTGGCGCGGACCGCCGAACCGTGCAAGAATTGATGGGTCACCGGACCGTTGCCATGACGTGTCGCTGCGCCCATCTCGCCCCACAGCATCGGTTGCAGGCCGTGGAGCGGCTGGCAGGTCCGGAGGCATCCGCGAGAGCCACCAAGGCATTTGGCCTGGCCGAAGCGGGCGTTGTTCCAACGCGCCAATTCGTTGGAAATAAACGTGTTGCCAACAAGATGGCCAGGTAGCTCAGTTGGTAGAGCAGCGGACTGAAAATCCGCGTGTCGGCGGTTCAATTCCGTCCCTGGCCACCACAAATTCTTCCCCGCGCGCAGAACGGCCTCGGCCAATTCCGGGGCGGCAATTGGCAATAATGGGCCATGCACGATTTCCTGGCTTGGGCAGCGAGCCCATGGGGGCAGGCCGCAGTGGCGGCGGCGATGATCTTCGTGGCCATCGGGGCGGGGCTGCTGGTCCACGCGACCGTATTCGCGCTGCTGCGGCGGATGGCGAGGCGGCCGGGGCACGTGGTCGAGGCCTCGCTGGAGCGGCACGGACGCCGGGCGTCGCGGTGGCTGCTGCCGCTGGCGGCGATTCTGATGGTGCTGCCGGGGGTGCCGCTGACGCCGGAGTTCCGGCAGGGGTTGGAGCACCTGGTCAGCCTGGGACTGATCGCCGGCGGCGCGTGGTGCGTGATCCTTTCGACGGCGGTGCTGGCGGATTTGATTGCGGCGCGGCATCCGGTGGAGGTGGCCGACAATCTATCGGCGCGCGCCATCCGCACGCAGGTGCAGGTGCTGCGGCGGGTGGTGACGGTGGTGGTGGTGATCCTGACGCTGGCGGCGATGCTGCTGACGTTTCCCGCGGCGCGGACGATCGGCGCCAGCATGCTGGCCTCGGCCGGGATCGCCGGATTGGTGATCGGCATGGCGATGCGGCCGACGCTGGCGAACCTGGTGGCGGGGGTGCAGATCGCGCTGACGCAGCCGATCCGGCT
>DATNED010000176.1:0-12831 GCA_035553115.1 Terriglobales bacterium | reverse complement strand
AAAAATCCGTAGCCTTGACTGTTGCTGGCAGAGACCGGATGAATCCGAGGGGAACGGGCGCCACATCATTCGCGGTTTTATTTGCTGTAGGCCCTTCATTCCTTATTCGTTTTCGTCGCGCTTGGCTCGCAGTGCGAGCTTTGGTCTCCTCGTCCGCGTCCGTCCAGCTTCACGCCTGAGGTGTGTGCGGTGGATTTTTAGGCTCGCGACATGAGAGAACATTGGCGGCTCACCCTGATCGTGTTGGTGTTGCTGGGCTTTGGCACGTGGAAGCTGCTCGGCATGGGCGAAAACGTCGGCTATTCGCCGGTCCAGCCCATTCCCTTCAGCCATAAGCTCCACGCCGGCGACAACCATATTCCGTGCCAGTACTGCCACGCCGGGGTGGACCGCTCCCGGCTCGCCCCGATTCCCGCGCTCAACGTTTGCATGGGCTGCCACGCTGTGGTCGCCGCCAACACCGAGCCCATCAAGCAGATCGCCGCCGCATACGCGGCCAAGAAACCCATCGAGTTCGTGCGCGTCTACGATCTCCCCGAGTTCGTCTACTTCCAGCATCGTTGGCACATTGCCGCAGGCATCCAGTGCCAAACCTGCCACGGCCCGGTGCAGAACATGGACCAGATCGAGGAAGTCAAGCAGTGGACCATGGCCGAGTGCCTTAACTGCCACCGCAACAACGACTACCTCCCCACCCCCAACGATAAATTCCATCGCGATCCGGCCACCTTCCACGATCGCACCGCCAACGCCCCGCAGGACTGCAACGTCTGCCACAACTAACCATGAGCACACCACGCTACTGGACGACGCTCGCCGACCTGCACAACGACGCCGGGGTGGAAAAACTCCGCCACGAGGAGTTCCGCTCCAAGCCCAAGGAGTACTTCGACGCGCAGGGCGAAGGCGGCCTCAAATTCGGGCGCCGCGATTTCTTGAAGTGGTCCACCGGCGCCCTTGCCCTCGCGGCCACCGCGTGCGAGCGCAAGCCGGTCGAAAAAATCATCCCCTACGCGCAGCAGCCGCCCGAGATCATCCCGGGCGTCGCCAACTACTACGCCTCCACCTGCCGCGAATGCTCGGCCGGCTGCGGCATCGTGCTCACCACGCATGAGGGGCGTCCCACCAAGGTCGAGGGCAACCCGCTGCATCCGCTCAACCGCGGCACGGTCTGCGCCCGCGGCCAGGCGTCGCTGCTGAACCTCTACGATCCGGACCGGCTGCGCACCCCGGTCGCGCTGCAGCGCGCGCACTCGCTCGCTGGCCTGGTCAGCAACGCTCCCCAGCCAGCCTACAACCTCATGGTGCCCACCAACGTCTGGGACACCGGCACCCCGTTCCGCAACAACAACCACACCATCAAGCGGCAGCAGAAGCCGCTGAGCTGGGATCAAGCCGATCAGCAGGTGGCGAAAATGCTGTCGGGCGGCGGCGCGGTGCTGCTCACCGGCACCATCCACGGCCCCGCCCGCACCAACCTGCTCGCCGACTTCTTGAGCGTCGTTCCCGCCCGCCACGTGGTGTACGACGCGCTCAACCCGGATGCCCTCGTCGCCGGGCAGGCCGCCGCCTACGGCGCGCTGCCGCCAGGAGCGACGCCGCGGTACTTCTTCGACCGCGCCGAGATGGTCGTCACCTTCGGCGCCGATCCGATCGGCTCGGGCATCTCCCGGCAGGAGTATTCGGTCGGCTTCGGACGCCAGCGCAAGCTCCGCGCCAACAATCAGATGTCGCGCGTGGTGGTTTTCGAGCCGGCGCTCAGCCTCACCGGCCTCAACGCCGACTCCCGATACCTGGTTCCGCCTTCGCAACTGCTCGCGGTCGCCTTGGGAGTTGCGCATCAATTGGTCGTCGCCGGCAAGCAGTCGCGCTTCGCCGCCGACCCCACCGTGGCCAAGGCCCTCGCTCCCTTCAGCGCGGATGCGGTTGAGTCGGGCGCCGGTCTGCCCAAGGGCGTGCTGGCGCGCCTGGCCGCCGAGCTCTGGGCCCAGCGCGGCAAGAGCATCCTGTGCGGCGGCGGCCTCGCCGGCGCCACCGGCGATGCCGCCATGCTCGAGACCGTGGTGGCGTTCTTGAATGCCGCGCTCGAAAACGAGGGCGCGACCGTGGAGGCCGCCGCGAGCCCCAGCCTCCAGGCCCAGGGCAGCAACGCCGCCATGCTGGCCTTGGTCGGCGACATGCGCGCCGGCAAGGTCCAGACCTTGTTCGTCTACGGCACCAACCCCGCCTACACGATGCCGGATGCCTCCGGCTTCATCGAAGCCCTCGCCAAGGTGCCCAACGTCGTCGTGCTCGCTGATCGCCTGGATGAGACGGCGCAGCTCGGCGACCTTGTCCTGCCCTCGCTCCATGGCATGGAGTCGTGGGGCGACGCCGAACCGCAGGCCGGTCTCTACAGCCTGATCCAGCCCACGATCGAGCCCCTCTTCGGCGGACGCAGCTTCGAAGACGCCCTCATCCACCTCGCCTGGCAGTTTCCGGCCGGCAAGGCCAAGTTCCTCGCTCCGCCGCCGCCGCCGGCGCCGGTGCCCCCGCCCGCGCCCGCCGTTCCCACCGCGGCTGGGGCTGCGGCGGCTGCGCCCGCCGTTCCCACCCCGGCCGGGGCTGCGCCGGCAGCGCCCGCCGCCGCTCCGGCCGCAACTGCGGCCGCAAAACCCGGGGCCGCGGCTGCTGGCGCCGCCGCCGCTGCCGTCCCTGCCCCCAAGCCCGCCGCGCCGCCCGCGGTCGCCATCAGCTTCCACGACTACCTCCAGCGGCATTGGCGCGAGCAGATCTATCCCAAGAACAATCTTGCCGCCAGCTTCGACGACTTCTGGGTGGGCGTGCTCCAGGCCGGCGTGTTCGATCCCAACCCGCAGCGCTTGCAGCCTGGCGCAGCGCGCGCCTTCAAGCCTGCCGCGCTCGCCGCCGTCTCGGCAACGGCTGCGCCAACGCCGGCCTCGGGCGAGCTCGAGCTTTCGCTCGCGGTCAGCGCCATGCTCGGCGACGGATATTGGGGCAACAACGCCTTCCTGCAAGAGATTCCCGATCCCTGCTGGAAATCCTGCTGGGACAACTTCTTCACCATCGCCCCCTCGACCGCAAAGTCGCTCGGCCTTGAAGCCGACAACGACGGCCGCTACGGCATCGGCGAAGTCACGGTGGGCTCGACCACGCTGCGCGCTCCGGTCTACGTCCAGGTCGGGGTGCATCCCGCGGTCGCCAGCATGTACGTCGGCTACGGCCGCGCCTCGGTGGGCGAGGTTGGCACCGACGTCGGCGTCAACGCCTATAGACTCGGCCAAGTCTCGGGCGCCGCCATTGTTGCCTCCGGGGCGAGGGTCAAGATCAACAAAGTCGGCCAAGGCTACCTGATCGCTTCGCCGCAAGAGAACAACTACTTCGATTTCGGCGCCAATGAGATCACCGGCGAGCAGGGCCGCGGCGAAAACATCGTGCGCGAGACGACGCTGGTGCAGATCCAGGCCAATCCGCGCGCCGGCAACCCCGAGCCCGAGCCCCAGACCAGCTTGTGGGATAACGGCGGTCCGAGCGAGCATCCCTTCCCCAACTACCACTGGGGCATGACGGTGGACCTCAATGCCTGCATCGGCTGCAACGCCTGCGTCGCCGCCTGCTACGCCGAGAACAACGTGCCGGTCGTGGGCAAGGATCAAGTCTGGCGCGGCCGCGAAATGGCCTGGATCCGCATTGACCGGTACTTCAGCGGCGAGGAGGCGAATCCCGACGTCACGCTGCAGCCCATGCTCTGCCAGCAGTGCGAGAACGCCGGCTGCGAGAGCGTGTGCCCGGTCATCGCCACCATCACCGACGCCGAAGGCATTAACGTGCAGGTGTACAACCGCTGCGTCGGAACGCGCTTCTGCTCCAACAACTGCATTTACAAGGTGCGGCGCTTCAATTTCTACAACTACAGCAAGGTGCGCGCGTCTCCACTCGAGCTCGCGCTCAACCCCATGGTCACGGTGCGCAGCCGGGGCGTCATGGAGAAGTGCAACTTCTGCACCCAGCGCATCCACGCCGGACACTATCGCGCCAAGGAGCGCGGCCTGCCGGTTCGCGACGGCGACATCCAGACCGCGTGCCAGCAAACCTGTCCATCCCAGGCGATTCACTTCGGCAACATGGTGGACAAGGATTCGGAGATGATGCGGGCCCGCAGCGAGCGCGGCTACCGTGTCCTTGAAGAAATGAACTTCCAGCCCACCATCACCTATCTGACCAAGGTGCGCAATCGCGGAGCGGAGGAGGCGAGCCGGTCGTGAGCAGCGACAACATCAACCGCCAACCCCCGCAAGAGCGCCATCCCATGGCGCTCACCGCCGAGCCGCCGCTCTACCGCGCCGACCTCACCCTCACCCAGGTCAACAAGGACATCGCTGCCGCGATCTTCCGCAAACCCAATGCCTGGTGGTGGGGCGGCTTGCTGGTCGCCTTGGGCATGCTCGGCATCGGCAGCTACGTGGTCTGGGTCCAGCTCCATGTCGGCCTCGGCCTGCTGGGCTTGAAACGCCCGGTGATGTGGGGCACCTACATCACCGACTTCGTTTTCTGGGTCGGCATCGCCCACGCCGGCACGCTGATCTCGGCCATCCTGTTCCTGTTCCGCCAGCGCTGGCGCACCGCCATCAACCGCAGCGCCGAGGCGATGACGATCTTCAGCGTGATCTGCGCCGGCATGTTCCCGCTGCTCCACATCGGCAGAACGCTGATCGCCTACTGGCTCATCCCCTACCCCAATACCCGCCACCTCTGGGTCAACTTCCGCTCGCCCCTGATCTGGGACGTCTTCGCCGTCTCCACCTACGCCACCATCTCGCTGCTGTTCTGGTACCAGGGCATGATTCCGGATCTCGCCACCATCCGCGACATGCACCCCAAGCCCTTCGCGCGCAAGGTCTACGGCATCTTCTCGCAGCGCTGGAAGGGCACCGCCCGCGACTGGCATCACTACGAAGCCGCCTACGGGCTGTTCGCCGCCATCTGCACCCCGCTGGTGCTCTCGGTGCACAGCGTCGTCTCCAGCGACTTCGCGGTGAGCTCCGTCCCGGGCTGGCACGACACCATCTTCCCTCCCTACTTCGTCGCCGGCGCGATCTTCAGCGGCTTCGCCATGGTGATCACGGTGCTCACGATCACCCGCAAGGCGTTCAGCCTGGAAGATTACATCACGATTGACCACATGGAATTGATGGCCAAGATCATCCTGGCCACCTCGATGATGGTCTCCTACGCCTACCTGGTCGAGATCTTCATGGCCTGGTACAGCGAGAGCCCGTTCGACACCCACATCTACATCTGGATCCGCTTCTTCGGCCCCTACGCCTGGGCGGGGTGGCTCACGGTCTTCTGCAATTGCATCGCCCCGCTAATCTTCTGGTTCCGCTGGGCCCGCCGCAACCTCGTGACCCTGTTCATCCTCAGCATCATCGTCAACATCGGCATGTGGTTCGAGCGCTACGTGATCATCGTCACCTCGCTCGCCCAGGACTACCTGCCCACCAACTGGCGCTACTTCGCTCCCACGGTCTGGGATATCGGCACCTTCATCGGTTCCCTCGGCCTGTTCTTCACCCTGTTCATGCTCTTTGCCCGCTTCGTGCCCGTGGTCGCCATCGCCGAGATCAAGAGCGTGTTGGCGGAGCCGGTGGGCGAGCGCGCGCTTCTGGAGGAATCCCGTGCCTAGCAGCTACCGCCCTCCCGCCGTGCTGGCGCTCTTCCTCGATCCCTCCAGCCTGCTGGGCGCGATCAAAGCGGTGCGCGACAAAGGCTACCGCGGCCTCGACGCCTACACGCCCTATCCGGTCCACGGCGTATCCGAGGCCCTGGGCCTCAAGATCAGCTGGATGCCGCGCGTCACCAAGACCATGTTCTTCGTGGGCGCCGGACTAGGCTTCACCTTCGAGGCCTGGACCATGGCCTGGGCCTGGCCGCTCAACATCGCGGGCAAGCCCTTCGTCTCGGTGCCCGCCTACATGCCCGTCACCTTCGAAAGCGGCATTCTGATTGCCGGGATCTCGACCTTCATCGCCGTCCTCATCGCCGGCCGCCTCCGCCCCGCGCCGAACTTCGAGCCCCTCGACCGGCGCCTTACCAACGACCGCTTCGGCCTCTACGTGCCGGTGCGCCCGTACGAAAGCGGCAACGTTCAGTCCCTGCTCAAAGAGATGGGCGCCGTCGAGGTGCGCGACCTTGCCTAAGAGCTCACACCGCGCTGTCCACGGTTCCCTCGCCCTCGCCGCCGCGGCGGCGTTGCTGCTCACCGCTTGCGCGGGCCCAGGGCGCACCACCCATACCCAAATCGAGTACCAGCCCGACATGTACGTGCAGCCTTACGTCCAGGGCCTGGGCACCGACCACGTGGACCCGAACCTCGCCGCCATGCGCATGCCGCCCGAGGGCACGGTTCCGGTGCACTACACCCCCTTCCCGCAGCCGGTGGATGTCACCGGCATGGACAAGCTGGCGAACCCGCTCCCGGTCACCCCCGAAGTCCTCGCCAAGGGCCAGCAACTGTTCGACAACTATTGCATTGTCTGCCACGGCGCGCGCGCCGACGGCCTGGGCTACATCATCCCCAAGATGACGCAGCCGCCCGCCCTGATCGCGGGCGCGCCGCTGCTATTCAGCGACGGCCGCATCTTCTCGATCATCACCAGCGGCCAGGGCAATATGCCCAGCTACCAGACGGAGCTTGATCCCGCCCAGCGCTGGGCCATCATCCATTACGTCCGCGTGCTGCAGCGCGCCGCCAACCCCACCGCCGCCGACTTGGCGCGGGCGGAGCGCTCCGGCGTCAGCCCCGACACCGACTATCCCACCGCCGAGGGCCCGAGCGGTCCGATTCCCGGCACCCAGGCGATCCCGAAGCCGACCACACCCCACTGACGCTTATGCACGCACACGAGGAAACCATAACGGTTCAGAATCCCGGCCCGGCGGTCTTCGCGCCCAAGGTGCGCAGCCTGCTGATGGCGGCGACCGTCATCGGCGTCGTGGTCTTCGCCGCGGCCCTGGCGATTGATCCGCAGCGCGCCTGGTACAGCTTCCTGACCAACTACTTGTTCTTCACCGTGCTGGGCGTCGGCGGCGTCTTCCTGGTCGCGCTGGAGTACATCACCAGCGCCACCTGGACGGTCGTCTTCCGCCGCCTGCCCGAAGCCGCGGCCAGCTACCTACCCGCCGCCCTGCTGCTCGGCATCGTGCTGCTGATCGGCGTCCCCCACATCTATCCCTGGGCGGTGGCGGGCTTCGCCGGCTTCATCACCCACGGCAAGCGCGTCTACTTCGCCATGCCGTTCTACTCGGCGCGCACGCTGATCGCCCTCGGCGTCTGGACTTTCTTCGGCTGGTGGTTCCTGCGCAACTCGACCGCGCAAGATACCAACCCCGCCACGCTGGTGCCGCGCAAGACCTTCGGCAAGCCCCCCACCGTCCGCGGCCGCGTGGCCGCCGGCTTCCTAGTCTTCTTCGGCTACAGCTTCACCTGGTGCTTTGTGGATTGGATCATGTCGCTCGAGCCCAAGTGGAGCACCACCATGTGGGGCGTGTACGGGTTCGCCGGCCTGTTCCAGGCCAGCCTCGCCCTGGTCCTGCTGTTCACGGTCCTGTTCCGCCGCCGACAGATGTTCGGCGGTGCCGTGCGCGACTACCATTACGTGGATCTCGCCCGCATCGTCCACGCCTTCAGCATATTCATGGTCTACATCGGGTTCGCCCAGTACCTGCTCATCTGGTACGCCAACTTCCGCGAAGAAACGGTGTTTTTCCACGAACGCATTGTGCATGGCTGGGGCTGGATCTTCATGTTCCTGCTCTTCGCCAAATGGGTGCTGCCGTTCTGCATCCTGATGAACCAAAAGATCCGCACCAACGAAACGGTGCTGATCTGGATGTCGAGCCTGATCCTGGTCGCCGAGTGGTTCGACTGCTATTGGCTGGTGATGCCCCCCATCCACACGAGCTTCTATATCCCGAACTGGGTGGAGCTCGGCGTCTTCCTGGGCTTCCTCGGCATCTTCGGCCTGCTCTACACCCGCTACCTGAGCCGGCATCCGATGGTGCCCATCGGCGATCCGAAATTCCTGAACTCGGTGGCGGGGAGGTATCTGTGAGCCAGACGCCCGCCCAGCCCTCCATCAAGTCGCTGATCGGCTTCGCCGTGACCGTACTGGTGGCCGGCTTCCTGATCTACTCGGCCTTCGGCGGCGAATACGGCAAGGCCGCCTTCGAATCGCGCTTCAACTTCCACAAGCCGCCGCCGCCGGGCGCGGCCACCGCGGTGGACCTGCATCCGCTGCTCGAGGCCTCGCCCAAGCTCGTGACCGAAGGCAAGAACGTCTTCGAAGCCAACTGCGTTCCCTGCCACGGCGCCGACGGCTACGGCAACGGCCCCAAGGCCGCGGGGCTGAATCCGCCCCCGCGCAATTATCACTCCGGCAAATTCAAGTTCGGCACCTCGGTGCTGGCCATGTATCACACCGTCACCAATGGCTCGCCCGGCACCTCCATGCCCAGCTTTGTCGCCCTCACCCCGGAGGAGCGCATGGCGGTGGTGCATTACATCCGCGCCAACTTCATCCCCAAGGACGCCCTGCAGGCGAACAGCGCCGCCGAACTGGCCTCGATCGAAACCCCAGCCTCGGCCGGTCCGGCCGCGCTTCCGCCCCTCAATCCCGTGCCCGAGGGACCGCGCATCCCCATCTCTGTCGCCATGCAGATCGTCGCCGAAGAAGCCAAGGCGCCCGGGAACGCGGGCGTCCAGCCGGCGTCGGCCGGCAGCGGCGATCTTGCCCAAGGCGAGTCGCTCTACCGCCAGGCGTGCCAAAGCTGCCATGGCGCCGACGGCGAAGGTGGCACTCCGGTCATGATGGTGGGCTCGGATCCATATCTCGAGGTCAAGGCTGAGAGCTTCAGCCACCCGGTCATCCTGCATTCGCCGCAAGACGCCGCGGGCTTCGCCAACGTCGTCCTGCACGGCCTGCCCGGCCGCATGATGCCAGGCCACGGCACCCTGACCAAGCCGCAGCTGGACTCCCTTTACGCCTACGTGCAACAGTTGCTACAGAAAGGAAAGCCGACCCCATGACCTGGGCCTTCGCATTCCTCCAAGCCCAGCAGACGGCCACCCAAGCCCTCTCGGCCGCCGCCGCCAAGGGCCTGAAGGCCGACACCCGCAATCCTTTCACCGCCGCCGGCAGCAATGTCGCCCGGATGGGTGCGGCGGAGAGCTGGCATGCCTTTCTCTGGGTGATCCCATTCATCCTGATCGCCTACATCCTGCTGGTTTACGTTCTCATCAAGTTCCGCGACAAAGGCGACGGGCGCCAGCCCTCGGAATTCCACGAGAACAACCCGCTGGAGTTCGCCTGGACCGTCATTCCGGCCATCGTCGTCGCGCTGGTCGCGCTGCACTCCTTCCCCACCCTCCATACCATGGAGTTCGGCGGCAACGACCCCGCGCTCAACGTGCAGGTCGTCGGCCACCAGTTCTTCTGGGAATACAAATATCCCCAGTACGGCATTGATATTTCCAACGATACGTTGGTCGTTCCCGCGGATCAGGTGGTGGACCTCGACCTGACCAGCGTGGACGTGATCCATGGCTTCTATGTCCCCGGCCTCGGCATCCAAGAAGATGCCCTCCCCGGCCGCCTCACCAACCTCTGGTTCAAGGCCGATCCCGGCTACTACAAGGGCCAGTGCACGCAGCTCTGCGGCACCAACCATAGCCAAATGCTGATTGAAGTGCAGGTCGTGCCCACCGATCAATTCGAAGCCTGGCTGCTGGCGAAGAAGAAGGCGCCCTCGCCCACGCCGGCGGCCGTGCCCCCCACCGCCCCGGCCAAGCCCGGGGCCATGACCATGCCTGGAACGAAGACCTCGCGAGGTGCGCAATGAGCGCCCACACCGCCACGCTCCCTGCCTCCCAGCCGCGCCACTACACCGGCGTGCTTGATTGGCTCACCACCACCGATCACAAGAAGATCGGCATCATGTACATCGTCTTCGCGCTGCTGAACGGCTGGCTGGGCGGCTCGCTGGCGGGCATGATCCGCCTCAATCTCTACAACCCCAACTGGCACATCTTCAGCCCCGCGCTCTACAACCAGCTGATGACGATGCATGCCACGATCATGATCTTCCTGACGCTGATGACCGCATTCAGCGGTTTCGGCAACTACCTCGTGCCGCTGATGATCGGCGCGCGCGACATGGCCTTCCCCAAGCTCAACGCCTTCGCGTTCTGGCTCTTGGTCCCGGCCGCGCTCATGCTCTACGGGAGCTTTTTCGTTGTCGGCGGCGCCGCCGCCGGCGGCTGGTGGAGCTACCCGCCGCTTTCCACCGCCCAGTTCTCCGCCGGCCACGGCGAAGATCTCTGGATCATGGCCATCATCCTGCTCGGCGTCAGCTCGATCATGGGCGCGATCAACTTCCTGGTCACCGTGATTGACATGCGCGCCCCGGGGATGAACTGGATGAAGGTTCCGCTCTTCGTTTGGAGCTGGGTGGTCACCGCCTGGATGCTCGTCCTCGCGGTCCCGGTGCTCTCGGGCGCAATGTTCATGCTGCTCAGCGATCGCTGGCTCAATACCGGCTTCTACCGCCCCGCCCTCGGCGGCGATCCGCTGCTGTATCAGCACCTGTTTTGGTTCTTCGGCCACCCCGAGGTCTACATCATGATCCTGCCGGGCTTCGGCATGGTCAGCCACATCATCCCCTCGATGGCCCGCAAGAAGCTGTTCGGCTACAAGGGCATGGTGGCAGCACTGTGGGCGATCGGCATCATCGGCTTCATGGTCTGGGCGCATCACATGTTCACCGCCGGCATCTCTGCCCAGGCGCGGGTCTGGTTCTCCATGGCCTCGATGGCGATCTCGGTTCCCACCGGGGTCAAGATTTACTCCTGGCTGGCTTCGGTCTGGGGCGGCGTCATCCGTTTCACCACGGCCATGAAATTCGCCATGGGCTTCATCTTCACCTTTGTGCTGGGGGGCCTCAGCGGCCTCTTGCTGGCGGTGGTGCCCTTCGACATCCAGGTCCACAACACGTATTTCGTCGTCGCCCACTTCCATTACGTCCTGGTCGGCGGCTCGGTCATGACGTTGTTCGCCGGCACCTACTTCTGGTTTCCCAAGATCACCGGCCGCATGCTGAGCGAGAAGATGGGGAACTGGGTGTTCTGGCTCTTCTTCATGGGCATGAACTGGGTTTTCATGCCCATGCACCTGCTCGGCATCGAGGGCATGTCGCGCCGCGTCGCCAGCTACCGGCCTGAGTTCGCCCCGCTCAACCAGTTCATCTCCCTCGGCTTCCCCTTCATGCTGCTGGCCGGGCTGATCTTCACCTACAGCATCATCAAGGCGATGCGCGGCCCCGAGAATGCCGGCCCCGACCCCTGGGAGTCGAACCCCATCGAGCAGCACCTGGAGTGGGACACTTCGAGCCCGCCGCCGGCCTGGAACTTCGACGAATTGCCTGAGATTGCGTAATGAAGACCGCGGAACAAAGGAAAAAGCGAGGATTGAAGTTCGGCCTGCTGGTCGCCGGCATGGTCGGCTTCGCCTTCCTCAACGTCCCGCTCTTCCGCATGTTCTGCGCCCACTACGGCCTGTTCGTCCCCGCCGACCAGAAGCTCGAGGCCAAAGCGGGCCCGCAGAGCGCGCGCAGCATCAATATCGTATTCACCGGCCTCGCGGCCAAGGGCCTCGACGTCACGCTTCAGCCCGACGCCTCGCTGCAGTCGGTGCACCTCGATCAGAAGTCGCAGAACGTTTTCACGTTCACCAACAACAGCGATCAGACCGTGCACTTTCGCGCGATCCACGACATCTTCCCCGCCGATGCCGCCACCCACATGGCGCTGATCCAGTGCTTCTGCTTCTCCGATCAGACCATGAAGCCGCATGAGACCAAGTCGTTGCCGGTCATCTACCAGATGAACGACGGCCTCAACCCGCTCATCGAGCGCGTCAGCGTGATGTACACGCTCGAACCCCTCGCCCCCGCAGTCGCTGCAGGTACGGGCCAATGATCACGGTCTCCGAGCACACCCGCCGCCGCAACCGCCGCTTGGGCTGGGCGATCGCGTTTCTCGCGCTCGCCAGCGCGCTCTGGACACCCTACGCCGCCCATCACGGCTGGATTTATCCTGAGGAGACGACCTTCGCTTTTCCGCATTGGATGAAATAGGTTGACATCGATGGAGCACTCCACGCTCACCCACGCCCCAAGCTCCGCGGCCGCCAGCCACGCCGCGCACTCCGATCCTTCCGCCCACGCCCCGCAGCCCAGCTTCTGGCCGGTGCTGCTCGCCGCCGGCATGGGCGCGGTCACGTTTCTGGTCTTCCTGGTCTACCTGGGCGTGCCCCTGGCCGGCGTGCTTTTGGTGGCTGCCGTCCTTTACACGCTGATCGCCGCCGCCGGCTGGGCCAACACCATCGCGGTCGAGCGCCGCCACATGGACAAGGTCCAAACCAACAAGGACCTCACCCGCGGCTTCTTCTTCTTCCTCGCCTCCGAGGCGATGATCTTCTTCTCGTACTTCGAATATCTCTACTACACCCGCTTCACCGGCTCGCAGTGGCCTCCGGCCGGCATGCCCAAGCTCGAGACCACCATGCCCGCCATCGCCACCCTGATCCTGGTGGGCTCCAGCTTCACCTTGAACTGGGGCGTGCATGCCTTCCTGCACGGCAAGAAAGTCGCCGCCAAGAACTGGTTCCTGCTCACCATCGCGATGGGCATCACCTTCCTCGGCATGCAGGGCTTCGAGTGGGGCCTGCTCAACGGCACGTTCGGCTTCACCGTCACCACCGGCGCCTTCAGCTC
>DATNED010000175.1:0-23173 GCA_035553115.1 Terriglobales bacterium | reverse complement strand
CCTCCCGGGGCTGGAATGCGCTGCTGAGCCCGCTCGGGGATACTAGACGCGGGGGTCGCTCCGTTCGCGCCGTGGGCGAAGTCGGCGCGAAAAGGGCGCGGTGCCGACCTGCCCCCCGGTTTCGTTCAAGTGAGCGTATTTCGGGCGTGCTACCATCGCCCGCAAGTGTCTCTCAAACGCTTCGGCTGGGCAGCGATGGCTTTGGCGCTGGGGTTGGGCGCGGCACAGGCGGCGCGCGCGTTCACCTACGCGCGGGATGGCGCTGGAACCTACTGGGGCATTCAGGATGCCTCGCCGCCGGGCGTGGACACCGGCAGCATACGCGCCACCCAGACCGGCGCGGGCTTGCGCGCGCCCTACAGCACCACTCTCAACGGCTACGGCGGGCTGCGCGTGCGCATCGTCGCTCCACCCGGCGCCGCGCCGAGAATGAATGGCGAATTGATGCGCGGCTTCGGGCTGGTCTTCAACGGCAGCGACAGGTTCACCAGCACCAAGGCGGTGGCGCTCGGTCCGGCGACGATCACGCGCACCATTTGGATCAACCAGAAGGCCAATTGGGGGCGCTGGCTCGATACCCTCACCAACAAAACAGCCAATGCGATCACGGTGGAAGCGGCCTTCGGCGGCCAGACGGGCATCGGCGCAACCGGGCCCGGCTCGAGCCACGCGGAGGGAACCATTGGCTCCGAGGACGCCTGGGCCCTCTTCACCACGCCGCCGGGCGCCCGCGGCGGCTTCGGCGGCGGCCCGCAAGCCACGGTGGCCGGGCGCTTCTCGATCCTCGGCGATTGGCGGAACGATCCCTTCGCCGACCCCTACCAGCCCGGAGGTGACGCCGGGAACTACCCGGCGTTTGTGAACCGGATGCGCATTCCGGCGCACGCGAGCAGGTCGCTGCTGCATTTCGTTGTGCTGGGGGATCGCGTCACAGCGGCCACCGCTGCCGAAGTCGAAGCCCGGATCGGGGATGCGGCGAAGCGGCTGGCCGTCGCTCCGGACCTGAGCGCCCTCTCGGCGGCCGAGATCTGCTCGGTCGAGAACTTCCGCCTGCCCTGTCCGGCCGGTGCCCCTCGCCGCGTGCCCCAGCCCGCCGCGCCGCCGGCGCCGCCGTCCACCACTTCGGTCCGCTACAACGTGTTGGAGAAGACGATCGAGCAGCTCCAGCACGATATGGAGACCGGCGCGACCACCTCGCAGGCGATCACCCAGGCCTATTTGGAACGGATCGCGGCTTATGACCGCGGACCCTTCGGGCTGCATTCGTTCGAGGTGGTGGCGAGCAATGCGCTGCAGCAAGCCACGGCGGCCGATGCCGAGCGGCGCGCCGGCCGCCGCGGACCGTTGCTCGGCATTCCCGTCGCGATCAAGAACTTATACGACACCTTTGACATGCCGACCACCAATGGCAGCCTGACGTTCGCCGGATTCCGCCCCGCGCACGACGCCTTTCAGGTTGCGCGATTGCGCGCAGCGGGGGCGGTGATCCTGGGCAAGGCGGCCATGGAAGAGTACGCCACCAGCGGCTTCTACTCGAACGACGCTTGGGGGCAGGTATGGAACGTCTACAGCCCCTCGCGCTCCGCGCTGGGCTCGAGCGGCGGCTCGGCGGTTGCCGTGGCCGCGAGCCTCGCGGCGGTGGCGCTGGGCACGCAAACCGGGGACTCGCTGTATGCTCCGGCGAGCGCGGAGAGCCTGTTCACGCTGCGACCCACCGATGGAGTCGAGAGCGGCACCGGGATCATGCCGCTGGTATGGCTGACCGACACCGGCGGGGTGCTGGCGCGCTCGGCCGCGGACTTGGCCGCTGTGCTGAACGTGGTGGCGGGAGCTGATCCCGACGATCCGGCGACCGCGGACGACGCCGCGCACCTGCCGTCCGATTGGCGCACCGCGCTCAGCGCCGACGCGCTGCGCGGCAAGCGCATCGGCATCATTGAATCGGCCTGGAAGGATCCGTTCGCGACCACGGAAACCATTGCTGCGGAGCGGGCGGCGCTGCGCTATTTCACCGAGGCGGGCGCGACGCTGGTGCCCATGGGGGCGAGCGTCGGCGGCAGCGACACGCCGGCGCGGGTAACCGGCGCGGCTGGTGGCGACATCACCGCCGAAGGATGGATGCAATACCTCGACCGCCATCCCGAGCTGGCGGCCCAGGGATTTCCGATTCATACCGCGGTGGACGTGTCCTGCTCGCAGAAAAAAATCGCCTACTCGCGGCTCGACCCCTCAGCCTGCACCGAGCCCCCGCCGCCGCGCATGAGCGCGGCCGAGATCACCGCCGCGCGCGACACCCGCCGCAAGCGGCAAGCGGCCGTCGCCGCCTGGCTCGACGCCGCCGGCGCCGACCACAAAGGCGTGGATGCGGTGGTGTACCCGGGCCTGCTGAGCGAGATCAGCCTGAACGACGGCGGCGGCGCGCGCGCCAGCTTCGGCCGCCGCGACACCCCCAGCGCCCTCAACGGCGTCCCCACCATGGTCTTCCCCGCCGGTGGCGACGCGCGCGGCAACCCGGTGGACATTCAGTTGCTGGGCCGCGCCTGGGATGACGCCAAGCTGCTGGGCATGGCGTACGCATTCGAGCGGCTGGCCGGGCCGGCCGGCCACGGCCACCTCCCCCCCGCCACCGTGCCTGCGCTGCGCTACTCTGCCGGGCGCAGGTGAAATAGCACGGCCGGCATCCCGGCAGGATCGAGGCGCAGATAATGACTGCGGCCGCGCCAAACGCCGCGCGGGCCGGAGAGCAAGTCCTCGACGGCAAAACTCTCGCCGACGCCCAGCTCCGGACCGGGGATCTCGATCGGACCTTGCTGGACGGAAAATGGATCCAGATTGACTGCGACCACGAGCACGTCGCGCTTGGCGCGATCGAAGCGGGCGTAGAGCAGCATCTGCGGATTTTCGGCGTGGAGAAACTGCAGCCCCGCGATGCGCTGAAGCGCAGGGTGCTCGCGCCGGATCAGGTTCACGCGCGCGATCATGTCTTTGATGTGGCCTTCGCGGTTCCAATCCCAGACTTTGAACTCGTATTTCTCTGAATTCGCGTACTCCTCGGAATTCGGCAGAGCGCGATTCTCGCAAAGCTCGAATCCGTTGTACATTCCCCACGACGGCGACAAGGTTGCGGCCAGCACCAGGCGCTGAAGAAATGCCGGCCGCCCGCCACGCTGGAGGACATCGGGGAGGATGTCGGGGGTGTTGACGAAGAAGTTGGGGCGGAAATAGTTGCGCGAAGGTCCGAGGGCAAGCTCGCAGAGGTATTCGGTCAGTTCCTGCTTGGTGTTGCGCCAGGTGAAATAGGTGTAGGACTGCGAGAAACCCAGCTTCGCAAGCCGCTTCATGGGCTTGGGGCGGGTGAACGCTTCGGAGAGGAACACGACATCGGGATGTCGCTTCCACACCTTGTCGAGCAGCCAAGTCCAGAGCGGGAACGGCTTGGTGTGGGGGTTGTCCACCCGAAAAATGCGGACACCGTGCTCGATCCAGAACTGCAAGACCCGCAGCAGCTCGTGCCAAAGCGATTCCGCTGCCGGGCCTTCCAGGTCGAGCGGGTAGATGTCCTCGTAGCGCTTGGGAGGATTCTCAGCGTGCTTGATGGATCCGTCGGGGCGGTGGAAGAACCATTCGGGATGCTCGCGGACCCAGGGATGGTCGGGCGAGCAGTTGATGGCGAAATCGAGCGCGACCTCCATCTGGAGCGCGTGGCATGCGGCAACAAAATGATCGAAGTCGGCGAGCGTGCCCAAGCCGGCTTCGACTGCGTCGTGGCCGCCCTGCTCCGAGCCAATCGCATAGGGGCTGCCGGGGTCGCCGGGCGCGGCGACGAGGCTGTTATTGCGGCCCTTGCGCTTGGTGCGACCGATGGGATGGATCGGCGGCAGGTAGACCACATCGAAGCCCATGGCGGCGATCTCGGGCAGGCGCGCCTCGCACTCCGCGAAGCTGCCGCTGCGGCCGGGTGCGGTGCCCTGCGAGCGGGGAAACATCTCGTACCAGGCACCGAATCGAGACCGTTGGCGTTCGCAGCGAACGGTCCAGATCTTTTCGGAGCGCTGGCGCACCGCGGGATCGGGCCAACGCGCGGCGGCGTCGGCGACATTGGCAGCCAGCAGCGCAGCGGCATCTGCGGTTTCGGCCGCGGCGCGGAGGATCGTGGCATCTTCGCCCCGGGCCCGCAGGCAGATTGTGTTGGCCAAGGCGGCGCCTTCAATCAGGTCGCTGGCAAGGTCTTGGCCGGCAGCTTGCTTGCGCTCGGTGGCGCGACGCCAACTCGCGAATTCATCCACCCAGGCTGCCAAGGCGAACTCGTGCAATCCCAGAGCCTCGACAGAAAAGCCTCCTGCCCAGCGATCGTTGCCGGACTCTCTCAAAGGCACCTCGTGCCAGCGGCGCGAGCCTGGCGGGCAATGCAGCAGCACCGCGGCAAGGATGTCGTGCCCGTGGTGGAAGATGTCGGCCTCAACGTCCACGAAATCGCCGGTTTCACATTTCGCGGGAAAGTCTCCGCTATTGACACACGGCGCGAGGCACTCAAAAACGATCTTGTCCTTGACTGGTATCATGGATGCACGGCTGACTCGCACTCTCCATGATAGGCGCGCACCAGCTTCTGCACGAGATCACATCGCTTGAGGGCCGGCGATTCATCGTAGTTTCGAACCGGCAGCCCTTCGCCCACGTGCGCCATGCCGAGGGCGATCCTGTTCGCATGGAAAAGCCGCCGAGCGGACTGACGCTGGCCCTGGAGCCGATCGTGCAAGCGACGCGCGGCACTTGGGTGGCTGCGGCGAGCGGCAACGCCGATCACGAGCGGGTGGACAAATCCGGCCGCGTCGCTCCGATTCCCGGCGTCGAGTACGCGTTGCGGCGCATTTTTTTGCCGCGCAAGCTGCAGCACGATTACTACACCGGATTCGCGAACTCGACCCTTTGGCCGCTGTGCCACATCGCCTACCACCAGCCGCGATTTGAAGAGCGCTGGTGGAAGGCCTATTTGCAAGTGAACGAAATTTTCGCGGATGCCGTCGCGGACGAGGTGGATGGCGATTCGGCAGTGATCTTCGTGCAGGATTTTCATTTGGCAATGCTGCCGATGATGCTGCGCCAGCGGTGCCCGCAGGCCGTGATTGCGCAATTCTGGCACATTCCCTGGCCGAACCCGGAGGCCTTCCGAATTTGTCCTTGGCGCAAGGAGCTGTTGCGGGGGCTGCTCGGGAACGATTTGCTGGGATTTCACCTGCCCTACCACTGCAACAATTTCCTGCAGACCGTGGACCGCGAGCTGCAGGTGCGCGTGGATCGAGAGAGCAACTGCATCGTGGGCGGCGCCAGCAGCACCTGCGTGGCTGCGTTTCCGATGAGCGTGGACTATTACCACATTCAGCAGGCGTCGCGCGCGCCCGAGGCGGTGCGCGCGGCTGAGGGATTGCGGCTCAAGTACAACCGGGGAACGGGGCGCCGTCTGATCATCAGCGTCGAGCGGCTCGACTACTCCAAGGGCATTCTCGAGCGGCTGAATGCGATCGAGCGCCTGTTCGAGCGGCATCCGGAATGGAAGCAGCGGGTCGAGTTCGTCCATATCGCGACCCCGAGCCGCACGACGGTGCGCGCCTATCGCGACTACGCCCAAGCGGTCGAGCGCGCGGTGGTGCGGATCAACGCGGCCCTGGAGACGCCGGACTGGAAACCGGTGCGGCCGCTGCACATTTATGTCGAGCCGGAGAAGGTATGGAACTGGTATCGCGCGGCCGACGCGGTGATCGTTTCGTCGCTGCATGACGGCATGAATTTGGTCAGCAAGGAATTCGTCGCCGCCGGGCGCGACGATGCCGTGCTGCTGCTGAGCGAGTTCACCGGCGCGGCGCGATCCTTGCGCGAGGCCGTGCTGATCAACCCGTACGCCACCGACAGCTTTGCCGACGCCATCCACTCCGCGCTTGCGATGGAGGAACCGGAGAGGCGCGAACGCATGCGGCGCTTGCGATGGCGCGTGGCTCATTATGATATTGGCGTTTGGGCGCGCGAAATTCTGCGGGCGATTCGGCAGCGGGAATTCGACGCGCAGAACCCAAGCGGCGGAACAGGAGAGCGTGCGGGAATTGCAGATTCCGAGGGGCGAAGCCCAAGCGTGGCCCGGCGAGAGCCCATGCCCATGGAAAGCGCGACTGCTGGGCAGTTCGCGCGTGCTCATCGCCGCTGACTTCGACGGCACGCTGGCGCCGATTGTGCCCGCCGCCGGCGAAGCGCAAGCGCTGCCGCGCGCGGCCGCTGCGCTAAACGCGCTGGCGGAGCGCCGCGACGCGCGGGTGGCAGTGGTAAGCGGCCGCGCGCTGAGCGATCTGCGGGCGCGAATTCCGATCCCGGGCTGCTGGTATGTTGGCGGGCACGGCAACGAGATCAGCCCCGAGCTGGAGCCCGCGCCCGGGCATGGGCGCCATGGGCGCATGCGCGCGGAGCTGGCGCAAGCGGCCGAGCGTCTTCGCGCGCGGATGCCGGAATGGCCTGGGGCCAAACTGGAGGCCAAGCCCTATTCGCTGGCGGTGCATTTCCGCAAGGTCCCGGAATTTGCGGAACCGATACGGCAGGCTTTCTCTGGGCTGGCGGCGGAAGGCGATTTTCGCGTCTTGCTGGGGCGCAAGGTGGTCGAGCTGCTGCCCGCGTCCGCGCTGACGAAAGGGCACGCGGTGCAGCGGCTGCGCTCGCGGCTGGGGTGCGACTTGGCGTTCTATTTCGGCGACGACACCACGGATGAAGACGTTTTCGCGCTGGGCGACGCTCAGATCATTGGGGTTAAGGTGACGCACGCGGAATCTGCTCTGGCCTCCGCGGCACAGTGCTGGGTGGATGCCCCGGCTGCGGTGGCAGACGCGCTGGAAACCATTTTGAGACTCCTCCAAAGCCGCGGGGAAGCCGGAGCGAATAAAAAGCTGCAATATTTCGCCATTCCGCCGTAGGCTTTAGGGAGGCTCAAGATTCCTGAGTGGAGGGCAGGGGCCTGGGGGCTCCACCTTAATGCGCGTACTCCTTGTCTACCCAAAGCGCGATCCGCAATCGCAAGTCCGCACCCAGTTCAGCATGGAGCGGATTCACGACCTCACGTTCTGGCCGTTGAGGGGCAAGAGCTACGGACTGCAATTCAACGGGCTGGAAGCGCTGGCAGCGCTCACCCCGGACTGGGTCCAGCTCACCGTCATCAACGAGAACCTGCGCGAACTGGATCTCGAAGCCAACGTGGATTTGGTGGCGATCACCGTGATGGTGACCAATGCCACCCGCGCCTACCAAATTGCCGACCACTTCCGGCGCCGCAATATCAAAGTGGTGATGGGCGGCTACCACCCGTTCATGATTCCGCAGAACAGCTTGGCCCATGCCGACGCCATCTGCACCACGGAGGCGGAATACGTTTGGGAGGACATGCTGAAGGATGCCCGCGACGGGCGGCTCAAGCCCATCTACGAGCAGACCCAGAAGACCGATATGTCGAAGTGCGTGCATATCCCGCGGGTGCGGCGCTGGGAGTGGCTGCACCAAGTCTCGCTGACGCTGCAGGCGAGCCGCGGCTGCCCGTTCAGCTGCGACTTTTGCTCGATCGTTCAGATGCTGGGTCACGACATGCGCTACAAGTCGCCCGAGAACTTGTGCCGCGAGCTCGAGGTCATCTTCAAGAACGACTTGATGGGGCGCATCTTCTACCGCCCGATTTTTTTCGTGGACGACAATATCTTCGGCCATCCCCGCACCATGAAGGAGCTGCTGCGCGCGATCATCAAGCTGCGCGCGCGCTACCCCAAGTTCCGCCCGGTGTTCGGCTCGCAGATGACCATCAACGTCTACAAAGACAAAGAGGCGCTGGCGCTGCTCGAGGAAGCCGGGTTTTACAACATCTTCATGGGTCTTGAGAGCCAGGACCCCGAGACCCTGCGCAGCTACAACAAGCTGCACAACATCGCTTTCAAGTACGACGATGCCATCCGCACCATGCGCGAGCACGGCATGGAGGTGATCGCGAGCTTCATCTTCGGCACCGACAGCGATTCGCTGGCCAGCTTCGATTCCGCCTACGATTTCTTCGACCGGTGCGATGTTCTCTATCCGTACTTCAACATCCTCACGCCCACCGCCAACCAGTGGAAGCGCTTTTTGGGCGAGGGCCGGATTCTCACCGTCAAGGCCAAGCTCTACGATGCGCACCACACCGTGTTCGTGCCCATGAAAATGACCCCGCGTCAGCTGCAGGAGGGCTTTATTCGCCTGGTTTCGCGCACCTTCGACTACAGCAACATCGCCAAGCGCATGCGCGGCATCTATGTGGATCATCCGCAGCGCGATGCGAAGCTTCGGCTGCCGCTGGTGATGGAAAAGTTCTTGTATTACAAGCTGCATCTCACGCTTGGGATGCGCGACGACCGCGCCGGGCAAAGCTTTTTGGAAGAGCTGCGGCCGCATATTTTCACCGGGCAAATTCCGATCGCGTCGGTGCTGCTGCAGATTGACCAGCACGATTGGGCGGTGCACAATACGCAAACGCTGGCCGAGCACCGCTACAGCCTGGATGTGCCGGCGTGGCAGGAGCGCGCGCCCGACAGCGGCACTTCAACCGGGCTGGTGGAGATGATCGCCGAACAGGTGCGCTGATGGCGGTCGAATCGCGCTTGCTGGCGCTGGGAACGGCGGCGCCGGAGTTTGCATTGCCGGAGGTTGCGAGCGCCCGCACGGTGGACTTGCGCGATTTTCGCGAAGCGCAGCCGCTGCTGGTGATATTTCTTTGCCGGCACTGCCCGTATGTGGTGCATGTGCAAGGCGAGTTGGCGCGGCTGGGGCGCGACTATCAGGGTCGGGCGGGGATGGTGGCGATCAGCTCGAATGACGCCGCAGCATATCCGGAGGACGCGCCGGCACGGCTGGCGGCGATGGTGACCGAGCAAGGGTTTCCGTTCCCGTTGCTGTACGACGAGAGCCAAGCGGTGGCGCGCGCCTATGGCGCGGGGTGCACGCCGGAATTTTTCTTGTTCGACCAAAAGCGCCGGCTCGCCTATCACGGCCAGTTCGACGACAGCCGGCCCGGCAACGGCCGTCCGGTGACGGGCCGAGACCTGCGCGCGGCGCTCGATGCCTTGCTGCAGGGAACCGCTGTCAGCTCCGACCAGCACCCAAGCATCGGCTGCAGCATCAAGTGGAAGCACTGACGCCTGCGCGAAAGGGCGGGAAGCGAGCGCCCCGCCCCCCCTATTTGCCGAAGTGCCGAGCAAGGTAGGCGATAAGGGCGTCGCGTTCGCTGGGGGCGACCTGGGCGCCCATTTGGGTCATGGTATCCACGGTCTTGGTCCAGCCGGCGGCGTCCTGCGGGTTGTGGCTCAGGGTTTCGAGGCCGTGGCAGGTTCCACAGCGCTGCAGCACCAGTTGCCCTACCGAGGCATCGGCCTCTGCAGGAACGGCGGCGGCCGCACCGGCATCGGGCACCGCGCTGGTGCGCACGCCGCTGCCGGTGGCGACAAGAAGCGCCGCCAATCCCAGCGCGAGAGCGAGCAACAAGAGCGGAGCCTTCACTGCCTCCATTTTACCGTGAGCTCAGAACGACTTGCTGATGCCTATGGTGAAGCGTGCCAAGCCATGGGTCGCCCCGCGAACTTCGGGCACGATCCAGATGCGGTGTCCGATAGGAAAGCGCGCGCCCACGCCGACAATTCCTGATCCGTGGGTCGAACTGCCCCACTGCGCCAATCCGACGCCGCCGAGCAGGTAGGGAATTACGGCCTCATCATCGACGTGAAATTCGTAGCGGAAAACGCCGTCGAGGGTAAAAAGTCCGGTGTGGCCGCTGCGGCCCACGGCCGCGGTCGGGTCGAAACTGACGTTATGGTTGATATTGAACGTCAGACCAGCTCCAGCACTGAATCCATTGGGGGTTCCGAGCAGGGCACCGCCGAAAAACGTGTACCTTGCCGGGGCCTGAGCCATGCCCGGAAGGGCAAAAATCATGAGTGCAAGTGCTGCAAATGCGCCAGTCTTGAGCGACATGAATATCCTCCTATGACCTGATTCCTGCAACTACGGTTCCAAAGTGGCGGGGCGGGCCATCACCGGTACAGCATCCAATAGACGGCAATCCCTGAAATGGAGACGTACATCCAGATCGGCCAGGTCCAGCGCGCCCAGCGGCGATGGCGGCGGTAGCGGCCGCGGAGGCCGAACGTGAGCGTGACCAGCGCGAGAATGGGAACGATGGCGGCGAGCGGCGTGTGGGTGCCGAGAATCCACAGGTAGAGGGTGCGATGCGAGCCACGGCTTGGGTAATAGACGATGCCGGAACGCCAGTGGTGTACGAGATAAACCGCCAAAAATAGCAGCGAGATGCCGAAGGCCGACAGCATCGCCGCGCGATGGGCGCGGACCCGGCCGCGTTTGATGCAGTACAGGCCCCAGGCGAGCAGCAGCGCGCAGGCAAGATTCAGCAGCGCAATTGCGGCGGGCAGCACGGTCAGGGATGGAAGACGCGGTCCCAGGCCATGAGCGCGAACAGCAGCGGCAAATACAGCACGCTGGCGCGCAGCAGGCGCAGATAACTGGCGCGGGTCTTGGCGCGGACGCTCTCGATGCTCGCCCCCAGCATCGCGGCTCCGAGCCCGAGCGCGCCCACGAAGTACGCTGGGCCGCTGAGGCCGATGAGCGAAGGCAGCAAGCTTACGGGAATCAGCGCGATGCTGTAGAGCAGCACTTGCCGCGAGGTTTCGGCGCCATTCTCATCCACCACCGGGAGCATTCGGATGCCCGCGCGTTCGTATTGCTCTTTGTACAGCCAGGCAATCGACAAGAAATGCGGGAATTGCCAAAGGAATTGGATTCCGAACAGAATCCACGCCCCCAAGCCCAGGGTGCCGCGGGCAGCGGCCCAACCCATCAAGATCGGACCTGCTCCCGGCAGCGCGCCCACCACCGTGCTCAGCGGCGAGCGGAATTTCATGGGAGTGTAGGCGAGCAGATAGATCGCCGTCGTGGCCAGGCCCACCTCGGCGCAGAGCCAATTGAGCCCGATCGCCAGCGTGGCCGTGCCAGCCACGGCCAGCACACCGCCAAAGAGCGCCGCCGGCGGCGGCTGCAGGTGCCCGGCGGGCAGCGGGCGCGCGCGCGTGCGGGCCATGAGGGCGTCGGTGCGCCGTTCCCAGAGTTGATTCAGCGCGGCGGTGCCGCCAGCCAGGAGCCCGGTGCCGAGTGCGAGGAAGAGCAGCAACTCCGCCGATAGCGCGTGCTGCGCGGCCACATAGCAGGACGCGACCGCGGTCAGCACCACCAGCAGCGTTACGCGGGGTTTGGTGAGCGCCAGGCAATCGCCGGCGCGATCGGCCCACGAGCGCGGCGCGGCGAAGGCGCGCGCAACCGCTGGCCCGCCCCGCGCGGCGGCAATGGATTTCGATGAGTGCTGCATCCGGGGCAAGTTTCTATTTTGACATGCCGCGTTCAACCACGATGGATCGAGGCCCAGACCAGCACGATCAGCACGGCGAGCGGGATCAGGGTCCAGATCCACTCGTTGATCAAGCGTGCCCTGCTGGGGCGGGGCTTGGAGCGGAGTTGGATGAGGCGCCAGACGATGAGCCACACCACCGCGGCGGTGCAGGCCAGCAGCACGGTGAGGTAAGCCGAATGCATTCGCTAGAACGGTTTGATCAGAACGAGAATGAGGATCAGCAGGAACAGGGTGCCGACGGCGCTGTGATAAAACGCGAGCTGGCCGCGGGTGGGCACTTGCGCCGGCATGCGGCGGATGCCCGCCGCGAAGAGCAGATCCACCACGATCAGAATCGCGACCAGAAGCAGCTTGGCATGGAGCCAGGCCTGAAGTCGGACGAAGGGGAGCAGATAAAACAGCAGGCCGCCAGTGATGATCATCAACGCCGCGCCGGGATGGGCGAAGCGGCGCATTCCGCGCTGGGCCAATTGCGCTTGCTTGGCGGTCGCGGCCGCCAACGCCATGAAGAGGCCGCCGATCCACATCACCATGCCCACCAAGTGGAACACCAGCACCCAGCTCACCGCACTGCCGAAACTAACCATGGATTTCCTCCCAGACTCCTGCCGCACGCAGGCGCGCAATCTCTTTCAACAAACACCGGTTTGCAACCACTTGCAAGCCTGCGGCGCGGGCCTCGGCCTCGGCTGCGGGGTTGGTGATCCCCTCTTGCAGCCAAAGCAGCCGGGCTCCTGCCGCCACGGCCGCGCGCGCCACTTCGGGAACATATTCGCTGCGGCGGAAAACATCCACCACTTCGATCGCCGCCGTCGCGGCAGCCTCGTGCAGACTTGCGAAACTGCGCTCGCCCAGCACTGCGCTCTCGCGAGGATTCACCGGAACGACACGATAGCCGCACTGCTGCAGGTAGCGCGCGACGCCATAACTGGGGCGCTCCGGGTTCGAAGAAAGCCCCAGCACTGCAATAGTGCGCGCCGATTTCAGGAGGGCGACAACTTCCGGTGGCAGATTCACTGGCGCTTCGCCTTCGGGCCGGTTTGGGCGGCCTGGCGGAGCTGGCGAATTTCGTTTTCGGTCAAGGGCCGCATCTGCCCTGATTTTAGGCTGCCAATGGTCAATGGTCCAATTGCGACCCGCTTGAGCTTCTCAACCGGATGTCCCACGGCCTGGAACATCTTGCGAATCTGGTGGTAGCGGCCCTCGATCAGCACCACTTCGATCCAGGGATTCTCCTGCGAGGTGCGGTACACGCCGGCGCGCTGGCGCTCGCGCCCGCTGGCGCGGCTTTCGTGCAGCCAGCGCACTTGCGACGGCGCAGTGCGGCGTCCTTCGATGTACACGCCCTGACGCAACTTCGCCAACGCCTCCTCGCTGGGGCGGCCCGCCACCTTGGCCCAGTAGGTCTTGGGAAGCGCGGTGCTGGCGCGCAGAATCCTGTTGGCGAGCTCGCCGTCGTTGGTGAGCAGCAGCAGACCCTCGGTGTGGTAGTCGAGCCGGCCGACTGGGAACAAGCGCTCGCCGATGCCGCGCAGGTAATCCTTGATGCTGGGCCGCCCTTCGGGATCATCCAGCGTCGTGACCACGCCCTTGGGCTTGTAAAAAAGCAAGTGGTGCAGTTGGCGCGCGGGGCGAAGCACCTTCCCCCCGACGACGATGCGATCGCGCGACCAATCTGCCTTCGATCCCAGTTCAGTGACGATCTGGCCGTTCACGTTGACCTGGCCGGAGGTAATCATCTCCTCCGCATGGCGGCGGGAGGCGATGCCGGATTGGGAGATCAGTTTTTGAAGGCGTTCTTCGGGCACGCTCAATGGCCCCGGGGGAGCAGGTCAATGCGAACAGGAATGAGGCCATCCTCGTAGAAGCCGATGGCGCGCGCGGCGGCATAGCTCAGGTCAATGATGCGGCTGGTGGGCACCGGGCCGCGGTCGTTGATGCGCAGCGTGACCGAACGCTGATTGAGCAGATTCGTCACCCGCACTCGTGTTCCCAATGGCAAATGCCGGTGCGCGGCGGTCATGGCGTACATATTGAACCGCTCGCCGCTGGTGGTTTCCTTGCCCTGGAACCAGGGACCGTACCAGCTTGCGATTCCGACCTGATAGGGCGGCTTGGAGACCGAAAAAACCGCGCCTGCCGGCGCCTCCACCGCTACCGCGGGCGCACGCGCAGGTTCCCGCGTGGCCAGGGGCGCCGCAGCCAGGGCGACCGTGAGTAGAATAATGGCGAGGAATCGCTGCATGGGAAAAAAAGTAAAACCGGCACTGCAGGCACCGCCGGCAATGCCGGCAACGCAGGCCGGCGGCCTGCGCCTGTAGTGGGAATGAGATGTCACGATTATACCGCATTTTGATTGGCGTGGGGTTGCTGGGCAGCCTGGCGGCGGGGAGCGGCCCAACCGCGCGAGATCGGGCGCTGGTGCGGAGCCTGGACCAAATATTGGGCAATTCGCAGTTTCAACAAGGATTTTGGGGCGTTTATGTCTACTCGCTCGACCGCAAGCGGGTGCTGTACAACTCGAATGGCGACCATTGGTTCACCCCGGCATCGAACGCGAAGCTATTCACGCTGGCCGCGGCGCTGCATCTGCTCGGTCCGGACTTTCGCTTCCACACCGCGATGCAGTCGAGCGCGCCCCCCGACCCTTCGGGAGTCATTACCGGAGACCTCGCGCTGATCGGGGTTGGCGACCCGAGCATTTCAGGCCGGCATTACCCCTATCGCAACGATCCTCCGGCGCCAGCGCTGCCCTACGATCCGGAGGCGGTTCCACGCGCGCTCGCGCAGCAGCTCGTAATCCGCGGAGTGAAGCGGATTGCGGGAGACATCATCGGCGACGACAGCTATTTCCGCAACGATCCCTATCCCGACGGGTGGACGATCGGCGACACGCTGTGGGACTATGGCGCTCCCGTCTCCGCGCTCAGCGTGAACGACAATACGCGCTTCCTGCAGATTGTTCCCGCGGCGGTTCCAGGCGCGCCCCCAAATCTGCGCTGGTCTCCCGCATTGCTCCCGCCGAACCTGCGCAATCTCGCCACCACCTTGCCCGCCGGCTCGCGCACGCGGCTGCGCTTGCAACAGGACGCGGCCAGCGGGGATTGGAACCTCATGGGCGGCATCGCGGCCGGAAGCGCCGGCGAGCTTGAGGCCTTGGCGGTGCGGGACCCGGCGCTGTACGCCGCCCAGCTTCTGCGCCAGGCATTGCTCGACGCGGGGATAGCGGTGTCGGGAAGCGCACGCGCTCAGCACGACGTGCCGTCCGTCCGCGGTTTTGAGTTGGGAGCCTGGGATTCGCCCCCGCTCGCAGAGTTGCTGCAGGCCACGGCCAAGGTGAGCCAGAACTTGGAGGCCGAGATGATGCTGCGGGTGCTGGGCAAGCTGCGAGGCAGCGCGCCGCCGGGCGCTCCGGCAGTCGCGGAGGCCGCGTCCGGTGCTGTCGTGGTGCGCACTTTTCTGCACAACGCCGGGCTCGCCGCCACGGACGCCGCACTCAACGACGGCTCCGGTCTTTCGCGCCTGGACCTGGTGACGCCGGCCGGGGTGGTGCGGCTGCTGCGGTACATGCGGCAGCAGCCTGAAGCGCAGGCCTGGCAGGCGCTGCTACCGGTGGCGGGGGTGGATGGCACGCTCGAACACCGCTTTGTCCATACGGCCGCCGCCGGCAAGCTCGAAGCCAAGACCGGCTCCTTGAGCCACGTGAATTCGCTGAGTGGCTATGTGGTGACCCGCCACGGCGAAACGCTGGCATTTTCGCTGCTGAGCAACAATGTGGATCGTCCGGCGGCCGAGGCGCGCGCGCAACTCGATCGCATCGCAAATGCGCTGTCGGCGTGGTGAAAAGCCCTACCCCGCCCTGCCGGGACCAGATTAATGTCACTGAGGGATTGATTCGTGATATTCTTCTGCCCGAGTTTGAGCGTTGGCTATGAGGGCCTCGGCTCAGGCGCATTTTCTTTTTTTACGAGGTAGTCAGTGAAAGAGCAAGGTACTGTGAAGTGGTTCAACAACGCCAAGGGATACGGCTTCATCACCCGCATGAGCGGTGAGGATGTATTCGTGCACTACACCGCCATCAAGGGAGAGGGATACCGTTCGCTGGCGGAGGGCCAGGCGGTCGAGTTCGAGGTCAAGCAAGGCCCGAAGGGGCTGCTGGCCGAAGACGTGACCGTACTGTAGATCGCGTTTCGACCGCGTCGTTGACGAAATCCAGCGACGTCTCGATCACATCCCAAATCCGGTTCAGCTCGGCTTCGGTGATGCAGTAGGGCGGAAGCACATACACCACCGAACCGAGCGGGCGCAGCAGCACGCGCTGCTCCAGGTAGAACTGGCGCAGCCGCGGGCCGACTTCGGCCAAGTAGCCGCCTTCGAGCCGTAACTCAATGGCGGCCACCGAGCCGGCTTGCCGGACATCTCCCACCAGTGCGTGCGCGCGCAGGCGCGGCAGCCTGCGTGCGTGCACGGCGGCAATGGCGGCGACGCGCTCGAGCACGGGTTCGGAGGCGAACAGATCCAGGCTCGCCAGCGCGGCCGCGCATCCCAGCGCGTTGCCGGTGAACGAGTGGCCGTGAAACAGCGTCTGGCGCCGGTCGCGGGAGAGGAAGGCCGCGTACACCTCTTCGCCGGCGAGCGTGGCCGCCATGGGCAGGAAGCCCGCTGTGAGGCCCTTGGACAGGCACATCATGTCGGGAGCGATGCGCGCTTGCTCGCAGGCGAACATGGTTCCGGTCCGCCCGAACCCGGTCAGCACTTCATCGGCGATGAGCAGCACGCGGTAGCGGTCGCAGAGCGCGCGCACGCCCTGAAGGAACTCGATCGGCTGCACGATCATGCCGCCGGCGCCCTGCAAGAGCGGCTCGACGATCACCGCGGCAATTTCTTCGCCTGCGCGCTGCAACAGGGCTTCGAGGGCGCCCAGGCATTCGACCGAGCAGGACGCGCGCTGCAAACCCACCGGGCAGCGGTAGCAGTAGGCGGTGGGCACGCGCTCCACCGGCGTCAGCCACGCATCGAAAGCGGCGGTGAAGGGGGAACGCGCGCTTACGGCCATGGCTCCGAACGTGTCGCCATGATAGGCGTGCTCCAGCGCCACGATGCGGCGGCGCTGGGGCTGCCCGCGCTGCTGCCAGGATTGCAGGGCCATTTTCAACGCGACCTCGACGGCGGTGGAACCATCATCGGAATAGAACACGCGGGTGAGGCCGGGAGGAGCGAGCGCGACCAGGCGATCCGCGAGCTCCTCCGCCAGCGGGTGCGTGAATCCGGAAAGAATCACTTGCTCGAGCTGCGCCGCTTGCGCCGCGATGGCGCGGGCGATGCGAGGCTCGGCGTGACCGTGCAGGGTCACCCACCAGGAGCTGATTGCGTCCAGATAGCGGCTGCCGTCGCGGGCGATCAGCCAGGCGCCCTCGCCGCGCACGATCTCAACCGGCGCCGGCAAGCCGAGCATCTGCGTATACGGATACCAAACGCGCGAATCAGGCATGCGCCGGCTCCTGCCAATGGCGCGCCGCAGCGGCCAGGTTTGCGGCATCCAGCTTGCGCAGCGGCGGCACCTCGGCGAGCAGGGGCACGCCGCCCCAGGCGCGGAGGGTAGCGGTGGTCGTGGGCACGGGCTCGCCGTTCAGCACCAAGCCGTGGATGGGAAGATTCCGTGCCCGCAACGCGGCCAGGCTGAGCAGCGTGTGGTTGATGGTCCCGAGCGCGGTGCGGGCAACAAGAATGACGGGCAGGTCCAGCCAGGCCATGAGATCGGCCATGGTCTCGCGCTCATTGAGGGGAACCAAAATGCCGCCGGCGCCTTCGACCACCAACGGTCCAGGGGCGCGGGGCAGCTGCAAGCGCTGGCGCTCGATGCGCACGCCCGCGGCAGCCGCGGCGACGTGGGGCGAAGCGGGAAGGGCGAGGCGATAGGCCTCGGGAAGCACGCGTTCGGGAGGCAGCCCTGCGCTGCGAAGCACCGCATCGCGATCGGTGGCAGGCTCGGTGCCGCATTGCACCGGCTTCCAGTACGACGCCCCTGGAAGGCGCAGGCACAGCAGCGCGGAGACGACGGTCTTGCCCACGCCGGTGTCGGTTCCGGTGACGAAGAACCCCCGCTCAGACGACAGCGGCCGCCTCCTGCCCCGCGCGCATTGCGGCGGCGAGCGTGGCCGCCAATCGCTCCATCTCGCTCGCCCGTTGGCCGGCGTGAACGGTAATGCGCAAACGCGCCGTGCCTGCCGGCACGCTGGGCGGGCGAATGGCGCGCACGTCCAAACCCGCGGCCGCCAACTCGGCTTCGATGGCCAGCGCGCGCGCGGCGTCGCCGGCAACAACCGGCACGATGGGCGACTCGAGGTCTCCCAAGGCGGGGATGCCCAGGTCCTGGAGGCGTTGACGCAGCTGGGCGGCGAGCCTGCGCACTTCGGCGCGCCGCTCGGGCTCGCGCTGCACCACCGCGATCGCCTCCGCCACCTGCACCGCCAGCAGCGGCGCAGGCGCGGTGGAGAAGACAAAACTGCGGCTGTGGTTCACCAGGGTGGCAATCACCGCGTGCGAGCCTGCAACCAGCGCGCCGGAGGCGCCGAGCGCCTTGCCGCAAGGATGCAAATGCGCGGCCACCGCGGAGCGGAGAAGCGGGCTGCCCGCAGCCACAAAACCGGCGCCGCCAGGCCCGAAGATGCCGGTGGCGTGAGCTTCATCTACGATCATCGCCACGCCGGCCTCTGCGCACAGCGCAGCGTAGTCTTCAAGCTGCGCCAGGTCGCCGTCCATGCTGTAGAGAGATTCCACCACCAGCCAGCGCCGCTCGCCGTGCATGGCGGGATGGCGGCGCAGCGCGGAGGCGAATGCCTCGGGGTCGCGGTGGGGGGTGAGGACCTTGCGCGCGCCGGTGAGCCGAATGCCGTCAATCAAGCTGGCGTGGTTGTGGGCGTCGGAAAAAATCGTATCCTGCTGCTTCACGAGCGCGGTCACGGTTCCGACGTTCGCTGCGTATCCGGAAGAAAAAAACAGCCCCGCCTCGGCGCCTTGCCAGGCCGCGAATTGTTCCTCGAGCGCGGAAAAGGCCGGATGGTTGCCGCGCACCAGCCGCGCGCCCCCCGACCCCAACGCGATTCCGTTGGCCAGCGCACTCGCCAATGCGCTGCGGACGCCGGGGTGCTGCGCCAACCCCAAATAATCATTGGAGCAATAATCGAGACCCTGGGTCCGCCGCAACCTCCGCCGCAGATGCTGCGCCTCCCTGGCAGCCAACTCCTCCCGCAGCGCTTCTTCCAGCGGAATCGGGCGCCGCACCTCTCCGTTTCCTCGATTGCCTGTTCCCTGTTCCCTCCGCTCCGGCTTCAGTCCCAGCGCGTGCAGCAACTGGTGGTCATGTCCGACTTCGGGATTCGGCGTGGTGAGGAGCTTGTCGCCGACAAAGATCGAGTTGGCGCCGGCGTAGAAGCACAGTGCCTGCGCCTCATCGCTGAGGGAGAGCCGGCCGGCGCTGAGGCGCACCTTCGAGCGCGGCATGAGGATCCGCGCGGAGGCGATCGCGCGCACGAATTCGAACGCGTCCAACCGGGCTTGGGCCGCCAGGGGTGTGCCCTCGACCGCCACCAGGGCGTTGATGGGCACGCTTTCGGGCTGGGGGGTGAGGTTGGCCAGCGTGGCCAGGAGCCGGATGCGATCACGCTCGTCTTCGCCCATTCCCAAAATTCCGCCGCAACAGACGGAAATTCCTGCGCTGCGGACGCGTTCGAGCGTGTCGAGCCGGTCTTGATAGGTGCGCGTCGAGATGATGTGGCCGTAGAATTCGGGCGAGGTGTCGAGGTTGTGGTTGTAGGCGGTGAGCCCCGCGGCGGAGAGGGCATGAGCCTGTTCGGAGGAGAGCATGCCGAGCGTGCAGCAGACCTCCAGGCCCAATCCCGCCACGCCGCGCACCATGTCGAGGACGCGATCGAATTCCGCTCCCGGCTTCGGGTTGCGCCAGGCGGCCCCCATGCAAAAGCGGGTGGCGCCGGCATCGCGCGCGCGCTCGGCTTCGGCAAGGACGGTGTCGGTTTCCAGCAGCTTGCCGGCCTCGATCCCGGTGTGGTGCCGGGCGCTTTGGGGGCAGTAGGCGCAATCCTCTGGGCAGCCGCCGGTTTTAATGGACAGCAGATGGCAGAGTTGGACTTCACCCCCCTCACCGTCCGCTGCAATATGGCATTGGCGATGGATGGCATGCGCCTGTTCGATAAGCTCAAACAGCGGCTGGTGATAGATGCGGGACACCTCCTCCACTGGCCATTGGGGCGGGGTATCGGAGCTCGAGAGCCGGACGCGGGCGGCAGATGGGGAGGGCATGGCGGGGGCGGCTGGCCGCGAATTTGTCGCAGCGGCAGCAGCTAAGTCTGTATAATACCCTCGGTTGCCGCCAGCGGGAAAGGTGCGGGCTGGTGGCGCAACTCCAGTGCTTTGACCGATTTGGCAGCTGCGGAACGCTTGCCGCGGCGATGGCGTCAGGGCGGGGCCGGGTTGGTGCGCGAGTGTAACCGTCTGGCCCATGACGGCGTTCTCAAAGGTGTCGAGGCAAAGTCCAGCGAAGGGTAGACTACGTTTCCATGGCAACTGAGGGCCGCAAGAGTTCCCCGTTCCGCTCCCGCGGAATGCAAATGCTGATCGTTGTAGTGGCGTTGGTGGTGGCTGCGATTATCTACTTCGCCAGCCGCACCACGGCGCCGACCTACTTCACTTCTGCCGCCACGACCGGCAACATCACCTCGGTAGTGCAGGCCACCGGCGTGGTGAATCCGGTCAAGACCATCTCCATCGGCGCGCAGGTTTCAGGCAAGATCGTCGCCATCAACGTGGATTTCAACACCAAGGTGAAAAAGGACGAACTGATCGCGCAGATTGATCCCTCGGTCTACCAGAACGCGCTTTCGACTTCGAAATCGGATTTGGCCAACTCGGAGGCGGCGGTCGAGTCCTCGTTGGCGCAGGTGGCCGTGGCGGAGGCGAACGTGGCGAGCGGGCAGGCCAACGTGGCCAAAGCCAATGCCGCCCTCAACCAGGCCACGCTGCAGCGCGATCGCACCGTGGGGTTGTTCCAGCAGGGCATCGTCTCTGCCGCCCAGCGGGACACCGACGTGGCCACCTACCAGACTGATGTTGCCGATGTGGCCAGCGCGCAGGCAGGACTGAAACAGAACCAAGCCGCTTTGAAAGCCGCCCAGGCGGCGGTAACCCAGGCCAAGGCCACCGTACAGAGCCGGCAGGCGGCGGTGGAAACGGCGCAGACGAATTTGAGCTATTGCAATATTTACGCACCGGTGGACGGGGTCATCATCAACCGGGCCGTAGACGTGGGCCAGACGGTGGCAAGCTCGTTCTCGGCGCCACTGCTGTTCAGCGAGGCCACGGATTTGAACACGATGTGGGTGTATACCCAGACCGATGAGAGCGATGTCGGCCGGCTGCAGCAAGGCGATGACGCCACCTTCACCGTGGACGCGTTTCCGAACACGACCTACAAGGGCACCGTAATTCAAATGCGAAAGAGCGCAACCACGGTGCAGAACGTGGTCGAATACGACACCATCATCCAGTTCAACAACGTGGGCGAGAAGCTGTTCCCGGGCATGACCGCCTATGTGAACATTCCGGTGGCGAGCGCACGCAATACGCTCAAGGTGCCGAATTCGGCGCTGCGCTTCAAGCCCAACTACACGCCAGTCCAATTGCGCGAGGTTTTGGCGAAATTTGGGATGCAGGATACCAACGGCGGTGGCGCAGGCCGCGGAACTGGCACCGGGACTGGCGCCGCGGCTGCCGGCGGAGGAGGCGGAGGACGTCGCGCGGGCGGAGGTGGAGGCGGTGGCGGACGCGGCCAAGGCACGTCTGGAGCCGCCACAGACGCGAATCGCCCGACCACGGTGCTCATGTGGGTGCTGGATCCTGGCGCCGCCGAACCGCGACCGGTCCGCGTGCGCACGGGCATCACGGATTTCACCTACACCGCGATCACCCGTGTGCTGCAAGGCGAGCTGAAGGCGGGCGACAACGTGATCACCGGCGAGCTGGTCAAGAACGCCACCAGCGGTCTGCCAGGAGCGACCGGCGGCCGGGGGCCGGGGCGCTAAGCTGAGCTCCGAAGGAAAATCCGTGGGCACTTCCACCGACCAACTTGAGCTTGCCGCGACGCGAGGCGACGCGCCCGGCGCGCCTGGCAACGACGTGCCCGTCATTCAATTCGAGGGCGTGCACAAGATTTATGACTTGGGCGAAGTGCAGGTGCATGCGCTGCGCGGCCTCGACGTGACCATCCGCCGCGGCGAGTTCGTGGCCATCATGGGCGCTTCCGGCGGCGGCAAGAGCACCTTCATGAATCTTGTCGGAGGGCTCGATCGCCCCACGCGCGGACTCTACAAGCTCGACGGCGTGGACGTCAGCTCGCTGGACAAAGTCGAGCTGGCGCATATCCGCAACCGCAAAATCGGGTTTGTGTTCCAGGGCTTCAACCTGCTGAGCCGGACGACGGCACTCGAAAACGTCGAACTGCCAGCGCTCTACGCCCGCCTGGCGCCGGCCGAGCGGGTCGAACGCGCGCGGGAAGCATTGCGCATCGTCGGCCTGGCGGACCGCGAGCATCATTACCCCAGCCAGCTCTCCGGCGGCCAACAGCAGCGCGTGGCGATTGCTCGCGCCCTGATGAACCGCCCCTCGCTGCTGCTGGCCGACGAGCCCACAGGGAATCTCGACAGCCGCACCAGCGTCGAGATCATGGGCATCTTTCAGCGCCTGAACCGCGAACGCGGCATCACCCTGGTGCTGGTGACGCACGAACCGGATATCGCGCAGTACGCACAGCGCATCATTACCTTCCGCGACGGCAAGATCCGCCGCGACGAGCGCGTGCCGCATCCCGCTGCGGCCGAGGAAGTGCTCAAGAACATGCCCGTGGTGGGCGCAGAGGACTAGTTCAGGAACGAGGAAGCAGCTATGGATTTCGTATCAGTGGTTCGCGTGGCGCTGCGGGCTTTGACCCGCAACAAGATGCGCTCGATCCTGACGATGCTGGGCATCATCATCGGTGTGGGCGCGGTCATCGCCATGGTTGGCGTGGGCCAGGGCGCCAGCGAGCAAATGCAGGCGCAGATCGCCGCCATGGGCAGCAATCTGATCATCGTGCAGTCCGGCAGCCGCCAGGCGGGCGTGGTGCACATCGGCTTTGGCGCCACCAAGAGCCTGGTGCCGGCCGATGAAGCGGCCATGCTGCAGGAGATTCCGCTGATCAAGTCGGCCGCGGCCGGAACCAGCACCCACCAGCAGGTCATCAGCGATAACAATAACTGGGGCACCAGCATTCAGGGCACCGAGCCCAGCTACTTCGATATCCGCTCCTGGTCCTTCGATCAGGGCGGCAACTTCACCGACCGGGACGTCGCCGAGTCCAACAACGTCTGCATCCTCGGCACCACGGTCTATCTCAACCTCTTCCCGGACGGCAGCAATCCGGTCGGCCGCACCATCCGCATCAAGAATCTGCCCTTCACCGTCGTCGGCACCCTGCTGCCCAAGGGCCAGTCCGGCTTCGGCCAGGACCAGGACGACAACGTCTACATCCCCTACACCACCCTGCTCAAGAAGCTGAGCGGGACTTACTGGCTGCAGAACATCGCGGTGAGCGCCATCTCCAACGACGCCACCGACGCCGCCCAGCAGCAGATCACCGACCTGCTGCGCAGCCGG
>DATNED010000174.1:0-6231 GCA_035553115.1 Terriglobales bacterium | reverse complement strand
CGAGGTGATGGGCACCACGACGAAGCCCATGAGCACGGTGGCGACCACGATGGCGGGCGCGCCGATGAACACCCATTTGTCGGCGAAGGGCGGAATCCAATCTTCTTTGGTGAAGATCTTCACCATGTCGGCGACGACCTGCAGCAGCCCGAAGGGGCCGACGCGGTTGGGGCCATACCGGTCCTGCCACAAGCCCAGCAAGCGGCGCTCGAGCCAGATCAGTCCGGCGGCAATGTTGAGGGCAGCAAACAGAATGCCCAGCAGCGACCAGAGGGGATAGGAGCTCTCAAGCATGGGGCGCCTCTGCGGTCACAATCCCCCAGTGCGGCAGCGCGGCGCCATCAAAAGGAGCAAGGCCGGCGGGCACGCCCGCCACGCCCAGCGGCAGCTCGGGCAGCAGACGCAGCGGGAGTTGACAGCCGCGAAGGCCATCGGGCTGCACGCGGACCGCATCGCCTTGCTTGAGCCCGGCGCGTTCGGCGTCCACGGGATTCAAGGCCACGTAGGCATCCGGCGCCAGACTGCCGACGGCGCGTCCCAGCCGGCTCAGCACCTCGGAGCCAAACAAGTGATAGAGCCGTACGATGAGCCACCGCCCCGGCTGGGGCTCGAACCGCGCCGGTGCGTAGCCGGCGAGCGGGGCCTGGGCACCGGCGACCTGTTCCCACAGCCGCACGCCGGCATCGCCACCGCGCAGCGGGCCGTTGATGAGCTGCTGATAGGGGAGCTGGGCCTGGGGCGAATTCCATCCAGGCGACCAGAAGTAGGGGGTAAGCGCGGCCGGCGGCTGGGCGGCGTAGCCTTCCATGGTGAAACTGAGCGGGGCATCGGGATCGACGGGAGGTTTGGGCTCGCTGACCTCGAGGGCGGCGTCAATGGCGGTGCGGCCGCTGAAGCGGTGGGTTTCGCGCGCCACTCTTTGACCGGCGAGGCGAAACGTGGCGGGGGGCGCGGCCTGGCGCAGGGGCTCGAGTTCCGGGACCAGGGCGCACAACTGCGCCACCATGTCGTCGAACGCCGGCGAATGCCCCTGCGCCGCCTCCAGCCAGGCCCAGCTTTCGGCCCGGTCGGGGGTGGGGGCGGCCACGGTGAAGAAGCGTTGCGCGCGCCCTTCGCTGCTGATGAGGGTGCCGCTGCCTTCGGTGACGCCCGCCGCGGGCAGCAGCAATTCGGCGGCGTCGGCGGTGGGGTGGCGAATCTGATCCAACACCACCAAATGGCCGCCGTGCTGATGCAATTGCGCCAGGAAGGCCTCGGCTTCCTCGGCGGGCGCGCGGCGGAACAGGTCGTTCTCGACCACGATGACGCCGTGAGCCAGGCCGAAGCGGACCCTGTCCATGCCCTCGCGCAACGGACGCGCACCGAGCAGCGCCAACCCGAGGGTGTTGCACTCGGGAAGCACGAAGCTGACGGCGGGGTGCTTGCCGCGGGCGGCGAGGGCGGCGGCGATGGCGAGTGCGGCTTCGATTTGGCCGCGGTTCGCGCTGGAGACGCCGGTGACGATCAACGGCCGTTCGGCGGCGAGGAGCGCCGCCGCCACTTCGGCCGCGGCGGCCCGCCACTCTGCAGGGACGGTGCCCTTATCTAGGTCTAGAGCGGCGGCGACCGCGTAGCCCAACCGGGCGACGTCGTCGGGGGCGGCACGCCAGGCGCGGGTGGCGATGTCGTCGAGCTTGGTGGCGGTGGTGGTGGCGAGGAACAGCGACCCGTGCGCTTCCTGAATGGCTTCGCGGGCGGCGTGATCGAGCCAGTGCGGGATCTTGAGGGGATCACAGATCTCGCGCAGCGGCTTTTGCCGCATCGCTTGCCGCAAGCTGAGCGCCATGCGCGCCGCGGTTTGGGTGAGGTCTTCGCCCAGCACCAGGGCGGCATCGCAGCCTTCCACCTCGCCCAGGCTGGGCGAGTGCACCGCGCCCTGGCGCAGGATGGCGGCGATGCGCGTATCCAACTCCCACTCCTGGGCCTCGACGCCGGCGAAGAAGCGTTCCGCACCCACCAACTGCCGCAGCGCGAAGTTCGATTCCATGGACGCGCGCGGCGAAGCGATGCCGATCCAGCGGCCGGGCGGATCGGCGGCCAGGTCGGCGGCGGCTTGGGTCAACTGCGCCAACGCCGCCTCGGGCGCCAGGTCGGAGCAGACGCCATCGCGGCGCCGGCGCGCCCGGGTGACCCGCTCCGGGCTGGACAGGTATTCGTAGCCAAAGCGTCCGCGATCACAGAGGAAATACCCGTTGACCGCGCTGTTATAGCGGTTGAAGACCGCGCGCACGGTGCCGTAGCGTTCGCCCGGGCTGGTATTGCACCCCAGGGCGCAGTGCGCGCACACCGACGGGGTCCAGCGCAGATCCCATTTGCGGGTGTAATGCTGCTTCAAGGTGGCGTCGGTGAAGACGCCGGTGGGGCAGACCTCGACCAGGTTGCCGGCAAACTCATTTTCCAGCACCCCATTGCGCTCACGGCCGAAAAACACGTGGTCGCTGATGCCGAAGGCGTTGAAGTCGGCTCCGCCGGCGTACTCACGGTAATAGCGCACGCAGCGGTAGCACTGGATGCAGCGATTCATCTCGTGATTGATCAGCGGCCCCAGATACTGATTGCGGAAGGTGCGCTTGGCAAAGCGGTAGCGGCGGTAGTTATGCCCGGTCATCACGGTCATGTCCTGCAAGTGGCAGTGGCCGCCCTCATCGCAGACCGGGCAATCGTGCGGGTGGTGCAGCATCATGCCTTCGATGATCGAGGCGCGGAAGGCCACCACCTGAGGATCGGCGACGGAGATGCGGATGCCCTCCTCGGCAGGGGTCATGCAGGACATGACCAGGCGCCCGCCGCCGGCCTTGGCGTCGGCTTCGTCCTTGAAGTGCTTAATGGCACACTGCCGGCACGCTCCCACCGAGCCCAGGGCTGGGTGCCAGCAGAAAAACGGCAGGTGGAAGCCCAGGCCCAGGCAGCCCTCGAGCAGGTTCTGCCCGGGTGGCACCGTATAGCTGCGCCCGTCGACGTGGATGTCAGGCATCCCAACCCTCGTAGGGGCAGCGGTGTTCACCGATGTGGCGCTCGAAATCGGCGCGGAAGTGCTTGACCGCGCTGATGAGCGGCTCGGCTGCGCCCGGCGCCAGCGCACAGAAGGTCGCACCCGGACCCCAGAAACCCGCCAGAAACTCGAGCTTCTCGATATCGCCGGGTTGGCCTTCGCCGCGCTCCAACGCCTGGAGGATGCGGTCCGCCCACCCCAGCCCGCTCCAGCAGGGGGTGCACCAGCCGCAGGATTCGCGCGCAAAAAAATGGGTCAGGTTGGCGGTCATGCCCACCGGGCAGGCGTGATCGTCGAGCACGATCATGGTCCCGGTACCCATGCGGCTGCCGACTTTCTGGACGGCAGTGAAATCCATGGCGACGTGGAGATGCTCGGGGGTGAGAAACTCGGTCGAGGCGCCGCCGGGCAGCAGGCCCCGCAGCTTCAACCCCGGGCGCATGCCGCCGGCGAGGTCCAGGATCTCGCCCACCGTGGTGCCCATGGGCAGCTCCCAAAGTCCGGGATGCTGGACCCGGCCGCTGACGCCATACAGCTTGGTGCCGCCGTCGGCGGTGCGGCCGAGGCCGCGGTACCAGTCCACGCCGTGGGCGAGGATGCCGGGCACATTGCACAGGGTCTCGACGTTGTTCACCACGGTGGGCTTGCCCCAGAGCCCGGAGACGCCGGGATAGGGCGGCTTGGTGCGCGGGTTGGCACGCTTGCCTTCGAGGGCGTTGAGCATGCCGGTTTCCTCGCCGCACATATAGCGCCCGGCGCTGGTGTGCAGGTGCAACCCGAAGCCCGCCGGCGCGGCCGCGAGCCAGCCCGCCTGCTCGGCCTCGGCGATCGCCTGGCGCAGGCGCGTGGCCGCCAGCGTGTACTCGCCGCGCAGAAAGATGTAGGCCATTTCGGCCTCGACCGCGCGGGCGCAGATGGCGATGCCTTCGAGCAGCAGATGCGGATTCTGCTCCATCAGCAGCCGGTCCTTGAACGTGCCCGGCTCCATCTCGTCGGCGTTGACCACGATGTACTTGGGACGGGGCGCGGCGGGGCCCATGGGCAGCACGCTCCATTTGAGGCCGGTGGGAAAGCCGGCGCCGCCGCGTCCGCGCAGGTTCGAGGCCGTCACCTGCTCGGTGATGGCGGCGGGCGCGGTGGCGCGCGCGGCGTCCAGGCCTTGGTAGCCGCCGCGGGCACGGTAGGCGTCCAGCGCGAGCATGGCGCCGTCGGGCGGCAGGTTGAAGGTGAGCGGATGGGTGAGGGCGTCAGCCATGGGGGATCAGTTGGCTAGCGGTAGGGCTGGAGAAGCTGGTTGATGCGATCGGGATCGAGGGCGGGATCGAGATCGTGGTGCAGATCGTCGTTGACCATGCACACCGGGGCGTGATCGCACGCGCCCAGGCACACGATGGGCAGCAGGGTGAAGCGCCCGTCGGCGGTGGTCTCCCCTTCGTGGATGCCAAGCTGCTGTTCGAGTTGGCGGCGCAGGCGCCCATAGCCGGTGAGCCAGCAGCTGACGCCATCGCAGATCCAGATGACGTGACGCCCCACCGGCTTGCGATGCAGCAGGTTGTAGAAGGTGGCCACGCCGTCCAAATCCGCGCGGGTCAGACCCAGGAAGGCGGCCACTTCGGTGAGGGTTTCGTCGGAGATGTGGCCGCGGTGGCGCTGGACGATCTTGAGCGCATCAATGGCCACGGCGCGGCGCTCGGGGTAATGCGCCGCTTCGGCTTCGATCTCGTGCTGTTCGGCTTCCGTCAGCATCGGTTTCCCGGGTTCAGCGGTCAATATCGGCCAAAACGAAATCCATGGCTCCGAGCACGGCCAACAGGTCCGGTACCATTGCCCCGCGGCAGAGCAGCGGCAGCGTCTGCATGTTGGGAAACGATGCGGTGCGGATGCGGGTGCGGTAGGAGTTGGTGGATCCGTCGCTCACCAGGTAGTAGCCGTAGGCGCCCTTGGTGCCCTCGATCACGCCCAAGGCCTCGCCGTAGGGCATGACCGGGCCCCAGGTCACGCCCAGGAAATGGGTGATGAGGGTCTCGATGTCGTGCATGGTGCCCTGGGCGGGCTGGGGCGCGCCGGGCGGCGTTTCCTTGGGCCACTCGTTTTCTGGCGGAATGGCCTGCGGCCATTCCTTGTCTGGCGGAATGGCCTGCGGCCATTCCTTGCCTGACGGAATGGCCTGCGGCGATTCCTTGCCTGACGGAATGGCCTGCGGCCATTCCTTGAGGGGCGGGGTGGCGAGCGGATGGCGCGACTTATAGGTTCCCTCGGGCATGTTCTTGATGCACTGGCGGATGATGCGCAGACTCTGGCGCATCTCCTCGACCCGCACCTGGGCGCGCGCGTAGCAGTCGCCGCCGGAGGCGGTGGGAATCTCGAACTCGAAGTTCTCGTATCCGGAGTAGGGCTGCTTCTTGCGGAAGTCCCACTCCAGCCCGGTGGCGCGCAGGTTGGGTCCGGTGATGCCCCAAGCGATGGCCTCCTGCACGGTCATGCGGCCGACGCCGACGGTGCGCGCCTTGAAGATGCGGTTGGCCATCACCTCGTGGTCATACTCGTCGAGGCGGTGCGGCATGTACTCGCAGAAGGCGGCGATCATCGCCTCCCAGCCTTGGGGCAGATCCTGGGCCACGCCGCCGATGCGGAACCAGTTGGGATGCATGCGGGCGCCGGTGATGGCTTCGATGATTTCGAGGGCCTTCTCGCGGTCGTTGAAGGTAAAAAACACGGGCGAGAGCTGCCCCACATCCTGCGCGAAGGTTCCGTACCACACCAGGTGGCTGATGATGCGGAACAGCTCGGTCAACATGACCCGGATCACCTGCGCCCGCGGCGGCACCTCGATCGCGGCCAGCTTCTCGACGGCGGTGAGATAGGCGAGGTTGTTGGTCACCCCGGCGAGGTAATCCACGCGATCGGTGTAGGGGATGTAGGTGTACCAATTCTGCCGCTCGCCCATCTTCTCGGCGCCGCGGTGGTGATAGCCGATGTCGGGCACGGCGTCCACGATGGTTTCGCCATCGAGCTGCAGCGCAATGCGGAGCACGCCATGGGTGCCGGGGTGCTGCGGTCCGATGTTGAGGAACATGAAATCGGTGTCGGCTCCGGGCCGCTGCTCCATGCCCCACTCCTCGGGTTTGAAACGCAGCGACTCCTGCTCGATTTTTTCCTTCTCCTCCCAGAGCCGGAAGGGCCCCATCTCGGTGGCGCGG
>DATNED010000173.1:0-4988 GCA_035553115.1 Terriglobales bacterium | reverse complement strand
CGCTCCGCCTTCCGCTTATCCAGTACGGCAGGGCAGCGCGAGAGCCCCTACGCCCCACGCTGCCCCGCCCTCCCTGCGTCCTAGCCAACCACCCCGTCTCGCCCCTTCCCGAGAGTCGCTTCCGGGGCAATTAGGGCCCGGCCGCCAGCAGGGGCTCACATTGAACTAAACTGCCTAATTGCGGCACCGCGGTGCCCAGTTATGGCGGACGCCTGCAATCAGCTTACGATCCAAGCGCTGACGGTGGCCTGCGGCCGCGGCGACGCCGGCGCGTGGGAAGAATTTGTGCGGCGGACCCAGCCGGTGATCGCCCGCGCCTGCTGGGGGGCGGCGCAAGCCTGGGGCGTGCGCGACGCAACCGAGATTGAAGACTTAGTGCAGGAGACCTACACCAAACTTGTGGTCGGGGATCACCTGCGCAAATTCTCTCCGGAACACCCGGAAGCCCTTTATGGCTTCGTGAAGGTCATGGCCGGCCGGGTGGCGCACGACCATTTCAAAGCACAACGTACGGCCAAACGCGGCGGAGCCGCAGCTCAGATTCCCCTCGACGAATTGGGGGCAGGCACCGAGGGCAATCTCGACGCGAACGTTCTCATGGCAGAGTTGCAGGCCTGCGTGCGAGAGGTCGCTTCGCCCGCCGAGGTCAGCCGCGATCTATTGATTTTCCAGTTGTATTACCACCTGGGGTTGAGCGCCGCAGCGATTGCAGCGATTCCTAGCTTGGAACTGACCGTGAAGGGAGTAGAGAGCTTCTTGAATCGCTTAACCCGAGCGGTACGAAAGAAACTCGCAGGCGGGGAAAGGGGGATGGCTGCCCGTGGCGTTGAATAGAACAGGGAATTCGGTGGCATGTGCTGAAACCATCCTTTGCGGCCAAGTCGTAGGCGGCACGCTTGCGGCAGACGAAGCCGAGCGTTGGCTGCAGCATGCTCTGCAGTGCCCCCATTGCAGCGAGGCTCTGCGCACAGCCGCCGAAGCCCAGGTCGGCCTCGATTTGGGCGGACTTCCTAGCAGCACGCGGGCCGGGCAGCGCGGGTTGGCGCGGCGGCTGCATGGGCTGAGCGTGCGGCCGGCGCGCCGCTGGACCGCGTGGCTGGGAATCGCGGCGGCCATCGCTTTGGCAGCCGGAATCTTCATTTGGAATAGCTCGCGCGTTCAGGCGTGGCGAGCGGAGCGATTGATCGCGAGCGCCTATGGCCAGCATCGGACGTTGGCGGTGCGGCTGGCAGGCGCGAGCTATGCGCCCCTGGCCGGCGTGTTGCGCGGCGAAGTGGGCGAAAACGCGCCCGGGCGGGCGGAGTTGCTTGAGGCCGAAGCGCTGGCCGCCGCCGGCCTGGCGACCGAGCCCGCCAATGCCGACTGGTTGCGGGCGCAGGCGGAAGCCGATCTGCTCGAGGGTCGTTCCGACGCCGCGGTGGCCGCGCTGCAGCGGGCGTTGCTGGCGCGGCCCAAGGATCCGGCGCTGCTCACCGATTTGGGTGCGGCGTACTATCAATCCGGTTTGGCCGGGCCGACCACCAGGTACGGCGCTGCTCTCGATGCCTTGGGCCAAGCGCTGGCGGCGCGAGCCCATGACCCGCTCGCGCGCTACAACCGCGCGCTGGTGGAAGAGGCGCTCGAAGATTGGACCGGCGCCATTGCCGACTGGAGCGCCTTCTTGGCGACCGACGGCGGCAGCGACTGGGCCGCGGAAGCGCGCCAGCACTTGGACACCGACCGCCAACGGGTCGCCCATCATGACGCGGCCGTCGCCGCGCCCCTACTGTCGCCTGCCGCGTTTGCGGGCCTGCGGCCGCTGAGGGGGGACGAGGACGGGCGCATTGAGGAATACCTGCACCAGGCCATCACCGCCTGGCTCCCGGCCGCATATCCGGCGCATGGGCGCCCGGACACCCAGGCGCAAGCCGGCCTGCGCGCGCTGGCCGCGTGGGACGCGCACGCGCACCACGATGCGTGGCTCGAGCAGGTGCTCGCCGAGGCCCGACCGACGCCGGCGTTCGCGCATGGCGCCGCGGCGCTCGCCGCCGCGGTGCAGGCGAATGCGGCGGGAACGCCGGATGCGGCTCGAGCGGCGGCGGCCGTCGCCGAGGCCAGCTTCAGCGCCGCGCGCGCGCCGGCAGCAGCGCGGCGCGCCGGCTATGAGGAGATTTATGCCTTGCATCGCGCCGAACAGGGGACTGCGTGCCTGGCCGCGCTCGACCAATGGCTGCCGCCGGCAGCGACGGCGGCCGAGGGGTGGCTGGCAGGCGAAGCCGCCTTGGAGCGCACCCTGTGCATCGGCATGGTGCAGGGACGGGATTCGCCGGCCTTGGTTGCGCGGGCTCTCGCGCGCGCTCGAAGCGACCATTACCCGACCCTGGAGCTGCGGGCGGAATCGTTCGCGCTCAGTGCCGTTGCCAACAGCGGTTCGGAACAATTGTGGCAATCGGAGTTGGCGCAACTGAATATCTATTGGAGCTCGCCCATCGAAGCGTACCGCGGCTTCGAAGTGGAGATGGCGCTGGCGCTGGCCGCGGCCGACCAGCAGCAATGGTTCGCCGCGGAACGGCTCGGTTCCGCCGCCATCGAGCGGCTGACGCACACGCCCGAGCGCTCGTTTGAGGCCATGGCGCGGCAACGCGAAGCCGACTTTGACGACGCCGCCGGGCTCAAGCAGGAGGCGGCGCTGGAACGGGATCATGCCGACGCGCTCTTTGCCGCGCTACCCTCCACGCCTGCCACCGAAAACTTGCGAGCCTTGAACCAACTGGATGCCGCGGTCGGCGCATTGCGCGCGGACGCGCTGCCGGCGGCGGCGGTGCACCTTGCGGCATTCCGCCGCGAACAGCCCGAGGTGACTTCGCTGGCTGCGCGCGCCCTTCCGTTTTTTTCCGTTCAGGCCGCGCTTGACCTGAAGCGCGGACGTCTGGCCCTAGCCGAGCGCGAAGCCAGCGCCGCGGTGGCCATCAGCGAAAGCAATTTGGGCACGCTTGCGAGCGACGAGGAACGCCTCGGCTGGCAGGAGCGGGAGCGTGACGCCTACCGCGTGCTCGTCGCCGCCGAGCTCGAACAGCACCCGGACGGGCGCGCGGCGCTGGAAACATGGGAGTGGTCGCGCGCCGGCGCGGTGCGCTCCGCAGCGCCGCTTCCACCCGGCCTCGAAGCTGCTGCGCGGCGCCTGGATGCCGGCAAGGTGGCGACGCTGGTCCTTCCCGACCGCGTGCAAATGGCGCGGGCGCAGCTGCGCGATGAGCAAGTGGTGAGCTATGCGATTTTGCCCACCGGCGTGGCAGCGTGGCTGTTTGACGATCGCGGCGTGCACGCGGCCCAAGTCCCCGTGGCCGCCGGGCAACTCGAGGCGGCGGCGCACGCCTTCGCTCTGGCCTGCGCCAATCCGGCCAGCGATGCCGGTCTGCTTCGCGCTCACGGCGAGCAATTGGAGGCGTGGCTGCTGGGACCGATGGCGCGGTGGCTCGACCCGAAGCGCACGCTGGTGGTCGAAGCCGACGGGGCGCTCGGCGAAGTGCCCTTTGCGGCGCTGCGCAGTTCCGATGGCGCGTACCTGCAACAAGCCGTGCTGCAGTCGCCGGGGTTGGAGTTCGCCGCGGCGCGCCCTCCGGCTCGGCTGAAGCGCGCGCCGGTGCTGGCGGTGGGCGATCCGGCGCTCGACCCCGCGCTCGGGCTGCCGCCGTTGCCAGAGGCCGGCGCTGAGGCCGCGCGGCTGGCCGCTGGAGCGGGCGCACGCGCGCTGCTGGGAGCTGCGGCAACACGGGAGGCGGTGTTGCGCGACCTGCCGGAGGCAGAAGTTTTCCATTTCGCCGGCCACGCCGAGGGTGGACGCCTGCTGCTGGCCGGCGATGATGCGCTTTCGAGCGCCGATCTCAACCGGGGGGCGCTGGCGCATTGCCAACTGGCGGTGTTGGCCGCGTGCTCCACTGCCGCGGCTTCCGCCGGGCTGTTCGACGCCCACAGCTTCGTTCGCGCCTGCCTGCGCAGCGGTGTGCCGCGCGTCGTGGCCACGCGCTGGCCGGTCGAGTCCGGCAGCGCGGCCGCCTGGTCCGAGGCTTTCTATGCCGCCCTGCGTGCCGGCACCCCCGTCGGCCGCGCCTTGCAAACCGCCCAATCCGCGCTCCGAAGCCAGCCCGACACCGCAGCCCCGTTCTATTGGGCCGCATACGCCGCCTTCGGCGCGCCCGACGAGGACGTTAAACAATGAGTAATGGCTCCGCTCCGATGTTCCTTGTCCTATTTGAGGGACCTTGGGTTTTCGCCACGGACCAAAGCAATCAGATGGTGACCGCCATCGCGGTGCCCTGCCCAGGCCACACCTACACGATGGGGGAGCCCTCCGCACCAACGGCAATTGGGCAAGGCACGTATTCGTTGACGGACGTGGAGGCGGTTACGCCGATATGGTCGAAGCTGCCGCCGGCGGTGGAAACCCAGGTCGCCTTTTCAGGCTTGCCGCGCGGCGCCGCGGTGCCGGAGCTAGCCGACGCGAGCGCGGTGCGGTGCAGCTTTAAGCTGCCGCTCACCGGCCTGTGGCCAATGCAGTATGCCCTGCGGAGCAGGCAACCGGCTGATTTCGGCGACAACCTCCTGAGCGGGCGAAACTTCCGGCAGTTGAGGACGCCCTCAACTCCCGGCGCCGCCAGCTGCGTGGGGCTGGGGATGGCGTTGCCCTATTCATTGAATGCGGGGCATACGCTGCAACTCAAGAACACAGAGGGTGCGATCTGGACAGCGCCCCCGGATTCTCAAGGCAACGTGGTGCTCCAGATCACTGGCACGGACCCTTCGACCACGCCGAACAATGATGATCACTTCGCGATGACCGCCGCGGCCTTCGGGCTCGATCTTCATATGGATGGGCCCGATGTGCTCCCTTCCACACCGACGCAGGACGCACCGTACCCCCGCCCGAGCGGGCTGAACGTTCCGTTCACCACCTTCATTCCCCTGCTCTGCGGCGGCAACATTGTAATCGAGGGGTAGGTCCGGAAAAG